>DATCKP010000026.1:0-7579 GCA_036562165.1 Clostridia bacterium
AAATAGACTTGATTAATCAATATTCCATAATATTGCATCACGCGGATTGGGAAAAAGGTCTTACCAGCATTATAGCGGCGCAGCTTTGCTCCGAATACCGCCGTCCCGCCTTTTTGCTGGTGGATTCGGGCGACAGCTTCAAAGGCACGGCGCGCAGCATAGACGGCATAAATCTTTACGAAGTCTTAAGCAGCGTGTCCGACCTTTTGCTTGATTTCGGCGGGCACTCCCAAGCCGCCGGGTTTTCGTTGCGTAAAGAAAACCTGGACGAATTCAAAAGAAGAATAAACGACTATATAAAAAGCCAGTATGACAAAAAGTTGTTTTTGCCATACAGCATGTATGACCTTGAGATAGAAGAAAGCCAGATTAGTTTGGAATTAATAAAAGAGCTTGAGCTGTTAGAGCCGTATGGGTTCGGCAACCCCCGCCCGATTTTTAAGCTCAAAACCAATTCGCTTACCGCCGAGTATATGAAAAACAAATGCAACCATCTTTTAGCGCAGACTCCGGACGAAAATACTATAGTGTGTTTTGGTTACGGCAAGTTTATAGAATTAATGAACGTAAGCGCGGACTTTGAATTGGGCGTGGAGCTTTCTATAAACAAGTATCGCAACAAAGAATATCCCAATATAATGTTAAAAGACATTAATTTCTCTCATATCAACGCGATACCTAACTCTGACAAAATACACGCCCAAGCATTGAAATTGTTAATCTATAATAGTAACGAGCCTGCAAAATATGATATAATCAAAGAAAACGAGCTTAAAGACATAATAGACTACGACAGATTATACGGCACGCTTGTGCTGACGTATGATTTTAAATCGTATAAAGAAGCGGTAGAAAAGGGAGTTATTACCGATACTTTTGTGCATAATTATATATACTCCACTACGCCTAACAACTACAACCGCATAACTTTAGGCAGCGATTTTGATATAGACTTTGGCGGGTTTGACAGGATAATATTTTTGGAAAGACCGCTAAGCGACCGCGCTATATCGCACATCAACCAAAAAACCAAAGCCAAAGTCTACGTAATAGACAAACCTTTAGACCGCGAAATATTCCAAGGCTTGAGCACCCAAAGAGCTAGTTTCGTAAGAGCGTACGCAATGCTTCAAAAATGCGGTCAAGGCCAAGAAAATTTCTTTGCAACGTTTTACGATTACGTAAAAGACGGCATAATAAGCTACAAACAGCTGATGTTTTGTTTGCTGGTGTTTATGGAACTGGGCTTGTTGAAGGTAAATTGGCAGAACTTTTGCGTATATCCCGACAAGTCCAAAAAGGTCAATTTGGAAGATTCTACAATATTAAAATATATAAAACAGCAGGTGGATAATTGACGGAAGAAGCGCAAAAAGTCGAAGCGCAGCAAAGCTTGACGACAAAAAAAGAAGAACTAATATCTAAAATAAGGCATTATTACCCGGCCGACTGCAAGGTTATGGAGCATGCCTTGGCTTTTGCCGCGCAAGCTCACGAAGGACAAAAGAGAGAGTCGGGCGAGCCTTATATTATGCATCCTATCGGCGTGGCGGACATATTAATTGATTTGGGAATGGACGTCGCCACCATTTGCGCCGCTTTGCTTCACGACGTTTTGGAAGACACCACTGTCAGCGGAGAGATAATAAAAAACGATTTTGGCGAAGAAGTTTTAGAGCTTGTAAAAGGCGTGACCAAACTTGACAAAATCGTGTTTAAGTCCAAAGAAGAAGAGCAAGCCGAAAACTTCCGCAAGATGTTTTTCGCTATGGCGAAAGACATACGCGTGATATTAATTAAGCTTGCGGACAGGCTGCATAATATGCGGACAATTTCCGCGCTTCCTTTTGAGCGTCAGCAGGCGATAGCCAAAGAAACGCTGGAGATTTACGCGCCGCTTGCCGGAAGATTGGGTCTTTCGTATATAAAATGCGAATTGGAAGACTTATGCCTTAAGGTTACCCATAGAGAGATTTACGAAAAGTTGGTTAAGGAAGTCAACCTAAAACGCGCCGAACGTCAAGAGATGGTCAACAAGATAATAAAACAGCTTGTCGAAATTCTCAACGAGCTCAACATAGAAGGCGAAGTAAGCGGCAGACCCAAACATTTTTACAGCATATATCGCAAGATGGTAACCCAGCACAAGACTTTCGAGCAGATTTACGATCTTACGGCGGTAAGGGTGATAGTCAAGACCGTAAGCGACTGTTACGAAGTGCTGGGCAAGATCCACACTTATTGGAAGCCCGTTCCGGGCAGGTTTAAGGATTATATAGCCGTTCCCAAGCCCAACAACTATCAATCTTTGCATACCACAGTTATGACTAATTACGGTTCGCCGTTTGAAATACAAATCCGCACTTACGAAATGCATAAGATAGCGGAATACGGCGTCGCTGCGCACTGGAAATACAAAGAAAACCGCGACAAATCCAGCGACTTTGACCTAAAAATCGCCTGGCTCAGAGAAGTTATGGATATGCAAAACGAGCTGGGCAGCTCCAAAGAGTTTTTGGAATCGCTCAAAGTCGACCTATACAGCGGTCAGGTATTTGTGTTTACGCCCAAGGGCGACGTAATAATACTGCCCGAAGGCTCTACGCCTATAGACTTTGCATATAACGTTCATACGGATATAGGCAACAAGTGCGTAAGCGCTAAAATCAACGGCAAAATCGCGCCGCTGGACACTCCGCTTCAGACGGGCGACTATGTCGAAATCATAACCAACGCAAACTCCAAAGGCCCTTCGCGCGACTGGCTCAAGATAGTAAAAACGTCCGCCGCCAAAGCTAAGATAAGGTCTTTCTTCAAAAAACAAATGAAGGAAGAAAACATCAAGCTTGGTAAGGACATTATCGAAAACGAGCTTAAACGCAGGGGTTACACCGCGGCGCAGTTGTTTAAACAGCCTTGGCTTGACGCCGTAATGCAAAAGCTTTCTTTGACTTCGCTGGACGATATGTATGCGGCGGTAGGCTATGGCGGAATCTCCGCAAGCCAAGTAATCGTCAAATTAATAGATTTCTACAAAAAAGAGCAGATCACTCATTCTCCCGACTTTAAAGTCCAGCAAGACGTGGGCGACAACCACGAAGCCGTAGTAGTCCGCGGCCAAAAAGACTTGCTCGTGCGTATGGCGAAATGCTGCACGCCCGTGCCGGGCGACAAAATCATTGGCTTTATCTCAAGAGGCAGGGGCATAATCGTTCATCGCGACAACTGCCCTAACATCAAGTCCATGGAGCAAGAACGCCTGATCGAAGTAGAATGGGCAAAAGCGGACACAAAATTTTTGGCTAACGTGCAGATTATCGCCAACGACCATGAAGGCTTGCTAGCCAAAGTATCCAACGTATTCGCTGAGCAAAAAATATCTATCGGCGCGATCAACGCGCGTATTTCTAAAAACGGCAAAGCCGTGATGAACGTTACTGTAAGAGTAGAAAAAACTTCGGATCTTGACGCGCTGTTTGCCAAACTAAAACAGTTAGCCGAAGTAAACGAAGTAAGGCGCGTAACTAACTAATAATAATGTTAGAAAATATAATAATGTTAGAAAATATGCAAGTAAAAACCATAGTAACCGATTTAGTAGCCAGCAATTTTTATATTGTCAGCAAAAACAATTCCGCTATATTTATAGACCCTTCCGGCTCAAGCGAATATTACCAAAAAGCCCAAGAGTATCTTAAGGCTAATAATCTAGATTTAAAAGCGGTTTTGTTTACCCACGGGCATTTTGACCATATAGCGCTGGGGCATATGTTTAAAGGCGTAGTTCCTATTTTTATTCACCAAGCCGACAGCGCTATGCTTAATAGCGGCAAAAATTTAGGCGGAATGTTCGGCTGTTTGGTCAAGCCTTTTGAGGCGGACAATATATTGCTTGGCGGCGAAACGCTGGATTTTGGGGATATAAAAGTCAAAGTTATCCATACACCCGGGCATACTCAAGGCTCGGTATGCTATGTCATAGATAATTGCGTGTTTTCGGGAGATACTCTGTTTAGAGAAGATATCGGACGGACGGATTTAGAAGGCGGCGACAGCCGGCAGATTATCCAGTCCATAAAGAATTTATATCAATTAGAAGGCGATTATACCGTTTATCCCGGACACGGAGAGCCGACTACTTTAAGACACGAGCAAGAAAACAATCCTTATGTATAGCGTAAACATACCTGATTTATTGACCGATACAGAAGACATAATAAGACTGTTTTTTAAAGACTACAAGCGCGGACAAAGTTTGGATTTTTATATACACCAAAACATAACCTTTGACGAGCGGCAAGTAAAAAGCGTAATCAAAACCAATCTTGGCGGCGAAAGCGTGTTTTACGACAGCGCGCCGTTTTCGTATACCAAGGGCTCTTTGGAATATACCAAGTATCTAAAAAGGTTTGTCAAAAACGCTTTATATAAAGTTTTAAAACAATTAACTGGTCAAGTCTTGCCTTGGGGAAGTCTAACCGGCGTCCACCCTACAAAGCTTGCTTACGAGCTTTTGGATGGCGGGATTGATTTAAATCAAGCCGCAGCTTTGCTTAAACAGAATTTTGATATTTCCGACCGCAAGCTCAAATTATTGACCCAAATAATAGACGCCCAAAAAGGCATATATAAAAAGGACGAAAACGCGGTTAACTTATATATAAACATCCCCGTCTGCCAAACAAGATGCAGTTATTGCTCTTTTATATCTTCCGAGCTTAACAAATGCTCTCATCTGTTGAACGCTTACAGCAAATTGTTAAGCCAAGAAATTAAATATTGCCTTGAGCTTATAAAAAAGAAAAATATGAATATACGCTCTGTTTACGTGGGCGGCGGCACGCCTACGTCTATAGGGACAGAGCAGTTAGAATTGATTTTGTCCGCCGCGCCTAAAGACGCGGCGGAGTTTACCGTGGAAGCGGGCAGGCCGGACAGCATCACCAAAGAAAAACTTGATTTGTTAAAAAATCAAAACGTTACGCGGATAAGCATAAATCCGCAGTCCTTTAACCAAGAAGTAATAGACGCCATAGGCCGCGGGCATACGGTTAAGGATATTTATAACGCTTACGAGCTTGCAAGAAAAGATTATAATTTCATAATTAATATGGATTTGATAGCCGGGCTTCCCAAAGACTCTTATGAAAGCTTTTGCGATACCATACATAAGACTTTGGAGCTTGAGCCCGAAAACATCACCGTTCACACGCTGTGCCTAAAAAGCGGGGCGGATCTAAAACGAAAGCCGATAGACCAGTTTGCCGACGTGTCGCAAATGGTGGATTACGCTTACGACAGAATTACGCAAAAAGGCTATACGCCTTACTACGTTTACCGCCAAAAATATATGATAGGCAACCTAGAAAATACCGGATACTGCAAGCCCAAAACTCAATGCGTGCATAATATAGACACTATGGAAGAAAGCGTGTCCGTGATAGCCTGCGGGGCGGGAGCGATAAGCAAACGCATAAAGGGCGGAAAAATCAAACGCAGCGCCAACGTCAAGTTTATAGAAGACTATATAAGCCGCTTTGACGAGATGTTATTAAGGCACGACGAGTTATTTTTTGAACAAAATTAGATAACAATAATTATCAGCTAGGCTTTTTTGAGATAATATAATCAAATTTTTAATTTACATCTTAGATTTGGTATGATATACTAAATCAAGTACCCAAAACTTGGTTTAGCGGCTGCTCCGCGCTATACTAGGTTTTAGGCTTATTTTATTGTCCTTGGAGGTTAAAAAATGGATAAGCAAATCAAACAAGAAATTATCGCTAAATTCGCCCGCAAAGAAGGAGACACGGGCTCTCCCGAAGTTCAAATCGCTTTATTGACTTACAGAATCAACCATCTCAACGAACACTTAAGCGTTCACAAAAAGGATTTCCATTCCAGACGCGGTCTTTTGCAAATGGTCGGTCAAAGAAGACAATTGCTCAATTATCTCAAAAAAGTTGACATCAATCGTTACAGAGAAATCATAGAAAAACTTGATATCAGAAAATAATGTTTTTTTAATAAGGGCGGCTTTCGCCCTTATTTTTGGAGGATTAACAGCAGGATGGAATTAGGACAAGTATTTAAGACCGAAATAGGTGGAAGAGAAGTAATAGTAGAAATAGGAAAATACGCCCAGCTTGCCAACGGTTCGTGTTTAGTAAGGTGCGGGGACACCGTGGTATTGACTAACGTTACGATGTCTCCCAAACCTAGAGAAGGCATAGATTTCTTCCCTTTGGGCGTCGACTTTGAAGAAAAAATGTATGCCGTGGGTAAAATTCCCGGCGGATTCAAAAAACGCGAAGGGAGAGCAAGCGACAAAGCTATATTAATAAGCAGGCTTATAGACAGACCTATAAGACCGTTGTTCCCCGAAGGCTTTTATAACGACGTGGCGGTAGTCTGCACGGCCTTGTCCGTAGACACTAATATCCCGCCCGAAGTTTTTGCTATGATAGGCTCTTCTATCGCGTTGTCCATTTCTGATATTCCGTTCTTGGGGCCCACCGGTTCGGTTGTCGTAGGTTACGTGGACGGAAAATACGTAATCAACCCCGACAGCGAACAACGCGCAAAATCCTTAATGCACGTTTATGTCAGCGGCACTAAAGACGCCATAATGATGGTAGAAGCCGGAGCTAACATAGTCAGCGAAAAGATTATGCTGGACGGCATTATGTTTGCCCATGAAGAAATCAAAAAGATAGTAAGCTTTATCGAAGAAATCGTAAAAGCTGTCGGCAAGCCCAAGAAGGAAGTTCCTTATTATACTATACCCGAAGAGATCGAGCAAGCAGTAAGAGAATACGCCGATAAGCTTTTGGACGAAGCTTTGGATACTTTTGACAGGGCAACAAGAGAAGCCAACCAAGAGCGTTTATTAGAGCAAGTTCAAGAACATTTTAAAGATATATTCCCCGAAAAAACTCGCGAAATCGGCGACGTTTTATATAAAATGACCAAAGAAAAGGTCAGAGCCAAGATTTTGGATCAAGGCATAAGACCCGACGGCAGAAAGCTGGACGAAATAAGGCCTATATGGTGCGAAACTTCTATATTGCCTAGAGTTCACGGCAGCGCCGTATTCACCAGGGGTCAAACTCAGGCGTTGTCTACCGCGACCCTAGGCACTATAAGCGACGTCCAAAAACTAGAAGGCTTGGACGAAGAAAGCTTTAAGAGATATATGCACCATTATAACTTCCCGCCTTACTGCACGGGCGAAGCCAAGCCTTTGCGCGGGCCTAGCCGCAGAGAGATAGGCCACGGCGCTTTGGCCGAACGCGCTTTGGAAGCCGTGCTGCCCAGCGAAGACGAATTCCCTTACGCTATCCGCACTGTCAGCGAAATCTTAAGCTCCAACGGTTCGACTTCGCAGGCGAGCGTTTGCGGTTCGTGCTTGGCGCTGATGGACGCGGGCGTTCCTATCAAAGCCCCGGTAGCCGGTATCGCTATGGGCTTGATTAAGGACGAAGCTACTAACAGAGTGGCGATTTTGTCCGACATTCAAGGCATAGAAGACCATTTGGGCGATATGGACTTTAAGGTAGCAGGAACGGCTGAAGGC
>DATCKP010000031.1:0-2038 GCA_036562165.1 Clostridia bacterium
GCTACCTGGGGTTCGAATCCCTAACTCTCCGCCAGAGAAATTAACGGAGGTTTATGCCTCCCTTTTTTAATTGCTTTCGGTTATCCCTATCGCGCCGAATTGACCAAATAATCGGGATTCCGCTTCTTCATCCCTTTTCTTCCGCCTATTTTTATCCGAAGCTTATTTTTCCTTTTTGGCGTTCAACCGGTTGAGCCGTTCGGACATTATTAATAACAAACCGACAAAAACAAATAAATACAGCGGGAAAAGCCCGGTAAGACCGTATTGCGCCAAAACGCCAAAAAGCGGCGGCATAAAAGTAGAGCCCATATACGCGCACGCCATCTGGACGCCTATAGCCGCTTGAGAGTTTTCTTTGCCAAAGTTATACGGGGTAGAATGAATAATGGACGGATAAATAGGCGCGCAGCCTAGACCGGCGATAATTAATCCCGCCATAGAGCAAATATTATATTTATCCGGAATCGCGATCAAAGCTATTCCAACAAGCAAAATCGAAATACCTATCCGTATCAAACGCTTGTCCCCAAGCTTTTCGGATATAAACCCCGATATCAATCTGCCCGACGTAATTCCCAAGAAAAACAAAGACGCCAGCGTCGCCGCAAGTTCCTTGCTCATATGCCTGAAGCTTACCAAATAGGTGCTGGACCACAACATAGCGGTGGCTTCTACCGCGCAGTATGCGAAAAAAGCTATCAGCATATAAGGTAAGCCTTTTATTTTTAAAATCTCAATTAAGGTCTTGGGCTTTTGCCGTTCATTTTCGTCCAAAGCAACCGCGTCTTTGTCCTTTTTTGCCGCTTCAGCCCAAATAGGCAAAGACAAAAACAGCGCCGCGGTCAAAGCCATTTGGATTATGGACACTATCCTAAATCCCCCGCTCCAGCCTAATTTTGTCGATAAGCAAAAGCCCATAATAAACGGACTGACAGACGCTCCCACGCCCCAAAAACAATGCAGCCAGCTCATATGGCGCGCTTTGTAATGCAAAGCCACGTAATTATTAAGCGCGGCGTCTACTCCGCCCGCCCCTAATCCGTAAGGGACAGCAAAAACGCATAAGGCCCAAAATCTTTTGGATATTGAAAACCCCCAAAGCGCGGCGGCGGTTAAAAACACGCTTATCGCGGTAACCATACCGGCGCCTAATTTTTTGGTCAGCCTTTCGGACATCAAGCTTGAGATAATCGTGCAGCCAGCGATTATCATGGTTATTATGCCGGCGTATGACACAGGCGTGTCAAGCTCTACATGCATTACAGGCCAAGCCGATCCTATCAAAGAATCGGGCAAGCCTAAGCTTATAAAAGCCAGATAAATAATAGCTAAAAGCAGGGAATACATAAAAAATCGCCCCAAAAGAAATTAAATACTTTTTATTAATATCATAAACATTTTGCTCAATCAAGCTTAATTGATATTCGGGCGTGGTCCAAGGGACATTTTTAAGGGGGCTAAAAGCTTTTAAAAGACCAATTTTCCAGTAAAAAAAGCGGGTTTTTATAAACAATAAAGAGAAAAAATTAAAAATCTATTTATCAAATATAAGCAACTAGTTGCATATATTGCGTATAAATTAACAATTTAACACGAAATACACAATATATTGATACAATTATACAAAATAAAACAAGTTTATGACGTCAAAAATTTTAAAAAAGGGTATTGCAATGCCCAAATTCTTGTTATATAATATGATTGTATATAATTTTAACAAAATTCTACAATTTTTACAATTTTTGGGATAAATATATTGCAAGTTTTGCTTTATTAGTTAATTTAGCTAATTAAGATTTTTTTTAACTAAAAGCGGACAAGCAATAGTTATCTCAAAAACGATTTTTCGGCAGACATTTTGCTCTTAAGCGAGAAACTTAAGACGCAAAATTTGAAATATACGCCTATATAAAGCCCAACACCCAACGCTATAATTTATCAAAAACTGTTTTCAAGACTACGAAAGGAGGAAGTTTATGACTGAAAACGAAAATCTAAACGGAAAGATTAACGTTGGCGTCGATCTGGGTACGTC
>DATCKP010000044.1:0-12164 GCA_036562165.1 Clostridia bacterium
GGATTAACCGTTTTAAAATACTCCGGTATGATTTCTTCAAAAATAAGTTCTGATGCCATATCAATGCCCCCTAATTTTTATACGCTGTAACAATATATTTTATAGCCGTAAATTATAAATTATGACTAAATAATCGTATAAAATATATCTTTTTATGTTTTCCAGGCGGGAATTTTTTTGTTTATTTTTTACTTTTTTGGGGCATAATACACAACGTTGGCATATTTTTGATTATTTGGCAAAAATTCTTCCCCTAAGGAGACACCAAAGATGAGAAAACCTGTTTACGAAATGGACGCGATAAAACAACAAATTTTAAGCCTAAAAGGCAAAAATATTAAGCTTACCGTCCATCGCGGCCGCAAACGCTACGTCCGCTACACAGGCGTTTTGGAAGAAACTTATCCTTCGGTATTCACCGTCAGAGTAAACGAGCAAAAAGCCATGGATATAATCACTTATTCTTACTCCGACGTCTTGTGTGGCGACGTCAAAATCTCTCTTTGGGACGCCGCAAGCGCTACCTAATGACAAGCGCTACCTAATAATATAAAAGACAATAAGGACATTATTATAAGATATATCGAAAAGCCCCAAAAATTGCGTTTTTGAATAATCTTTAGCATAAACTTAGCGGCGAAACATCCGCTTATAAGCGCGCTTACAAAACCCGCTATAAGCGGGCCCGCTCCTATGCCGCTAGAGACCACGCCTATGTCTATTATGTCAAAGACGACGGCGCCTGATATTATAGGTATGCTCATCAAAAATGAGTATTCCGCCGCCGTCTTTCTGTCCAATCCAATTACTAACCCGGAGCTTATGGTAGAGCCGCTGCGGGACACTCCCGGGAAAACCGCTATTCCTTGAAATATTCCCATTACCAAAGCGTCTTTTACGCTTACGCGATCTTCAATGTTGACACTTAAGTTTGCTTGACCGCTTTCTTTAGGCCTTACCAAATCTCCTATTGTCAAAAATACCGCGCTTACCAAAAATCCCCAGCCTAAATATTGCCCGCCAAAAGAGCTTTTTAAAAAGCTCTCAAAGACCAAAGCTATTAAAACGGCGGGGACAGTAGAGATAATTAGCAATAAAACGGGTTTTGAAAATGGCTTTAGGATTATCTTTTTTACCTTTTCAAACATAGCGGCTATTACCGCGACCAATGTGGCGAAGTGAACTATTATGTCAAAGCTTAAAGCCCCTTCTATGCCCAATACGTTTTGAAAAAACACCAGGTGTCCGCTGCTAGAGACAGGCAGGAACTCAGTCAGTCCTTGGACGATTCCTAAAACTATGGCTTCCCAGATAGTCATAACTAAATAGTATGGCAAAAGCCCCAAAATAATGACTCGCGGACGGATTAAAATTTGTATTTTTATGTCTTGTTATGCTATAATACCATTTGTTTATTTTAAATTTTTTCGGGGTTTTTTATAAATGAAACTTGGCGTCGTGGGTTTGCCTAATGTAGGCAAAAGCACTTTGTTTAACGCGATAACTAACGCCGGCGCGGAATGCGCTAACTATCCTTTCTGCACAATAGAGCCTAACGTGGGCGTGGTCAACGTGCCCGATCCCAGATTGGACGTTTTGGCGAAATTATATAACGCAAAAAAAGTCACTCCAGCGGTGCTGGAGTTTGTGGATATAGCGGGACTTGTAAAAGGAGCAAGCAGGGGCGAAGGCTTGGGCAATAAGTTTTTGTCCCATATCCGCGAAGTCGACGCTATAGTGCATCTTGTAAGATGTTTTGAAGACCCCAATATCATTCACGTGGAAGGCTCTATCGACCCTATAAGAGATATAGAAACGATAGAATACGAGCTTATTTTGGCCGACTTAGAAAGCGTGGCAAAACGCATAGACAGAGCTCAAAAAGCTCTAAAAGGCAAAGACAAATCCAGCCAAGAAGAGCTTGAGCTTTTAGAGAAGATAAAAGCCGCTCTAGACAGCGGCAAAACCGCAAGAACCGCGCTGGAGACCGAAGAAGAGATAGAGGCGGCCAAGCAGTTTTTCCTGCTTACCACTAAGCCCGTAATTTACTGCGCTAACGTGGGCGAAAACGACATAGGCAAAGAAAACGATTACGTAAAAGCGGTAAAAAAATACGCAGAGTCCCAAAACGCTGAATTTATGGTAATTTGCGCCAAAATAGAAGAAGAATTGTCCGCTCTTTCTCCTGAAGAAAGAAAGCAGTTCGCTCAAGAATTGGGACTTAAGACGAGCGGTCTAGAACAGCTTATAATTAAGGGCTATAAATTGTTAGGACTAATCAGCTTTTTAACCGCGGGCGAAAAAGAAGTGCGCGCTTGGACTATAAAGAAAGGCACCAAAGCGCCGCAAGCCGCGGGCAAAATACACAGCGATTTTGAAAGGGGATTTATAAGAGCTGAAATTGTAAGCTATCGGGACCTAGTAGAGCTGGGCTCTTTTCAAGCAGCAAAAGAAAAAGGCAAGGTCAGAAGCGAAGGCAAAGATTACGTCATTCAAGAAGACGACGTGGTCTTGTTTAGATTTAACGTTTAAAAATAATCTGGTATAATTTTTAAATGGACGTTGTTGTCGATTGTTTAAAAGGCAAAAAAGTGGGCGTAGCCGTAAGCGGCGGAATGGATTCTATGGCGCTTTTGCACTGGCTTATCCATAACAGCGAAAATTTAGGCATAACGCTTACGGCGATAAATTTTGACCATAATCTAAGAGAGACTTCGTATCAAGACAGCCTTTTCGTAATGGAATATTGCAAAAAACACAATATTCCTTGCCTTTTTTATAATCTCGACATTGACAAGTCCCAAAATATCGAAAACGCGGCAAGACAGGCTAGATACGAAATTTTCCGAAAACTCCTTGAATCAAAACAAGTGGATTACGTCGCTACGGCGCATCACGCTCAAGACAACGCCGAAACCGTGTTATTGCATCTTTTTAGAGGAAGCGGACTTAAGGGCGTCAGCGGAATCCAATACAAAACGCCCGAAGGCATCGTAAGACCGCTTTTGTACACGCCCAAAGAAGACATAGAAAAATACGTCCAAGAAAATAATGTACCTTACGTCGTGGACGAGACAAACTTAAAACCCGACTACGACAGAAACTTTATAAGGCTTGAGATTTTGCCTAAAATTTTGCAAAGGTTTCCCGCCGCGGTTAAAAACATAAACGAATTCAGCAAAACCGCAAAATTAGACGACGACTTTATTAATCAATTTATTAAGCCCTTTGAAGCAAAAAACGGAGAAGTTTTTATTCCGTTGGAATTTTTAGAACAGCCGCCTTCGATCGTCAATAGAACGATTTTGGAATCGCTGAAAACGCTCGGGGCAGAGCGGGACATAGAGCAAAAACATATAGAGCGTATAAAATCCCTAAAACAAAAACGCTCAGGGGCAAGATTAGACATAAAAAACCAAATCATAGCCGTCAAAGACTACGGCGGCATAACTTTAACGAGATTTAAGCAATATAATTTAGAAGATTTTAGCGTGGGCTTTGAGCCTGCGGACACAAAGCTTCCTACGGGTTTGGTAAAAGTTCAAGTTTTAGACCAAGCCCCGCCTGAAAATTTTTTAAAAAATTCAAAAGACCAATACATCGACGCGGAAAAACTTCCCAAAGGCTGCGTGTTTAGGTATCGCCGCGCGGGCGACGTAATAAACAAATTGGGCGGCGGGGGCAAGGCAGCTTTAAAAGAATTTTTTATCGACAAAAAAATACCGGCAAGAAAACGGGCGTATATACCGGTGCTGGCAAAAGACAATAACGTGTATGCAATATTGGGGCTTACGGTGAGCGAGGACGTAAAAATAGACCCTAAGACCCAGACTATATATAAATTAACCTATTTGGAGGACGATAATGGCTGAAATAACCAAAGTATTAATCGACAGAGACCAGATCGCGCAAAGAGTTAAGGAATTAGGCGAGCAGATTTCCAAAGATTACGAAGGAAAAAGCATTTTGATGATAGGAATCCTGCGAGGCAGCGTTATATTCTTTGCGGATCTTATTAGAGAAATAAAATGCGACGTTATAATCGACTTTATATCGGTATGCAGCTACGGCTCCAGCCACAAAACTACGGGCGAAGTGAGAATGCTCAAAGACGTGGACGAAGCCATAGACAGTAAAGACGTTATCATAGTGGAAGATATAGTGGACACCGGGCTTACCTTGCAATATCTTAAAAAAGTGTTGTCTTCTCGCAACCCCGCTTCTTTAAAAGTCTGCTGCTTATTAGACAAGCCTGAAAGAAGAAGGGTGGAAATAGAAGCGGATTACGTAGGATTCACCATTCCTAACGAATTCGTAGTAGGATACGGCTTTGACTACGCTCAAAAATACCGCAACCTAAAAGACATCTGCGTTTTAGACCCCAAATCCAAATAAAAAAAGGCTGACCGCGACGCATTATAAATATATATAAATTTATAATGACCGCGAGTCAGCCTTTTACGCAAAGACAATGTCTTGCAAACAAGCAAGACTTTTGTCTTGCGATAATAGAATGTGTCGTTTTTTAATAAATTATTCATAAAGTATTTGTTTTTTGATTGACAAAATTATGATATAATAGTATTGATTTTTATTGAGACAGCGAGATGAAAGAGCAGCAATTTCCTGCTAAAATTGTTCTTCACACGTATGAGAACAGCGAACCGACGTTAATATTAAACACCGAAGGCAGCGTTACTTATCGTGGCAAGGGCGTATTTATAGATTTTAACGCGCAAGAATACCAAATGACTATAGGCTTTTCTGAAGACACGATAACTCTAACGCGCATAGGCGAACCTTCATACACTCTGATCCTATCAAAAGGCGCGACCGAAGAATTTAGAATATTTACTAATTACGGAGTCATTCCCCTTAAAGTTACTACCAACGATATTCAGTTTAAAGATAAAGACGGCGTGATTAATTTGACTTTGGATTATTCAATGAAGACCGCGTCATTTATCGGCGGTGTAACCAATTACAAACTTAACCTATTGTGTACCTATGGAGGATCAATATGAAACTTCAATGGCTGGGGCATTCTTGTTTTTTGTTAGAAGAAAGCACTGGCACCAGCATAGTAACCGACCCATACGACCAGCGGCTTACGGGATTCGCAATGCCGAATGTAAAAGCAGACGTAGTCACTTGTTCGCATAACCATCTAGATCATAACTATGTAAAAGGCGTAAAAGGTTCTCCCCTAATCATAGACAGCCCCGGTCTTTATGAATTCAAAGGCGTAAACATAACCGCAATTCCTAGTTTCCACGACAACCATCTTGGAAAATTTAGAGGAAAAAATTTGATTTTTAAGTTCCGAATAGACGGCATAGACGTCTGCCATTTGGGCGACATAGGTCAAGACATTACGCCCGAACTAACCGACGCCATAATGCCTGTGAATATATTGTTGATACCCGTGGGCGGCAATTACACCATAGACGCTCAGCAAGCTTACGAATACGTTTCTACCTTGATGCCGGACGCGGTTATCCCTATGCATTTTAAAACCCCCGACTGCAAAATTGACATCGACAGGCTGGATTCTTTTTTAAGGCTGTTTGAAGACTCGGCGATCGTATACGCTGAAGACGAAATTCTCGTGTTTGAGCGAGACGATTTTCAACAAGATTTTACCAAAATCATAGTTCCAAAACGCAATCAATTATAAGCCTTTTAGGTATTATTTAAGCCGTCTTTGCAAAATCTACTAATACTTAATTTACGCTTTTTTAACAAACGCCCGTAAAAAAAGCATAAATTAATTTTAGTATTAATTTAAGGAAGTCTTTTTGTCGTTTTGAAAGATTTTTCAAAATATTAATATTATAACGGTCTCAAGGAGTTTATATAGATGAATAAGGTTGTGGACAAAAACACCCTTTCCAAAATGGGCATTTTTGAGTTAAGAGAATTCGCAAGAAGCGTGGGCGTGGATTCGCCTACCGTTTACAAAAAAGACGTGCTTATAGATAAAATATTGGCTATTTTGGAAGGCGACGTTCAGCCCAAACCCCGTTCGCGCAGGGGACGTCCGCCCAAGCCTTTGATATCCGCGCCCGACTTGACATACGTCAATACGCCCGTTGTGCCCGTGGAAAAACCCGCCGCGCCCGCGGTATTAAGCGACTCGGCGTCCAGCGAATATGAAGAATTTGAAGAGCGCGAAGGCATACTAGAAATTTTAGCGGACGGATACGGGTTTATCAGGGTAAACAACTACGAGCCCAGCGACAAGGACGCGTATATATCAAGCCAGTTAATCAAAAAATACCGTTTAAGAAAAGGCGATCTTATTAAGGGTCAAGTACGCAAGATACGCGAAGACAAACAAATCGCGGTGTTTAATATCCTGAGCGTAAACGGAATGCGTCCCGAAGACACCTTAAAAAGAGTCAACTTCGACGATTTGGTTCCTATTTATCCAAACGAACGCTTCAAACTCGAATTGCCCAATTCTAAATACGATATAGCCATAAGAAGCATAGATTTGATAGCTCCCATAGGCAAGGGACAGCGCGGAATGATTGTAAGCCCGCCTAAAGCCGGAAAGACCACCCTTCTTAAAAAGATCGCGACGTCTATAGCGGCTAACCACCCCGAAACTCACCTTATGGTATTGTTGATAGACGAGCGGCCCGAAGAAGTTACAGATATGCAGCGCTCTATTAAGGGCGAAGTCATTTATTCTACCTTTGACGAAAGTCCCGAACATCACACAAGGGCCGCGGAGCTTGTTTTGGCTAGAGCAAAACGCCTTGTGGAACTAAACAAAGACGTGGTAATTTTGTTAGACAGTTTGACAAGACTTGCCAGAGCTTACAACCTTACCATTCCGCCAACCGGAAGAACATTAAGCGGCGGTATAGACCCCGGCGCGCTGTACAGCCCTAAGAGATTTTTCGGATCCGCGCGCAATATCGAAAACGGCGGAAGCCTTACCATAATCGCGACGGCGTTGATTGACACGGGCTCTAGAATGGACGACGTTATTTACGAAGAGTTCAAAGGCACGGGCAATATGGAAATACACCTAGACAGAAGGTTGAGCGAAAAACGCATATTCCCGGCTATTGACCTGGCAAAAAGCAGCACAAGACGCGAAGAGTTGTTGTTATCTCAAAAAGAGCTTGAAGGCATCTGGTCTATAAGACGCATTCTTTCGGTAGGAGACACTCAAGAAGCTACCGAACAGCTTATCAATATGATGTCCAAAACCAATAATAATATGGAATTTATAGACAATCTTCAGTTGTGGTTGAAGAATTTATAATTAGTTTTTTGCGTTTTTCAAAAAGAACAAAATAAAAAAACTCTCTTTTTAATTAAAAAAGAGAGTTTTAAAAAATTTCCAAAAATCCGTTATTTGCGATAACCGCGTTCCGCGTATTTTTGCTTTTTTGCCTTTCTGCATTCGGGACATCTTACGGGCTCGTTTTCAAAGCCTTTTTCCTGATAGAATTTTTGTTCGCCTTCGGTGAACAAAAACTCTTTGCCGCAGTCCTTGCAAACTAATTTTTTGTCAGGCATATGCTACCTCCTATTGCTTTATCCATAACTCTTTTTTTTAGGAGATAGCATCCCAAACAAAAAAACAGAAAGACCGGCTCTGTTTTTTTCTAAAAGGATACGATCCTAAAAACAGATTTTACGGATTGACAATTATTATATCAAAATTAATTTGCCGCCGCAATTAAAATATTATCGGCTTCGCATGCCCAAAAAAGATTATTTTTGGGCGTTTTTGGCTTTCTTAATGTAATAAAAACAGCAGACAATAAAGAAGATAAGGCATACGGTTATTATGCCAAAATTCGTCAAAACAAATACGGATATCTTCCTAAACACGAGATAATAAACTATTGAAAGCCAGCTCGCAAAAGTTAATAAAAAGCCGATAAAATAGAATATGGCGTATTTTTTGTAGATGTTCATGCCCCTCACTGAACATACACGACTCAAAAATATTCTTCTCTTTTGCAACCGGCCTTTTTAATAATATATATTTCGGACAAATAATCTTTTCCAATAAACAACGTTATAAACTATATAACAATAAACTTTTATTGTCAAATCTTTTTTTCAAACTATTATATTTATATGAGCCGTAATATTAATTATGAGCCGAAAAAAATGTTGAATTTTAGAGTTTAATATTTTTTAAAACGCAATATCCTTCTAAATTGTCTTTTTCGCTTACATAAATTTTGGGCATATCAAAACGCCGCATCAAACTTAACGCCCAAAAAGCTCCGAACTTTATAACCCTTGCTCTTTGCCCTAAAAACGAATATTTTTCTAATATTTCTTGCTCGTCCTTTTCCCAAATATTTTTATGCAAGTCTTCTAAAGCGTTTAAGGAAATAACGCTGTTGTCTACCTTTTTAGAGTCGTATTCTTTTAGGTTCATTATCATAGCGGAAAGGCTGCAAAACGTTCCGCCTATGCCTATAAAGCTTTGGGCTTTAACTTCCTTGAACGCGTCCAAAGATTCTTTTATTAAGGCTTCAAAGCGTCCTTGGTCTTGCAAATACAAATCCCTAAGGACTACCGCCCCGATAGGAACGCTTTTAGAGCAGCTTATTTCTTTAGGCGGCTTGCCTATGGTGATTTCGGTGCTCGCTCCGCCTATGTCTATGACCGCCGCCGTCAAGTTTTGCGGAATATTGAAAGCGGCGCCCAAAAACCCGCACAGAGCTTCGGTCTTGCCGTCCAAAACTTCTACTTCTAATCCGCAAGCTTCAAATATCATTTTCTTAAGCTCGCCGGCGTTTTTTGCGGCCCTGACAGCCTGCGTGGCAAAGATGCGTATATCTTTCGCTCCCGCGTCTTTGGCAAGACCCGCAAAATATGATACGGCGTCGACTGCGCGCCGCATCGCGTCAATAGACAAAACGCCCGTATAGCTTAAACCTTCGCCAAGACGGATTATTATGCTTTGTTTAGAATATTCTTGCCCCGTAAGCATTAATCTTACGGAATTTGAGCCTAAATCAATTACCGCCGTCGGATTTTTTTGGGATATATACTTTTTCTCCATCTTCTGTCAACCCTAAATTTTCTCTTGCGTATTTTTTAATATAATCCGGTTCGGATCTGTTGGCAAGCTCGTTGTCGATAATTTCAGCTTGTTTGGTCAACTCCGCGAGCTTTCGCCTTAAATCTTCCTGACGGGCTTTGAGCCTGAAAATCGTGATAATATTGATCGTCAGGGCAATCAGCATTATCGCCAAAAGAGAAACGGCGGCAATGGTCATAAGCTGCCGTTTTCGCGTTCTGGAGCCGGACATAGCGTCCCCCCTTATCTTTGTTTGTTTTGTTCAGGTTCGGCGGGTCTATCAAAAAATCTGCGGATTTTATTATACAACAGGCTTCTTAAGGCGTTAAAGCTTTTGCCCGTGACCTTTTTTAACAAAAAATATCCTAAAAGATAAGAAAAAACGGAATACGGTCGAATTTCGCCGTAATTTATCAAAAAAGCCCAGAACAATAATCCCAGTCCTAAGGAAATAACCAGCAATATATCGACTATAAGATTATATATAAAGTTAGTCGATATCAATTTTAGAAAATATAATATTTCGTATATTAACCCGTTTACAACGCCGCCAAACAAAAAGGCGAGAAAGATAAGCTCTTGACCGGTATTTAGCATTATTTAAACAGCCTTTTGAAAAATCCGCCCGCGCGGGATTGGTCGTATTTGAACGCGTTAAATTCGCCCGTGATTACCAGACCGCCTTCATCGGCGTTGTATTTTTGAATTTTTATGTCCGACCCCGATATCTCAAGCAATCCTGAAGTCGTGTCCACGAGCACAAGGGTATCGTTGGCGCTTATTACTTCTTTTACGCCTGTAAGTAAAGTCTTTTTTCTAGAATCGCATTGAAGGGAATGCGCCTTAGCGGAAACGTTGTTTTCCATAGACCGCACCTTGTCGATTTATTATTTACTATATCTTTATTATTCCCTAAGGCGCTTATATGCTACTTTTTTGATTTTAATTTGGATTTGGACGCCGCCCAAGCTGTAAAAACTATCAAAACCAACAATAGTCCCAGCGCAATATAAAACGCTTGAGGCGACTCTTTGTAAAGCGAAACCAAAAATTCGGCAATATTACGCAAGAAGTCTTCTTCGGATACTTTTTGGCCGTTATAATACAAAGCGTAATTGCCCCTAGAGTCCGCCCTTACTTCAAACACAATGTCGCCGGCTTGATCCGTTCTTAATATGTTTTCTTCCAAAAATCCGAGCTTTGTCAGCCTATCCAGCGTCTCTTTGTGGGGATGACCGTAAGAGTTATTAAGGCCGCAGCTTGCTATAGCGTAGATTTGGTGTCTTTTTGACTCTTTGGTCACCAATTCCAACAATTCCAAAGAAGAAGACGTTCTGCTGCCGTGGTGGCCCAGCTTAAAGACGTCTATGTCAAAATCAAAGTCTTTATATGCCTTAACAAAATCTTTTTCCGCTTCGCTTTCGGCGTCGCCCGAGAAGAAAAACTCAAAACCCTTAAACTCAAGAATAAATATGTTGCTGTAGTCGTTGGAATTAGAATATTTATGTTTTTGCGGAGAATAAAAAACTATTTTATAGTCTTTGCCTATTATATCTTGGCTTGATTTTTCGGCGGGGCGGTCTATTCTCCTGCCGTCGCTTATTATTACTTGTGGAACGATAGTCTCTCCGTCTGATTCAAAAGGCTTATACGCCTGCTCTATAAATCTTTTGTATACAGCGGTGTTTTTTTGACCTACTTCTACGCTTGCTCCTTTGTCAGTCCAAAACTTTAGGTTATCGTCTATATTCGGGTCTTGCGTAAGAGCGGCAGCCGGATCCTCATAACCCGAATAGTTCGCCAAAACGTTGGGTCTATATACCGTTTTTGCGGGATATTTTTGCAAGACTTCGGCCATTCCGCCCAAATGGTCGGAATCCGTATGCGTCGCAATAGCGTAGTCAAAATACGTTAAAGCAGGAAAATTAGTTTTTATGTAATCTAGAATTTTGTTTTTGACTTCTTTTTTATCGTCCCCGGCGTCCACTATCACGAATTTGTCGTCAGGAAGTTTTATAATAGCGCAGTCGCCTTGCCCTACGTCCAAATAATGCACTTCCAAAACCCCGTAATCAGCGTAAACTGCTCCGCCGGACGCGGCAAAAGAGAAACAAAAGGATAAAATAATCGCTAATATAACGCTTAAAATCTTAGTTTTTTTCATACGCCTTTTTCCTAAAAATATATTGGCATTCTAAATATATGACAATAAATATTTTATTACAACAAAGGCTTTTTTTAAATAAAAAGAAAGGCATAGCCATATAATAAAGTAATGACTATGCTATTCTTTTTTAAAAAACAGCCTATAAAATTAGGGCTTGCCTTGGGCGGCGGAGCCACAAGGGGCTTTGCCCACGTGGGCGCTATTAAAGCTTTCGAAGAGCATAATGTCAAATTTGATTACGTGGCGGGAACGAGCGCGGGCTCGATAGTGGGAGCTTTGTATTGCGCCGGGGCGACCAGCCAAGACCTTATTAATATTTCTCATGAGCTTAACCCTAGGGAAATAAAAAGCGCTTTGGCGCTGCCGCCTATAGATACCGTGCGGCTAGAGAATATTCTAAAAAGATATCTAGGCGACATAACTTTTAAAGACTTAAAAATACCTTTTATCGCGGTGGCGGTAGATCTAAAAACGGGTGGGCAGGCGTTTTTGCAGCACGGCAGCGTCGCTAAAGCTGTAAGCGCAAGCTGCGCTATTCCCTTTTTCTTTAAGCCCGTAATAATAGACAATATGCATTTGGTGGACGGGGGGCTTTTAAACTCCGTTCCAAGCGACGTGCCTAAAATAATGGGCGCGGACAGGGTGGTAGCCATAGATGTAAACAGCCAAAGGGGATACGGCACGGACAGCCTTAAGGTTTTGGATATTATAGGGGCTACTATCAGGATTATGAGCTCGGTCAACGCTATGATAGGACGCAGACACGCGGACGTTTTGATAGAGCCGGACGTAAGCAGGTTTAACGCCGCCAGCAAAGCGGGCTATATGGAGATGATAGACATAGGCTACAAAGCGGCCAAAAAATCAATAAACGAAATATTAAAGCTATTATAATAACAATTTATAAATATTAATTTTATATAATATTAATTT
>DATCKP010000049.1:0-2326 GCA_036562165.1 Clostridia bacterium
GCTACACAAGCTCCGTTCATTGGATCAATATATTCCTATCGCCTGAAAAAGAAAAAGAAGCTTATGAAAACGGCATGTTCATAGTAGTTAGAGTATATATAAGCGACCCTAACGGAAAATTAACCGGGTTTACCTTAAACGACACCGTTTCAGGCTCCGGAATCGCGGCGGCTTCAATAGGAAAGGGCGGTTGGTACGAACTTGTTTACGATATTACGCCTTTCCTAAATCACTTTGAGGAAAACGGCAATTATAAGACGACGCACCAGTTCTTCTTAAAACAAGAAGCCGGCAGCGGCGCCGTAGTCAACATTTATATTGACGAGATAAGAGTAGATACGATAATTAATTAAAATGATTTAGCTAAATAAGGGAGGCGGGCAAAGCCTTAACAGGCTTTCCCGTCTCTTTTATGAATTTTTGTAGGTAATGATATGATAAAAGTTATAACAGCTAGTTCTTTGGACAAGGTTTTTATAACGGACGGGCCTTCATTGCCCGAAAACCGCGGCTCAATGTTAAAAAACGAAAAATATAATTTTCAGGTATGGATATATTCAAGCCGACATATTTTTGATTGCAAGTTAAAAATTGAGGCTTCGGAGGGGTTAAGGGTATTAACCAGAGGAATAGACCCCGTTCCTGTCGTTTTCGGATATAGACCTGACGACAGCGACGATTATGTAATATGCAAAAATCACGAGCAGGGTTTATATCCCGATATTTTAAGGCCGTTAAATCCGATGGATGTTACGCTTCGGCCTTATCAATGGACGGGCTATTGGGTTACCGTGGAATGTACCGATTGCAAAGCGTCGGAAGAAAGCGTTAAAATTTACCTTTTTGACAAGGATGATAACCAATTAGGTTTTTGCGAATACAAGCTTGAGATAATCGACTGCGAATTGCCCTCGAGCGATTTGATATATACCAATTGGGTTCATTACGACTGTATCGCGCATTATCACAAAAAAGAGCTCTTTTCTAAGGAGTATTACGAGGTTCTCAACCGCTATCTAATAAACTTAAAAGAGCATGGCGGAAATATGCTCTATACTCCTATTTTTACTCCCGCGCTGGACACCGAAATAGGCTCGGAACGCGATACCGTTCAGTTGCTTGATATTGAATATAATAACGGAATATATAATTTTAATTTTGACAAACTTGACTATTTTATCGATAACGCGCAAAAAATCGGGTTTGAATATTTTGAATTTGCGCACTTTGCTACCCAATGGGGCGCGGAATACTGCCCTAAGATAATTGTGCGCCAAGACGGCGTAGAACACAAGATGTTCGGCTGGCATACCCGTTCGGATTCTAAAGAATATCTCGATTTCTTATCCCAGTTATTGCCGGCTTTATGCTCGTATTTGGAACAAAAAGGCATTTTTGATAAGTGCCGATTCCATATTTCAGACGAGCCATATAAAGACCATTTAGCGACCTATGAAAAGTTAAGCAAGCATATAAAGAGCGTTTCGCCTAAAATTAAAACTATGGACGCTATCAGCCTTTATGATTATTACAGCGGCGGATTGGTGGATACTCCTGTCGTCGCGCTGGACAAGACCGCGCCGTTTAGAGAAAATCATGAAAATTATTGGGTTTATAACTGCTGCACCCAAAGAAAGAATTATGTGTCCAATAGATTTATTAACATGCCTTCGCAAAGAACCAGGATTTTAGGTTTTCAGTTATATCTCAACAACGTTAAGGGATATTTACACTGGGGCTATAACTTTTATAAAACGTATTTATCCCGTGTATATATCAACCCTTACAGCGTTAACGATGGTTACGGAATTTTTGAGGCGGGGGATAGCTTTGTGGTTTATCCTTATGAAGACGGCGTAATCAACTCGCTTCGCCATGAGGTTATATATGATTCGTGGCAAGACTATAGAGCGCTTAAGGCGTTGGAAAAACTGACTTCAAGGGATTTTGTTTTAAATCTGTTAAAAGAACAGGGAATGGATGCTTTTGAAATTTATCCAAAAGACCCTGTCTGGCACAAGAACTTTAGAGAGAAAATTAACGCAATGATAAAATCTTTTTTATCGGCGTGAAATATAAGATAATACAAAACCATTATATAAAGGTGTATTGAATACAGGTTATTAATAATGTATTATTCTAAAGAACCTAAATAAACTTAAGATAACTTAGATTTGATAGACAAAAGAGGAGAATTTTATGTTTAAGTGCGGAATAATTGGTTGCGGCGTGATAGCGCCCTCGCATGTGCAAGCTATTCAAGAGAACGGACTGGAGCTTTATGCCGCTTGCGATATTATTAAGGAAAAAGCGGACAGCTTTGCCC
>DATCKP010000051.1:0-14509 GCA_036562165.1 Clostridia bacterium
GTTATGACTTGTCTTATAAGACAAGCTTCGGGTTGTTTTACTCTCGAAAACGCAAAAACTTTGCAAGAATTAGAAGATAATTTTACTATAACGCCTTGCAAAGACGTCTTAAGCGATTTTGACAAATGCGTAATAGAAAACCAAAGAAATTATTTTTTGGCTGTAAACGGGGCTCAATTTAGAGCAAAATCTTTATCTAACGGGTCGGATAATTTGACTTTTTATTATAATAATGAGTTAATAGGCATAGGACAAAAAACTAAAGACAATTTATATAAATTAAAGGTAAGATTGGACTAAACATAACAAATGACAATAAAAAAATTTGGCGAAAAATTAAATAACGAAATAGCCATAGCCCTAGGCTTTTTTGACAGCGTTCATTTGGGGCACAGGGCTGTTATTAATAAAGCTGTAGAATACGCTAAAGTTAATAATATAAAAAGCGCGGTAATTACGTATTCAAATAATCCTTTTTTGACTTTAGGAATCCGTCAAAAACTCATATACGCGTTCGAAGAAAGGCTTGAAAAGTTTGAAAAGCTTGGAGTCGATTTTGTTATAGCCCAAGAATTTGATTACGAATTTATGCAAAAAGACAAAAATTTCTTTGTCGACGAATTGTTGTCTTGCTATGACATAAAATACGCCGTTTGCGGTCAGGATTATCGTTTCGGCAAAAACGGCTCTGGAGACGTAGATTTCTTAAAGGAATTATTTAATAAACTTAAAATTGATTTTGAAGTGTTAGATTTTGTCAAAGATAATAACTTAAAAATTTCAAGCTCAGATATACGCAAACTTATAGAAAACGGTGAGATAAACAAGGCAAATAAGCTTTTAGGAGAGCCGTTTTTTATAACCGGCATAGTTAATAACGGCAAAGGATACGGCAGGGCATTAGGCTTTCCTACCGCAAATATCAAACCTCAAAGCGATAAAGTCAAGCCCCGCCAAGGAGTATATATAACAAAGACTTTTATAGACCAAAATAGTTACATATCCATA
Source organism: Clostridia bacterium (assembly GCA_036562165.1). Lineage (GTDB taxonomy): Bacteria > Bacillota > Clostridia > Christensenellales > DUVY01 > DUVY01. Next base: position 1,009 of record DATCKP010000051.1, read on the forward strand.
ACTCATATAGGCGGCAGACCTACTTTTAGGGAGAGCGAAGAAAATATAGAGACGCATATTTTGGATTACGACGGCGATTTATATAATCGAAAAATTAAAATAGAATTTTATGATTACGTAAGACCGATTTTTAGCTTTGAAAATAAATCCAAGCTTATTTCACAAATTATGCGCGACGTTCAAACGGCAAAAGAATATTTTAGGGGAGATAATATATAAAATGATAAGATTTGGTCCTGCCGGAAATTCAAAAAGTTTTTACGAATCGGGGCTTAAGCATACTTACGAAGCTCCTAAATGGCTTAAAGAAAGGGGATTAAACGCTTTTGAGTATTCGTTCGGACGCGGCGTTAAGATGTCCGAAGAAACCGCAAAAACTATCGGACGAGAAATGCGAGAAAACGGCATAGAAATAAGCGTGCACGCGCCTTATTATATAAATCTTGCCACGGAAGACGAAACCAAAGCCCAAAATTCTTTTAATTATATTATTCAATCTTTGGAAAAGCTTAAGCTAATGGGCGGGACAAGGTGCGTAGTGCATAGCGGGACATTATCGGGAGCAAATAGAGACGAAGCTCTTATGAGAATATATAAAAGAATGGAACAGCTTCTTATAATTTTGCAAGAAAAAGGGTTGGACAATCTTATTTTGTGTCCAGAGACAATGGGCAAATACAGCCAAATCGGAACAGTCGAAGAAATAAGCGCGTTATGCAGACTTCACCCTATGTTGATACCGTGTCTTGATTTTGGGCATATTAATTCATATAAGCAGGGCGGGCTTAAGACCAAGGACGATTTTAAACGCGTCATTGACATTGTATTTGATACTCTAAAAGACGAAAAAGCAAAATATATACATATCCATTTTTCAAAAATCAAATACGGTCCGTCCGGGGAAATTCATCATCTAAATTTCTCTGATCCCGAAAGCCTGATTTACGGGCCGGATTTTGAGCCGCTTGCCGAAGTTTTGCGCGAATATAATATGTCGCCAGTGATTATTTGCGAATCTACGGATAATATGGCGGAAGACGCAATGGCAATGAAACAAATATATGAAAAACTCTTTCAATAAATCTTAAGATTTGATAAAATAAAAAAATCAGAGGTGAAAAGATGCGGAATATCGACGGACTGTTTGATAACTCTGTTGAATGTTATTTTATAGTAAATCCAGAAAATAGATTTTATTTTTCAGGAATAAAAACGTCTTTTGGCGGCGTTATTTTAACTCCCAGCCAAAAGTTTTATATAACAGATTTTAGATATCAATACGCGGCGGCCGAAACCTTGACGGATTGGAATTTAAAATTTGTAAAGTTTTCAGAATTTTATACTACCGTAAAAAATATTTTAAGCGATTTAAAAGTCAAAACCGTCGCTATTGAAGACAAATATCTTACATATTCCGAATTTGTAGAGTTATCTAATCATCTAAAGGGCTTTGAGCTTGTTCCGGGATCGGACAAAATCGAAACATGCAGAATGGTCAAAACTGAAGAAGAAATCGAGTTTATATCCAAAGCCCAACAAATCGCCGAAAAAGCTTTGGCGGCTACTTTAGAGCGTCTAAAGCCTAAGATGAGCGAACGCGACGTCGCCGCCGAAATTATATATAATATGTATCTAAACGGCGCGGACGGCTTAAGCTTTGAGCCTATCGTGGCTATGGGCGTTAACACGTCCCAACCCCATCATTCTTATACCGATTACCGTCTTGAAAAAGACGATCTTATCACCTTGGACATAGGCTGCAAATATAACGGTTATTGCTCGGATATGACAAGAACGTTTACGTTAGGCGAGCCTGACAAAAAATTAGTAGAAATTTATGAAATAGTCAGAAAGGCGCAAGAATACGCTCTCTCTAGCATCAAAGCTGGTATGACAGGGCACGAAGCGGATTCTTTTGCCAGAGAATATATAACTGCCAACGGCTACGGCAATGAGTTTGGTCATGGACTGGGTCATTCCGTAGGACTGTATATACATGAAAACCCGCGTCTTGGCATCGGCTCGACCGCTGCGCTAAAAGAAAATATGGTCGTAACAATCGAGCCCGGCATATATGTGCAGGGTTTGGGCGGCGTCAGGATTGAAGACATGGTAGTTATAAAAAAAGACGGAGTCGAAAATCTAACCCATTTTACAAAGAATCTAAAAATTTAAGGAGGACTTTAACTTTATGATATCCGCCGGAGATTTTCGCAAGGGCACGACTTTTGAAATGGACGGCAAGGTATATGTCGTAGTAGACTTCCAACATGTTAAACCCGGAAAAGGATCTGCCTTTGTAAGAACAAAAATTAAAAACGTTATAACCGGACAAATTTTAGAAACTACATTCAGCCCTACGGATAAGTTTCCAATTGCCGTAATCGAACGCAAAGAAATGCAATATTCTTACAGCGACGGCGATTTGTATTATTTTATGGATATGGAAACTTACGAACAACTTCCTTTAAACCATGATTTAGTAGCCGACGCGTTAAACTTTATCAAAGAAGAAACCGTAGTTACTGTTCAATTTTATAAAGGCCAGCCTTTTGCGGTTATCCCGCCTAACTTTGTAGAGCTTGAAGTAACCTTTACCGAGCCCGGCATTCAAGGCGATACCGCTAAGGCAGGAACAAAGCCCGCTACTTTGGAAACGGGATACACCTTAATGGTGCCTTTGTTTATAAACCAAGGCGATATTATCCGCGTCGATACCAGAGACGGCAGCTACATGGAACGTATTAATAAATAATTAAACTATTGACGCCTTTAAAACTCATAAAAAACGCCAAAACGCTTTTATAATTAGAGAAGCTAAAAAGTTAATATCCAAAAGACCGTATAAGTCTTAAAAAGAAATAAACATATGCTGTAAAACAACTTCAAATTATTTGAAGTTGTTTTTTTTATGCTTGTCCTAACATATTTTTTGTTAATTTTTAATATCTATATTTAGAGATTAAATTATAGGACAAGTTATTTATGATTGAAAAAATTTTGCCCGAGTTTTTGGTAGATATTTTAAAAAACAAACTAAACTACGACCACGTTTACGAGATAAGAATAAGAAGCCAGATGCCTATTTGCGTAAACTATGGCGGCAGGTATTATTATTTAAATCCCGAAGGCGTAGGCGGGCCTAACGACGGCAGCATAGTCACAGACCGCAAAATACTCGAAGCCATAATCTATAGGGCGGCGGAATATTCGATGTATGCCGTCAATAACCAACTGAAGCAATCTTATATTACGGTTAGAGGCGGCATAAGAATAGGCGTTTGCGGCGAACTGGTAATAGAAGACCAAAAAATCATAAGCGTAAAAAACTTTACTTCGCTCATTATAAGAATTCCGCACGAAGTTTATGACTGCGCGCTGACCGCCTATCAGTTTATCGCTCAAGACCAAATTTACAATACCTTGATTGTCTCTCCGCCGGGATGCGGCAAGACCACTTTTTTGAGAGATATCGCTAGATTATTATCCCAAAGCGAATACATAAGAAACGCTCTTATCATCGACGAAAGGTACGAAATAGCGTCTTGTTACAACGGCGTTCCGCAATTAAACGTGGGCGAATTTACAGACGTAATCAGCAATTGCTCAAAACAATATGGATTTGAGCAAGGCATAAGAGCTATGAAACCCGACGTTATAATCACGGACGAGCTGGCTAATCAAAGCGATCTAGACGCGATCAAATATGCGGCAAGATGCGGCGTCAAAGTTATAGCGACCGCTCACGCCGCCGACCATATAGACCTTATCAATAAACCCGGCTTTGAAGATATTATCAAAAGCAAATTATTTGAAAGATACGTAGTATTATCCAACAGACGCGGGCCGGGAACATACGAAGGCGTATACGACGGCAGCTTTAATAATATCTATATACCATAAGGGCGTTTATGTGGCTGGCAAAACTAACAGGTTTTTTATTAATGACAGGGTGCGGGACATATTTAGGATACAAAACAAGCAATCGCTATAAAAAACGAGAAAAATTGCTTAACGAAACAGTCTTATTTTGCGACAGTTTAATAAACGACATAACCTATCTTCAACCCGCTCTAAAAGATATGTTAGAACAAAAATCAAATAATTATTATGAGCTTAAGCCGGCGCTAAACGCTTTCGTAAAACTGCTTCAAAATAACGCGATTGTTAATATTGAAGTTTTAAAAAACAACATACCCAAAGGTTTATTTAAAGACGACGAATATCCGCTCTTTTTAGGATTGTTGGATATATTAGGCAAAAGCGACGCCCAAACACAAAGGGGCGGAATAGAAAGCGTAAAGCATGCTTTTTTGATAAAACAAAAAACCGCGATGGAAGAATCAAAAAAATACGGGGGACTATATTTAAAATTAGGATTTTTGGGCGGTCTGGCGGCAGGGATAATTATTTTGTAAACGAGTTGCCCTAAAGGAATATGTAATGCAAGCTGGAGTAGAAATAATTTTTAGAATCGCGGCTATAGGAATTCTTACCGCGGTAGTAACCCAAATTTTAAAAAAAGCCGACAAAGACGAAATAGCTACGCTTGTGACTTTAGCCGGTCTTATAGTGGTGCTGCTTATGGTTATCAATATGATAAGCCAGTTATTCGATACCGTAAAACAGCTGTTTAATCTGTATAGGGCATTAAAAATTGCATGGATATCGTAAAAATTATTGCTATCGGCCTGACTTCAGCCGTAGCGTATACGATTTTAAAAGACAATAAGCCCGAAATTGCGTATCTGGTGTTGCTTGCCGGGTCGATCGTCGTTTTTATGATGGTAATTGATATGTTGATCGAGATCATATCTACCATCAACGGCCTTGCCCAAAAAACCGGGCTTGACACATCCATAATAGCCAGCGTATTAAAAATAATCGGGGTAGGATATTTAACGGAGTTTGCAGCGGGCATATGCGAAGATATGGGCGCGAAAAGCATGGCGGACAAGATATTGTTCGGCGGGAAGGTAATAATTATGTTCTTAAGCCTGCCTATAATCGTGGCTTTGATAGAATTGATTATTGCCATACTGCCGTAAAAAAGAAGGCGGATCTTACGCGTTTAAAAATTATAATTATCGCCGCTTTATTTCTGATGCTTTTATGGACAAGCATAGGCTCTAATATTGTTATCTCTAAAGAAATGACTGAAGAAGAAGCCCGACAAAAACTCCAAGAATCTATAGAAGACCAGCTAAACAGCATAGATTTTTGGGAAATAGAACAAATAATAAAATCTTTAGACCAAAACCAAAAACAAATCTTTGGAAATTCTAGTTTTTTAGATAGAGTAAGACAGCTTCTTAACGGAAATTACGAAACCACAAATATTTTCAGCGCAATATTTTATTTGATTTTGGGCGACATAACAATGTTTTTGCCTATTTTAGCTGCGGTAGTAGGGATTACGGCGTTATGTTCGCTTTTGAATAATCTTCAGTTTAATTCGTCCAACAAAGGCGTAAGCAAAATAATTTATTACGCTTGCTACGGAGCCGTGATTTTATCCGTCTCAGGCGCGGTATTTTATATGATTACGCTTACCAAAGACACGGTAGAGCTGATGCAAAACCAAATAAGCCTTATATTTCCTATTCTTTTAGGGGTTTTGACAGCCATCGGCGGAACGACTTCAGTTGCGGTCTATCAGCCTATGGTAAGTGTATTGTCCGTAGCGATTATAAAAATAATGGTCAATATTATATTGCCGTTGTTTATATTCGGATATGTGTTTAATATTGTAGGCAATCTATCGTCCGCTATAAAACTAAAAAAATTCGCGGGGTTTACTTCCAGCTTTTCAAAATGGCTTATTAGCATAATTTTCACAGTGTTTACGGCGTTTATGTCCATACAGGGAATAACTGCTTCGGTTCATGACGGCATTTCGATAAGAACTGCGAAATTCGCCATAAGCCATTACATTCCAATCGTCGGCGGATATCTGTCCGACGGTTTTAACTTGATAATGGCTGGAAGCGTGCTTATAAAAAACGCAGTGGGCGTGGCCGGGCTGTTTTTGCTTGCGTCTACGGTGCTCGCTCCGGTTATTAAGATAATGATAATGATACTTACCTTGAAACTCACAGCCGCTATTCTAGAGCCTTTAGCCCCCCAAGGCTTTTCGGATTTCGTCAGCGGCGCCGCAAAAAGCTTGAATATGCTTACCGCTATAATCTTAAGCGTGGCGTTTATGTATTTTATTATGCTGCTTCTTATTGTTTGCACGGGCAACTTTATTTGGGGGTAAGCATTAAATGGAGCTTGTATCAAAATGGATAATGAGCATAGTAGGGGCGGCGGTATTATGCCTGCTTGCCGACCTTATAATGCCCGAAGGAAGCACCAAAAAGCACATAAAAAGCGTTATGTCAATAATTACATTATTTATAATCCTGTCGCCCTTATCAGCTCTATTAAATAAAGATTGGAGATGGGACAATTTCTTTGACGACAGCTTAATTACCCCAGACAATCGGATAATAGATAATGTTTATTCGCAGCAGATCGCGCTTTTGGAAGAATCTTTGGAAAGAAAATTAAGCGACGACGGATATAAAAATTTAGGCGTATCTATTACAGGCTATATAAAAGATCAAGCTATTCGCGTAAGAGCGGTCAGCGTGAACGCGTCGCAATGCGATTCGGCGAATACTCAATCGGATTACGAAAAAATAAAACAAAAAATAAAGTCCTATCTTAACGATAATGATGTCGTGGTGATTGTCTATGGATAAAAAGATTGTAAAACAGGTATATGTGTCTAATTTCGGTCTAGACGAAGACAATACAAAAAAATTGTTCGCAACGGTCAAGCCCGCCTCCAGCGGCAAACCTTTGTCGTCAAATATTAAATTAAAAGACGAAGCCAAAACAGACGATAAAAACGTATATCTTGACAATCAAAATCAAAACGAAAAACAGTCAAACCAAGTTATTTTGACCGAAAAAAGTTTTTTAACTGAGTCTAAAAAGAAAGAAGAAAAGAAAGAATTTAAATTTATCGAAAAGCTAAAAAGCATAAAAAATTTTGAAGTTTATGTCGCTTTAATTTTTGTAATTATTATTTTATTTATTTATTTCGGCTCAAGTTTTTCTTGCTCGTCTTCTAACAAAAACAAAAAAGACGATACGACTTATCAATCGGCTTACGATTATTGCCAGGAAGTAGAATCAAGGCTTAGAAAAATATTATCCAGCGTAAAAAACGCCGGCAAAGTGGACGTTATGATTACCTTTGAAAGCACGCCCGAAAGAGTAATAGCGTATATAACAAGCTCTTCGTCTAATATTTCGAGCGGTCAAAACGGGCAATACAACGAGAACACCACTAACACTTCTACGCCCCAAATAGTTTACGTAAAAGGCGATCAAATCCCGCTTATTCTAAAAGAGATTTCTCCTAAAGTAACGGGCGTTTTGGTAGTTGCCGAAGGCGCGGACGACGTTAAAGTCAAATTAGACATAATAAGCGCCGTTTCCGTAGTTTTGGATGTGAGCCCTGACAAAATTAAAGTATTAACTATGAATAAAGGCTAAACATCGCTAATAAATATATTATATACAAAATAATGGAGGAAATAATATATATGCTCAGCAAAAAGAAAAAGATAATAATATTAGCAGGAATGCTTGTATTGCTTATAGTAACAGGCGTTTTAAACGTTATATTAAATCAATCCGCTAAAAACAATAATCCCACTCCAGTGGCGGCAGGAAACTTTTTTGAAACCTTTAGAAGCGACAGATTAGAAACCCGCAATCAGACTATTACATATTTGGACGCAATAATTAACAATCCTGTTTCCAGCCAAGAAGATATTTCCGCCGCTCAAGCTGAAAAGCTCAAAATTGCTACCGCGATGGAACAAGAGCTCATTATCGAAGGTCTTATTAAGGCTCAAGGATTTGAAGACTGCGTAGTCACCATCGGCAATAAAGTAAACGTCATAGTTAAAGCCGAATCGCTGACAGAAGACGAATTAATTCAAATCTTATACATAGTGACCGAAGAGACCGGCAGACATCCTTCCGAAGTCGAAGTAATTCCTATATCATAATTTGACAAATCCTTGTATTTATAAAAGATATGTGTTAAAATGAAGTTACTAATGATTAGGAGCTGCAATGAGTGGTAAAAACCTGACCGGTAGTACCATTTATGGCAAGAACGTTCTTTCGTCTATTATATCTTTAGCAACAAAAGAAATTACGGGCGTAGTTTCTTTGCAGGGCAGAGGGGTCAAAATAGACATAGACGAAGACAATAATATATCTGTCGACGTATTTATCAAAATACTCTACGGACACAGCGTCGCAGACGTGGCTTTTAGAGTCCAAGAAAATATAAAACGAAGCGTAGAAACTATGTCCGTTTATAGGATCAAAAATATAAACGTTAATGTTCTGGAAGTGGGTTTTGAAGAAGAAAGTTAAACGAACATAGGAGCAGGCCTTCATAAAAGTTATTTTATGAAGGCTACTCTAAACGGAGGAAGTTTTTGTGAAAAGACATATAGAGAAGTTTTTGATAATTCTCAATTCCTTAATAGGTTTGATTTTTATCGGCAGCGTGATTATTTCAAAAATACCGCTGCTTCATTTCAATATATTGGACAAGTATTTAACTTTTAATTTTTTAAAGGGCTGGCTATTAATAACAGCTTATATTTTAGGCGGCTTATATTTGATTTTAAGCCTTATTTTAATTTTTAGCGGTACTAAATTTACCAATAATTCGATTTATGTTTACGGCGACGGCAGCGTCAAAGTAACTTCGCATAATATTAAAAAAATCGCAAAAGCTATAATTAACGAGACTGAAGGAGTCAAATCTTCCAAAATTGATATAGAATTAGGCGAGTTTGGCAACTGCTTGACCGTATATTTGAAAATAGAGGACGGCTATGATTTTCAATCTCTAGTCGCCAAACTTCGTCCTAAATTGGAAGATGGGATTACAAAATTTTTAAGCATCAAATTTCCTTCTTACAAATTCGCCGACGGCAAGGTTCTGTATGAATTTGGTGCGCCTTACGCCGGCGTCGGGATTGACTTGGATAACCCTTATCAAAAGGCTCAAAAGCCTTCGCTAGAGTCTGAGCTTAACCAAACTTTAGAAAAAGTTTACGAAGAACCTTACAATAATTCCGCAAAGAAGGTGATAGGAGAAGATGTATATCCCGAAGTTGACTTCGTGCCCGAAAAACTGGACGTTATTGAGGAAAAGGCAATCGCAGCCGAAGAATCAAGACTAGAGCCCGAGCAATTCTCTATACCTTATGCCGCGCCCGTTAGAAAAATGGGCGTAAAAACTGAGACGCCTTTTGAAGCAAAAGCGGCGTCCGGCTCTAGCGCGTCCAATTATAAGCCTTTTGAGCAAGAAATTTCGGAGCAGCCTAAACAAGCTCCTTTCCAGGCTGCTTATGAAAATATCAATAGAGAAATTAGACAAACCGCGACCGCGTCTAACCCTTACGAAGCTAAAGGGACTGACAAAGCCGCGGCTCAAACTCATATTTCTCGACAAGCTCAACCTAACGTTCAAACAGCAAGACCCGTTCAGCACGTTCAACAACCTATTCAACAGCCTGTTCAACAATCGGTTCAAGGTTACGATCAAGCAAGAGTTTCTCAACAGGTTTCTCAACCGCCGTTTAGAAGAACTTATCCTCAAAGACCTATCGGCGTAAGACCTGCGCCGCAAAGTTCCACTGCCGCGATAAATCAGACTCAACCGCAAGCGGCTCAGACTTCTAGACCCGCTCAAAGACCCGCGGGAACTTCTAGAATTTCCAAAGAAGACATTTACGCGAGAATAAACGCCATTTTGAATAAATATTCTAATCTGGACGACGAAAACAACAAATGAGCAGAATACAGGCAAGAGAAAAAGCGTTTATATTGATATTTGAATATATTTTTAACAAAGAAAAAAGCGAGATTACCCTTAACGATATCCTTCAAGACGTATCGTTTACGGACGACGATAGACAATATATCCAGACCGTATACGAAGGCGTTATAGCTAATTACGATCAATTGACAAGCATTATAGCGAAATATTCCGAAGGTTTTGCCTTAAATAGAATATATAAAATTGACTTAGGCATATTGCTTTTGGCTTTGTATGAATTGCTGTATATGGACGATATTCCCGTGTCCGTTACATGCAACGAAGCCGTCAATCTTACCAAGGTTTATTCTACCGAAAAAAGCCCGTCTTATGTAAACGGCATTTTGGCTAACATCATAAAAAAAGAAGGCATCAAAAAAGAAGGGATAAAATCGCAATGAGCGCTGTTATTTTGAACGGCAAAGCTATCGCCGCATCGATAAGGCAAGAGATTAAAGAAGAAATCGAATCAAAGGGCATCAAATGCGGTCTTGCAGTTGTTTTGGTAGGCGAAGACGAAGCCAGCAAAGTATACGTCAAAAATAAAATTAAAGCTTGCCAAGAAGCAGGCATTAAGTCTTATGCATATTATTTGCAGCAATCAGCCGAAGAAAGCGAATTGCTGCAGCTTATAGACGCGCTCAATAACGATCCTAACATTCACGGAATTTTAGTCCAATTGCCCCTTCCTTCTCATATCAACGAAAAAAAGGTTTTGGCGGCTATTAACCCTTCCAAAGACGTCGACGGTTTTACTGCTCACAATATGGGCAAGCTTTTTTTAGGGCAAGACGACGTTCTTGCTCCTTGCACGCCGTCGGGCATTATCGAAATTCTCAAAAGAAGCAATATAGAAATTAGCGGCAAACACGCGGTTATAGTAGGCAGAAGCAACATCGTGGGCAAGCCCGCCGCGTTTATGATGTTAAAAGAAAACGCTACCGTTACCATCGCCCACAGCAAAACCAAAGATTTAAAATCTATTACTTCTTTGGCAGATATTTTGATTGTCGCGGCTGGAAAACAAGGTTTGATAGACGCGTCAATGGTCAAAAAAGGAGCGGTCGTAATAGACGTGGGCATACATAGAACCGAGCAAGGACTTAAGGGCGACGTAAAATTTGATGAAGTGTCCAAAACAGCCGGCGCTATTACTCCCGTTCCGGGCGGCGTAGGGCCTATGACTATAGCTATGCTGTTAAAAAACACTTTAAAAGCCGCAAAAGTCCTTATGGGAATACAATGAGAACTTACAGCGTATTTCAGCTAACTTCTTATTTAAAAAACGTCATTGACAGCGAAGAGCTTCTAAAAAATATTGTTATTTGCGGAGAAGTTAGCAATTTTAGATATACAGGTCAAAATGCGTATTTTACCTTAAAAGACGATCAGGCGCAGATTTCGTGCATTTTTTTTGATTTCCCGTCCCAATATTTAATTAAAGACGGCGACAAAGTGTATTGCCAAGGCTCGCCTGCGCTATACGTAAAAGGCGGGCGTTTAAGCTTTATTGTCAACAAATTAGACATCGCCGGCGAAGGCGAAGAATATCTTAAATTAATTAAACTTAAAGAAAAACTCAAAAGCGAAGGTCTTTTTGACAATAAGCTTCCTTTTCCCAAATCTATAAGAAAAATAGGCGTAATAACCAGCGCAGAAGGCGCTGCGGTTTTTGACGTGATAAGCGTCGCAGCAAGAAGAGACAAAAGCGTCAACATAGCGGTTTATCCTGTAAGGGTGCAGGGCATAGGAGCGGAATTTGAGATCGCGCAGGCGATACGCGAACTGGATGATTACGACGAAATTGATTGTATCTTGGTAACGCGCGGCGGCGGCTCAAATGAAGACCTTTCGGCGTTTAATACCGAAGAGGTTGCAAGGGCGGCTGCTGAATGCAAAAAATTTATAGTCTCAGCCGTAGGGCACGAAATAGATTACACTTTATGCGATTTCGCGGCAGATTTAAGAATGCCTACGCCCAGCGCCGCGGCTGAAATATTGACCCAAAATACCCAAGAATTAAAAAGCAAAGTAAAAGACAGCGTAAGATATCTTATCAAGTCTTTAGACGAATTTTATAATTATAATCATTCAAGACTAAACTATTCTATTTTGAGATTAATTTCGGCTGCCGAAAGCAAGCTAAATAAAATACGAAATATGATCTTAAGCAAAGTAATTTTGCTTCAAAATTTATCGTTTTTTAACGATAAATACAATCTCTTAACGCAGGCAATAGAAAGGCTAAAATCCAACGACCCTAAAAAAATATTGTCCTTGGGATACACAAAAGTCTATAAAGACGGCAAAAGCGTTGTAAGCTCTAAAGACTTATCCAAAGGCGATAGTATTGATATATATTTTGAAGACGGAAAAGTTAACGCTAATATACTCTAAAAAGGCGGTTATTGTTTTTATGAAATTCGAAGAAGCGATGGAAAACCTTAACGCGATTATCAAAAGGCTTGAAGAAAAGGACGTCGAGCTAGATGAAGGCATTGAATTATACCAAAAAGGGCTGGAATTAGCTCAAATGTGTTTGACTTCTTTGGAAGAAGCCAAAGGCAAAATCACTTTAATAAAAAAAGAGTTTTCTAAATTAATCGAAGAACCTTTTGGTCAAGAGCATTAGTTATGGATATTTTATGGGATAATTTTGAAAGAGATTTTAGGGAATTTGAAAAATTCCAAAAAGATTATTTTGCCCAACGTTTTGGTTCGGATGAATTTGCTAATGTAGTAAGCTACAGCCTTATAGACATCGGCGGCAAGCGAATCCGTCCTTTGCTGCTTATAAAAACGGCGCGGCATTCCGGCTGCTCCGATATGCAGACCGCTTATAAATTAGGCGTAGCTTTGGAATGCATACATACTTATTCATTGATCCATGACGATCTGCCGTGTATGGACAACGACAAATATCGCCGCGGTTTTTTGAGCGCGCATTCTAGGTTTGGCGAAGCGTTGGCGGTATTAAGCGGGGACGCCTTGCTTAACTTCGCTTATGAAACTATTTTGGATAATGATTTGTCTAATCCTAGCGTATATAACGCCGCTAAGATTATAAGCGAATTTGCCGGCTCTAAAGGCATGATAAAAGGTCAAGTATTGGATATGAATCTGACCAAAGAGCAATATTCGGATCCAAAACAAAAGTTAATAGATATTTATCTCAACAAGACCGCGGCTTTGTTTAGAGCGGCTGTTTGCGCGGGAGCGGCGCTAGGCAGAGTCGATGATAAAGAATTAAACAGTCTAGACAATTTCGCGAAATATTTCGGCTTATATTTTCAACTTCTTGACGATTTGTCGGATTATGAAAGCGAGCCTGATAAATTTACGTTTCCTGCTGTTTTTGGGCTGGAAAATTCCATTAAAGAGCTTCAAGAATACAAAAAACATGCCTTAGATAGCCTAAAAGGCTGGGAAGATAAATATCCGTATTTAGCGCAATTAATATCTAAAGTCAGGTTATAAAGGTATCAACTTGTATAAATTGTTAATATATATTTATTAAACTGCTATTAAAAATTAATAATTTTTATGCTATAATATAATCGAGTTTTAGAGGTGCAGTATCCTAGTCAGGATCTGTCA
>DATCKP010000100.1:0-12564 GCA_036562165.1 Clostridia bacterium
TAATAATACTTATGTGCAATAGTCACCTTATTAGGAATTATTTTCTTGAATAGATAATATATCAATGTTAAAATACAGTTACAAAAAATCAATAAAGGAGATGCAAAGATGTTTGAACAAGTTAAGTTAAAATATGATTACAACGCTTTGGAACCTTATATAGACGAATTGACCATGATTACGCATTACAGCAAACACCATGCAGCTTATACCACGAATTTTAACGACGCGGCAGAAAAGGCTGGTTTGACCGGGAAATCCGCAGAAGAAATTTTAGCTAATTTAGACCAAGTCCAAGACCCCGCGTTAAGAACTCAATTATTAAATAATGGGGGCGGTTATTACAACCACAATTTATATTTCTCGATTTTATCGCCTAATCCCCAAAAAGAGCCTGACGGCGTATTGAGAGAAAAAATCGAAGCAACGTTTGGAAGCTTTGAGGCTTTAAAAGAGCAATTATCTCAAGCCGCTATGTCTAGATTCGGTTCGGGCTGGGCATGGCTTTCGGCTGATAGACAAGGCAATCTTAAGGTAAGCTCTACCCCTAACCAAGACAATCCTATTACCGAATCAAAAGGCGAATGGATTCCGATCGTTGCGCTGGACGTTTGGGAACACGCTTATTACCTTAAATACAAAAACTTGAGAGCCGATTATGTAAAAGAGTTTTTCAACGTGTTAGATTGGAAAGAAGTCGGCAGTCTCTATGAAAACATAGTAAAATAAACTGAAGATAAATCCAAAAAAAATTTAAAAAGGTCTTTGAATCTCAAAGACCTTTTTTTTTAATGATTTTTTAATTTTAAAATAATAGATATTTTCTTGTAAAGAGTTTAATAACATGTTATCATAAAAACGCAATAATATTTTGGAGGAATTTATGCTCAAAATTTTTTCCGTCAGTAAATCTTACGCTAAAAGCTCGTTTAAGGCAGTAGATAATTTAACTTTGCACGTAAAAAAAGGCGTGATTTATGGTTTTATCGGCCCTAACGGCGCCGGCAAAACAACTACCATAAAGATGCTTACAGGTATTCTGCCTTTTGACGAAGGAAATATTGAAATTAACGGTTACGACATAAAACGCGATCCTATTAACGCTAAAAGAAGCATTGGTTTTGTGCCCGATAACCATGTAATATACGAAAAGTTAACAGGACGCGAATATATAAACTTTATGGCCGACATTTATAGAGTCGACTTGGCGGAAAGAAAAAGACGCGCGGAAAGGCTGCTTGAGATGTTTAATCTTACCAAAGACGTGGACGCTCAAATCTCTTCATACTCTCACGGTATGAAACAAAAAATATGCGTCATCGGCGCTCTTATTCATAATCCGCCTTTATGGGTTTTGGATGAGCCTTTGACCGGTCTTGATCCGCAGTCCGCGTATGAGCTCAAAAATTTAATGCGCGAACATGTAAAAGAGGGCAATACCGTGTTCTTTTCCACGCACGTTTTGGAAGTCGCCGAAAAATTGTGCGACCGCATAGGCATTATCAATAAAGGCAGATTAGTCGCAGAAGGTACCATGGAAGAAATCAAAGCAATGGGCGGAAAGGACGAATCCTTAGAACAAATCTTTCTTAAGATTACTAACCAGCAAAATGTAGAAATCTAATAAGGGTGCGTCGAGCTTATGAAAGATATTTTGTTGTTAGTTAAAGTATTTTTAAAAAACGGATTGCGTCCTGATAGAAATAAAGTCAAAAAGAGCGGCGTTATAGGCATATATATAGCGGTCGGCATATCTTATATAGCCCTTATGGGAGGGGTTATTTCAGCGGTTATCACAATCGCGCCTGTTGCGGCGCAGTATAATCTTTTTGCCGAGTTTAACACTATGTTATATTTGGCGGGCATAGCTTTTGTAGTCGTGTTTGGAATAATGTCTTTATTGACTTACGTCTATTTTAATAAAGACGCGGAATTCACAGCGTCCCTGCCCGTAAAGCCAGGTCAAGTATTTATAGCAAAATTGACCATAGTTTATTTATACGAATTTGTGATGTTCGCGGCCATTATTATTCCTATTATTATAGCCGCTGGTATAGCCGCAAAACAAAGCGCGATTTATTATCTAGCCAATCTCTTGGGCGTTATTATAGCGCCGGCGTTAATTTTGGCGATCGCAAGCATAGTAGCTATACCTATTATGTATATAGTTTCCTTTATTAGAAACAAAGGCTCGTTTACTACTGTATTCTTGCTCTTAATCTACGCCGTATTTTTTGGATTCTATTTTTACGGCGTAATGTCTTTCCAGCTTAAAGCGGACGAAATGTTTAATAATTTAGACGATATTATAGCTAATTTGACCGGTGTCGCTCAATTAATGTCTAAAATATTTTATCCTATTTACGCAATCGCTTGTCTTGCGACAGGCAAGGCATTATACGGCTTGAATACGGTTTTGAGCGGCTTAGTCAATTTAGCAATCGCCGTTGTGTCATTGTCGGCGTTGTTAGTAATAGCGTATCTAATTTCTAATATCGTATATCATCAAAGCGCGATAAGACAAACCGAAAGCGCGAAAACTTCTAATGTAAAAAGTCAAAAAGTTGAGTTCAGATCTCAATTAAAAGCTTTAATGATTAAGGAGTTCAAAGAGATTACAAGAACGTCCGCTTTTGGTTTTCAGTGTTTGGCAGGCGTGATACTCTTGCCGCTAATTCTTATCATAATGAATGTTAATAATTACGCGATTTCAGACTCTGATGCTTCGAGCGAATTAATGCGTAATATTTATTACGGAATAAGCTATGGAATGTTATTAATGCTTGGCAGCGGCATGAATATTACGTCGTCTACCGCAATAAGCCGCGAAGGCAAGCAGTTTTATATCTCCAAAATAATACCAGTTGATTATACTACTCAGATAAACGCAAAAGTTTACCTTTCTTTGCTTATCAATTACGCGACTATATTAATCAGCTATATTGTCGCAATCTTTGTTTATAAATTAGGCGTAATAGAAATAATTTTCTTCCCTATAACTTTAGGTTTATATAGCTACGGATTTGCGTATTCGACTATAAGATTTGACCTAAAAGAGCCTAAACTTAATTGGACGACGCCGAACGAGGCAGTAAAAAACAACAGCCGCTCGACAATACCCACCCTTATTAATATGGGCGTAAGCTTTGTTATTATGTTTACTCTAGCTATAATGTATAGCATATTTGGAACGGTTAGCCAAGAGCAAGTTTTGCCTAATTATTTGGTTTTATTAATCGAAATCGGCGTTTGGCTTGTCATAACAATAGGTTTTTTGGCGTTTGCTTTAATAGCAAAACATCGCCTATATGGCAGCGTCAACAAGTTGTATGAAGAAATAGAAGTGTAATCATAATATAAAACAGGCGGTATTAGAATACCGCCTGTTTTATATGCAAATTTTTTTTATAAAGCGCTTGCTAGTATTTTTGCAGTGTGAGCGATGTTCTCGTAATCGTTTTGATTAGGGGCAAAAGGTATTCTTAAATAAGGGCTGCCTATAGTAAAGCCAAGGCTTTTTAATCTTGATTCTATGTTAGGGCAGGCTTCTCCGCTCCAGCCGTAAGAGCCAAACGCGAACGCGACTTTGCCCCAAGTGTTTATAGGGCTTATAAGAGATAAAACATCCCAAACAGGTTTTAACGCGTCCCTATTGATAGTAGGGGAGCCGATTAATACAAGCTTGGACTGTTCGATTGCCGAAACGATTTCAGGGATAGAAGAATAAATAATATCAAAAGATTTAGTCTTTATTCCTAAATTGTTAAGCTCTTTTTTAAAAGCTTCGGCCATTTTTTTGGTATATCCGTAAGCGGAAACATACGCAATGACCGCGGATTTAGGATCTACGGAAGTTTCGCTCCAAGCTCTATATAAGCTCATTACGTAATCTTTATACTCGGTCAATATCGGTCCGTGCGAAGTCGCCACTATATCGCATTCTAACTCGTTTAGTTTGTCAAGACCCTTAAGAACCCAAGGCTTAAAAGGTCCCATTACCGCGTCAAAATAATCTTTAATTACGGACTTGTATTTTTCCGGATATTTTAAGTCTTTATCGAATATATCTTCTTCGGCGTAGTGCGTGCCCAAAAAATCGCATGTGAATACGATTTTTTGATCTTTAATATAAGTAAACATGCTATCGGGCCAATGCAAATTAGGGGCAGAAATAAATTTTAATTTTTTGTTGCCCAAATCTAATTCGTCGCCGTCTTTAGCCGCTATAAATTTAAAAGGCGTATTTATGATATTAGTGATATTTTTTATGCCCGCGGCGGTAGCTACTATAGTAATATCAGGGTTTAGTTCAAGCAATTTTGCAATACTGCCGGTATGGTCAGGCTCGGTATGATTGCAAATAAGATATTTAATAGAAGAAATCGGGACAATTTGCTGGATATTATTTATATAATTGTCCGCGAACTTTTCATATACGGCTTCAACTAACGCGTTATTGGCGTCTTTTATTAAATACGCGTTATATGTTGTGCCGTATTTTGTTTCCATTATGACGTCAAATATTCTTAACGTCGGATTGCAAACTCCCACGTAAAAAATGTCTTTGGTTATTTCTTTCATTTGCTTCTCCTAGTCGTTTAAAATTTTAAAAGCGGTTATTTTAACCGCCTTTAAAAATTATTCTTTTATGTAATTATTCTTCGATTAACGTAAAAGCCGATTTATCCAAGCCGCATTGAGGGCATGTCCAATCATCAGGAAGGTCTTCAAACTTTGTTCCGGGTTGAATACCGTTTTCAGGGTCCCCAAGCGCTTCGTCGTAAATATATCCGCAAACGCATTGATATTTTTTCATTATAAATTTACCTCCGCCTTAATTTGCTATGCTTATTATATATTAAGCAAATAAATTTTCCAAGTTATTTTATCACATTTAAATACATAAAACATTGTTAAAGCTAATTTTTATTGTATTGTGTTATAATATCATAATGGGAGGTTATTATGTTGAAGGAATTTAATATAAGCGAATTTAATCAAAATCCTTTTGATTTGATAGGCAAGAGATGGATGTTGATTGCTGCCGGCGACGAGACCAAACATAATATGATGACGGCAAGCTGGGGCACGTTAGGCGTTCTTTGGAACAAAAACGTGGCTATAGTGTTTGTAAGACCCACTAGATACACGTGCGAATTTATGGAAAAACATGACTATTTTTCTTTGAACTTTCCTATTGATTCTAAAGTTCATAACATATGCGGAAGCAAATCTGGACGCGAAATAGACAAAACAAAAGCTTGCGATCTTACTCCCGTATTTTCGGACGGAACAGTGTATTTTAAAGAAAGCGAAATGGTATTAATATGCAAAAAGATATACAAAACAGAATTTGATCCCAAAATGTTTTTAGATAAAGATATAGAAAAACTCTATCCTCTAAAAGATTACCACAAGGTATTTATAGGTGAGATCGTAAAAGCGTATAAGAATAATTAATTATTTAAAAAACTGCATTTAGCCAGCTCGTTGCGTATTTTGGCCAAAGCCTTTTTCTCTATTCTTGATATATATGAACGAGATATGCCTAATTTCGACGCGACTTCGCGTTGGGTTAGGCTTTTTTCTTCGCCCAAAGAATAACGCATTTTGATTATCTGATATTCTCTTTCGTCCAAAACCTTTTTTATGATATCCATTATCTTGTCAAGCAATATATTAGTTTCTACTTGGTCTACCACGCTGTCTTCTTTTATGAATAACAAATCCATCAAGGTTATTTCGTTGCCTTCTCTGTCTATGCCTACGGTGTCCGCAAGCGACAAATTAGTCCTATGCTTTTTGTTGGCGCGTATATACATTAAAATCTCGTTTTCTATGCATTTTGCGGCGTATGTAGCAAGCTGAGTGCCTTTGTCGTAAGAATATGTATTTATCGCTTTTATTAAACCTATGCTTCCTACCGAAATCATATCGTCCACTTCGGCGGCATTATTAAATTTTTTCACGATATGCGCTACAAGCCTTAAGTTATGTCTTATCAATATGTCTTTTGCTTCAGGATCGCCGTTTTTACATAAAAGAAGATACTTTTTCTCTTCTTCAGGCGACAAAGTTTTAGGAAATGTTCCTTTGTTGTTTACATATGAAGTGAAAAAAAATATTTTGCTCAAAAAAGTAAAAAGGTTTTCTACTATCATAATACCGCCACAAAATGCAAAAACTTTCTTATAAAACGGGCTATACATATATATGAAATTTTTTGTCGAAAATTGCATGTCCAATGAGCTATTGCCGTTTAAGATATATGCTCTTAGGATATAATAATTCAATATGCATTACTTGATTTGGGCAGTTATAATCGCGTTAATAGCTGGATTAATATTTAAGATCGTATTTTGGCATGGCGATCCTTATTTTGAATTAGGCGTAAACGTCAATTTCGAAGAGCTTAAGGAAAAGGCAAGGACTCTTGCAGTTTATCATAAAAACGCCAAAATAAAACTTGGCTCGATGGATATTAGCGTTATCGCGTCCCAAATAAGAAAGGCGTATAAGCTTATAAGCCGAAAGGTCGCCAAGGGTTTTAATTTGCTCGAATTCGAAAGATGGCTTTATGAAAACAATTATTTGCTTGAAAATTTTTTGGACGAAACTATTCCTAAACTTGAACGCGTGTCCAAACTGCCTCATATAGAAGACAGACCAAGGATTTATGAGATACTTAATTATATATTGCGTCACAGCAATTGTTATTTGTCTGTTCAGAACTTAAAAGATATACTCAAAGCGTATCAAGAAGAATGTCCATTAACTTATGACGAATGCGTAAACCTAAAATTATTTTTGAATTATTGCCTTTTAGAATTCGCGGCAATAATCTCAATGAAAAGCATTGTTATTAACAAAAATATATTCAAAGCATGCTCAAAAAGATATAAAAAGAATTTAGAAAATAATTTAAAAAGCAACAGCTTTATTTACGGCATAAATCTTTGTCAAGACAGGGAGAAAATCGACCAAATAGCTAAATCATGCGACAAACTAGGTTTTAGTTTTTCGGATCGGCTTGACAGTTTTAACCGTCAAGCGATCAAATATAATATCTTAATCTCAAACGCAATCAATGCCTTAAGATTATATAACGAATATATTAACACAAAATTTATTCTTGAAATCTGTCCGATACATGAGATTTTCTTAAAAGAAGAAGCTCAAATTTATCATAAAAGCAATGATCTTAGCAAGCTTTATTATTTGGAAGCTTTGTCTAGGCTTGCCCAAAAAAGAAAATTAAACGAGTTATATCTGGCAAGACACATAGTCGCGTTAAGCAACGCCCAAAAAAGCCATATAGCCCATGCTATGTTTAAAAGAGAATACAAAAGCTATAAAGCTTATATTTATATTTTCTCAATCGTAATTATGTCGATCGCGGCTGATACCTTAGTAAGCTGGCTGGGATTTGATAAGATATGGCAAGGCGTTGTTTATTGGATTATATCTTTGCCTATATACTTACACATTATTACAGCAATTATCAATAGGATTATAAGTTCTTCCATAAGGCATAAGCCGCTTTTGAGATTGGATTTTTCACAAGGCATTCCCAAAGAATATCTGACCTTGGCGGTAGTTTCTCAATTGATAAGCGGCAAGGACGAACTTGAAAAAGCCGTAGAAAATTTAAAAAGACTAAAAGCCGCCAATGATTATGAGAATCTAAGATTTTGTCTATTATTAGACTTTATGCCTTCCGACAAGGCGATGTCCGAAGAAGACGAAGAACTGCTGCGTTACGCCAAAAAGCTGTTTTATTTGAAGCTCAACGAAAAAGAATATAATATCTTTTTGCGTAAAAGAAGCTTTATACCTTCCGAAAAAAAATATTCGGGCGACGAAAGAAAACGCGGGGCGTTCTCCAAACTAATATCCTTTTTGTGCGGCGAAGACGAATATGACAGCTTTTGCTTGATATTAGGTCAAACCGCTTATAAAACAAAATACGTAATCGCCTTGGACAGCGATTCATTTACGTTCCAATGCCGAGAAATAATAGAAACAATCGCTCATCCGCAAAACCATAAATACGATTTGATGAGCTTTTCTATAAGAACTAATCCTATATCCAGCATTAAAACGCCCTTTGCTTACGCTTTTTCTGACGGAAGGGGATACGACGTTTATTCAATTCAAGGCAAAAACATAGGCTCGGACGTGTTCGACCAAGGATTATTTTGCGGAAAAGGCATAATTGACGTTGAGCGGTTTAACCAAAAACTAAAGAACAAATTGCCTAAAAATTGGGTGTTAAGCCATGACATTATAGAAGGCGGGTTTCTTAACGTCATTGACAGCGACGCGGTTTTATACGAAAACGCTCCAGACAATATAAAAACTTTTATTTCTCGCTCGGCAAGATGGACTAGGGGAGACTGGCAGAACATAATCTTTTTAGGCGGAAAAATCAAGAATGAAAACAGCCAAAAAATCAAAAACCCTTTAAATATTCTCACAAAATGGCGTATTATAAATAACATTAATTTCAGCCTTATTTATATAAGCGCTTTATTGTTGTTGTTTGCTTCTATTTTTATGGGGGCAATCCCTTTGATTACGATGGGGGTAATTTTAGGCTTTGACTTCGCGTTTACATTATATTCTTTGATATACAGTTCTTTTAAGAGCAGATTTACTTACGCGTTTTTGAGAGAGTCTAAGCAAGCGTTATTCAGAACAATAATTTTTGCCGTTTGCCTGCCTTACGTAGCGTTCAGCTTAATCAAAGCTGTTTCTCAATCTTTATATAGAATGATTATTTCTAAAAAGAACTTATTAAAATGGAATACGTTTGCTCACTCTTTCAATGAAACCAAAAACTCAATGGACTTTTGGGCAAGAGAGCTTATATTGCCGTGTTTGAGCGTCATAATTGTTTTTTCCGGGTTGACGTTATTGGTATCCGGCGTTGAGAAGTATTTTTACAGTCTATTTTCTTTACTGTTTTTAGCGTCAATACCTTTGGCTTACTATTCTTCGGTGTCTAAAAAAGAGAATATAAAAATACGCGAAGACGATCGTCAATTGCTTCTTGATATAGCAAAAAGAACGTATCAATATTTTGTCGATTTTGGACATAATACCCAAAACCGTCTTGTATGCGATAATTACCAAGAAAACTTCATAAAAAACAGCGCAAAACGCACGTCTCCCACAAACATAGGGTATCAAATTTTAAGCGCAATTTGCGCGTATGACTTAAAATTTATTGATTATTCCGAACTATATAATATTTTGTCAGACATAATAAATGTCGTATTAAAGCTCAAAAAATGGCACGGCAATTTATATAACTGGTACGACACTCAAAACCTTAAAGTTTTGAGACATTATGTCTCTACGGTAGACAACGGCAACTTGCTTGCCGCCCTTATAATCGCTTTGCAGACGCTCAAAAAGCAAGATATTTTGTATGTAAAAATTAAAAGATTAATAGACAAAATGGATTTGTCCAAGCTGTATGACAGCAGCAAAAAGCTTTTTTATATAGGCACTGACACTATTGCTTACGACAAGATTCATTACGACCTTATGGCTAGCGAAGCGATGCTCACCAGCTACTTAGCTGTTTCTTTAAATAAAGTCCCCAAAGAGCATTGGCATCACTTGTCTAGAGCCCCAGTAAAATACGACGGTTACGCATTGTTTTCTTGGACGGGCGGAATGTTTGAGTATTTGATGCCTTTTTTATTCTTAAAAGTTTTCGAAGGCTCTATGCTATATCAATCATGCACTAGCTGCGTTAATTCCCAAATAACCTACGCAAAAAAGCTCGGTTACGATGTTTGGGGCATATCGGAATCGCAGTATTTTGCGGTTGACAGCTTAAAAAACTATCAATATAGAGCTTTCGGCGTGCCTTATTTGGCGTTAAAAAATATGAGCGATAATTTCATTATATCGCCGTATTCCACGGCGCTTGCGATAAAATTCGCCCCTAAACAAGCTTTAGATAACATATACAGGCTTATCTCTCAAGGTTTGATGGGAGATTACGGTTTATACGAAGCTATAGACTTGACCGAAAGCGCGCATATAAATAAGACTTATATGGCTCACCATCATGGAATGATTTTGTGCGCTATTAATAACTTTTTAAACGACGACATACTCGTCAAAAGATTTATGTCAATGCCCAAGATAAAGGCTTTTGAGATAATGCTGTTTGAGCCTATGATTGATTACGCTCAAAGAAAGAAATTGTATAAGCCGCTTCCTGTTTTCGGGCTTGAGCCAATAAGCAAGACAATTACTCAAAAGCCGGTTTTGCCTTCTTACAATCTTTTGAGCAACGGCAAATACAATCTTGCTTTGGACGAGCAGGGCAACGGCTGCGCGGTATACAAAGGCATATCTTTGTATAAAGACGTTAACTGCTCGCACGGCGTCCGCGTTTACTTAAACGGTAAAGTTATCGAATTAATGCCTGAAGCTCAAAAGATAGTTCAAAACAATACTTACAGCCTTTATAGATATCAAATAGACAATATCGTCTTTGAACTAAAAATATCTCTAATGCAAGACTACGACGGCGAAATTAGAAGCCTTACAATAATCAACGACAGCGAAGAACAAATATCCTGCAAAATAGCGTTTTTTGTCGAGCCGGTCTTGACTTACGCCGAAAGTTATTACGCTCACCCCGTCTTTAACAATATGGTAGTAAAGACGGAAAAACTTAACGACAATATTATTTACGCTTATAGAAATAACGAAGAACGCCCCGTTTATTTGGCAGCGTCGGTGTGCGAAGGCGGCGCGTTATACGAAACTAATAGATTTAATTTCCATTCCCGCGACGGTTTGGGCTGGACTATGTTAAATGCCGAAAAAACTGACAGTTTCGGCGAGATTTTAGAGTCCGTTTTAGGCGCTGTCAAAGAAATAACTTTGAAGCCTACGAGCTTGTCTACAGTTAATTATATTTTAGCGGCAGGCAAAAATTTAGACGCCGTAAAAGACGCTATTTGCGCTTATTCTTGCGAAGAAGCGTTCAAAAAGTGCGTAGAAACTTCGGCAATATTCCTAAAACAACTTTGGACGACTTTCTCTCCCGAACGCAACCTTATGGAAATTATTTGCGAAATGTACGGCCGTCTAAAAACTTGCCCAATATCGTATTTAGACGACTATACCGATTTGCAAGACGACATTAATATCTTATATAGAAACGGCATACATGCGGCTTTGCCGATTATCAGCTTTTTCTATAGAGAAAATCTAAACGAATTGCTCAAAACGCTGGAAATCTATAAATATTTAAGCGGATTCGGGCTTAAATCGATTTTGGCGTTGATTTACTCAGAGCCTGAGATGTATATAAATCCCTTGTATAGCGATATCCAAAGCGCTATAGATAGATTATCTTTGCGTCCTATGCTCAACGACGGAAGAATAAAGATAATCAACCTGACCCGAACGGACAATAATATAGTAAATATTTTAAAAAGAGTGTCTCAATATTATTTTGACAGTCATTTTAAAACGCAAAGCGTTCAAAATACTGTTTATCCTAGCATAAAGCCTAAAAAATCAGATATTATCTCATCAAAAGCCCTTAACCAAAAAGACTTGGATTTAGAGTTGGGGCTTGGCGGATTTATAGGCAAAGCATATTATATTAATCTTACCAAACAAAATACGCCTTTGCCTTGGAGCAATATTATAGCTACCAAGAATTTTGGCACGTTGATTACCGAAAAAGGCGGCGGCTATACTTGGAGCCGCAATTCAAGAGAATATAAGCTGACCGCTTGGCAAAACGACGTAATTTTTGATAAATGCTCTGAAGAAATAGTTTTGCGCGACGAACATACAAGAATCTGCTGGAATATCTCAAAAGATATAAAAAATAAAGAAGCGCAATACGCCGTTACTCACGATTTGGGGCAAACAATTTTTGAAGCTTCTTATAACGGCATAACTTCTATTTGCTCTCAATTTTTGGATATAGATAAAGACGCAAAAATATATCATATCGTTTTAAAAAACGAATCAAAACACGAAAGAAAATTAAGCGCGGCTATTAATTTAGATTTAGTTTTAGGCGTTAATACTCTAGAACGCGGCGATAAATTATACTTTAAAAAAGAAAACGATTGGGTATTCGCCTTTAACGCTTCTAATAAAGTCAGCGCGTATTTAGGAGCAGACCAAAAACAATTTGACTGGCTTCGCTCTTTGCGAGATTTTGAGTATTGGAAAAACGGCGGTCAGTGGATAGCGTTGAGCCGATCCAATCCTAATCTAGCTATTAAAGTAACCGTTAAACTTGCCCCTAATGAAACTAAAGAAGTAAGCTTTTGGCTGTCCGATAAAAAATACGAAATAGGCGATATAAAAGCCATAAAAGAAAAATGCGTCCAACATTACAAATCTTTATCGCGTGTAAAAATATCTACTCCATCCAAAGAGCTTGATAAAATAATCAACAGACTGCCTTATCAAGTATTATGTTCTAGATTCTACGGCAGATGCGGATATTATCAAGCGGGCGGAGCTTACGGCTTTAGAGACCAGCTTCAAGACTGTTTAGCTATGCTG
>DATCKP010000103.1:0-5524 GCA_036562165.1 Clostridia bacterium
TGACTATCCCTACCACGCGGTCGCCTTGATAGATAGGGATATTGGAATAATTATGTTTGTATATCGCCTCTATCAAATCCAAGACATTTTGGTCGTCGGCAAAAGCTATTATTTGCCTTTTCTTGACCACATCAATGGCCAAAGGCGGCGAGGTCAATAATTTGGCTATATGAGTAATAAGCTCCACCGCCTCGTCGTTGGGCTGAGCGATTATCTTGTCGGTGGATTTGTGCACGATAGCGTTTCTAAGACGCCCGAAGTCATACAGCTCGTCGGCGTATTTTTTGACCAATTGGTTTTTGGGCGCCGTTTGCCTTAACAGCTCTGAAAAAGACAGGCTGTCTTTGTATCCGTATTGCGTGCGCAGCGTTCTGTCTATTATGTTATACGCTTCTATAAACTTGGACGCGTTTGAACTCATGTAGATATTATAACATATATGCAAACAATAAAAAAACCAATGCGGCTAGGGATATTTTAAAAAGGGTTTTTTAAATTTTTTTAATCAAAATTTTCGCGTTTTTTTGTGTTTTTTTCCAAAATATAACCCTTGCTAAAAATACCAATATCATTTATAATTATTACGCTGTGCTAAGTGGGGAGCTAGCGGTGCCCTGAACCTGCAATCCGCTACAGCAGGACCGAATATTTCTCGCGGTGCATCTTATGGAAAGCAGGAGTATGTAAGGAGCGTTGATATCGGGGTCTTATGCAATGGCAAACCGTGAACCGTGTCAGGGCGGGAACGCAGCAGCACTAAACGGATCTTGCCATGTGCCATAAGGAAGCTTCGAAGGAGCCGCCTGCATAAATACCGTTTCGGTAAGGCGTATCAACAGAAACCGCACAGCGTAACAAAGCGAGCGATTGATTTTTCAATCGCTCGTTTTGTTTTATTATTGTTTTTTCCAAAATGACTTATTGAAATATTAGGCTAATTAGCCTAGAACTAATTGTCTTGTTTATGAATTAGAATCTATAAAACGCAAGATTTAATATCGCAAAAAAGAGAATAATTAACGGCTTTATTTAGCTTTATGTAAACTGCAAGTTCGTTTTTAAAATGTTTTGAAAGAAATCTGCGATTTGGTCGATTAGTCCGCAATTAATTTTTTTGCATACGACAGCGTAATAACGCTTTAAATTTTCCATATCCCCTTGACCGTTTTCTAATCGAGCTTTGAGCTTAATTTTTAATCTATGGGCTTTTGGGGCGTACCTTATCCAATGGTCTCCGCCTTTTATAGATAAACTAACGGATTGTGGACGCGAATTATATTTTTTAAGCCTTAAAAAGTTTTTATAAGGCACTACCTTATCGTCCGTACCGTGTGTTAAAAACACGGGTTTAGAGCATTTCTTCAAATTAGACGACGCCGAACCGAAAGGGTTTTTGCCGTATTTGAGCCTGTTAAAAATCACGCAATATGGATAGATTATTTTGGCTATCTTGCCGAACTTCAAAGCGGCGTAATCCGCGGTCATTTTATTTACGTCGTCAAAAGCCGACAGGCTCGCGACAGCCAAGACTTTTGGGGCGTTAGCCAACGCCAAAGCCGCGTAAGCCCCGTTAGAAAATCCCCATAAAAACAACGGCTTATTATTAAGCTCAGGGTCTTGTTTTATATAATTTAGAGCTGATTTTGCGTCGTAAGGAATTTGCAAAAGCCCTTTAGAGCCTTTGCCTTCGCTCAAACCCGTCGCCGCAGGATCAAAAGCAAACACCAAAAAACCGCGCGAAGCAAAATAATCTATTTCGGGCAAATAATGAGTATGGTTGTTTTTTATACCCGGAATCAATAAAATTACGGCTTTATAGTCCGTATCTTTAAAATACTTATAGCCTTTTAAGTTTTGACCTTGAATGTTTAAAAAACTTATTTCTTGATATCTTAAGCCTTGAAATAAATCGGCGTTAAGAAAATATCTCTCGTCAGATCTTTTGTTATATTGTTTGTCTGATAATATCGCCAATATAACAAAGGGTATATTTAAAACCAAAAACTCAGCTATGGCTATGAGTATATATTCAAACATCTTAAAAAAACCTTAATCTTTAATCATTATACTTTTTTGCCGCAAAAAAACAAATTCTAGAATATAAAAAAATATAAAACAAATGTTTGATTTTTTCTAAAAATGTGCTATACTAAACATATGTTATAAATATTTGATTATTTGTGCGGCAATATGGAGCTGTTTGATAAAATCAAAATTTTATCCGCGGGAGCGAAATACGACGTAAGCTGTTCGTCTTCAGGAAGCGAACGCAAAAATTATGGAAACATGACGGGCAATACGGCCGCGTGCGGAATTTGCCACAGCTTTACCGAAGACGGCAGATGCGTTTCGCTGTTAAAAATCTTAATGTCTAACGATTGTATTTTTGACTGCCAGTATTGCGTCAACAGACGCAGCAACGACATTAAAAGAGCGTCCTTAAGCCCCAAAGAATTGTGCGAGCTTACTATGGGTTTTTATAGACGCAATTATATAGAAGGGCTGTTCTTGTCGTCTGCCGTGTTTATAAATCCCAATCATACCATGGAAGTTCTGCTTAAGACCGTTAAGATGTTAAGAGAAGTTTATATGTTTAACGGCTACATACACCTAAAAGCCATACCCCATGCCGATCAATTGCTGATAGAGCAGGCTTCGCGGTATGTAGACCGCATGAGCGTCAACATCGAACTTCCTACCGAGCAAAGCTTAAAATTGCTTGCCCCGTCCAAAACAAAAGAATCCATTTTGAAGCCTATGAAGCAGTTGTCGGATATTTATCTTAACGGTCAAGAATTATATAAATCCGATAGATTACTAAAAAGCCCCGAAATCTTAATAGCTAATCCAACCCCCAAACCCCAAAAACAAGGCTTTTTGAAACGCCCTATACCCGCGGGACAAACCACGCAATTAATAGTCGGGGTTACGCCCGACACTGACGGAACGATTCTTAAGCTCTCTCAGGCTCTTTATAGAATATACAGGCTGAAGAGAGTTTATTATTCCGCGTATTCGCCTGTAGGAAACCCTGCGTTACTGCCCGCAAAGCCCGCCGACACGAAAAGAGAAAATAGGCTGTATCAAGCCGACTGGCTGATAAGATTTTACGGGTTTGACGTTGACGAGTTTATATCCCCTAATACTAATCTTAACTACGACCTAGACCCGAAAACCGATTGGGCGCTTAGGAATATGGATAAGTTCCCTGTCGAAATAAACTCAGCGCCTTACGAAGTATTGTTGAGAGTGCCGGGAATAGGTATAAAAAACGCTTGGAGAATCGTCCGAGCTAGAAAAACTGGCAATCTTACGTTAGAAGACCTAAAGAGAATGAAAGTGGTATTAAAGCGGGCTCAAAACTTCATAACGATAAACGGAAAATTTTACGGCGAACGCAGCTTTCAACAGCTTACTCGCAAAATGCTGTCGGACGGCGAACAATTGAGCATGTTTGATGATTTGAAATATAGCGTAATCACGGGAGAGTTTTGATATGATTTTTGTATATGACGGAAGCATCGAAGGATTTTTTACTGCGGTTTTTGAAGCTTATAGATTAGGCGTAGAGCCTGTGGCTATACATTCCAGCCAAAAAGATTTTCAAACAAGCCTGTTGTATCAAACTTTGTCGATTGAAACAGACTTCGTAAAAGCCGAAAAGGTCAAAACGGCCGTAAAACGCATAAGCTATAACGCTCTTGACAATATTTATACAGCTTTCAGGCATTGCGACTCGGACAAAGATCTAGCGATTTTCAGGTTTATGAAACTCTTGTTTAACAAAAAGAGCGAAGCGTTGAATATGCAGGCACATCCGGACGTGGTCGCTTTTAATAATTTAGTTTACGCCGTAAGCCATGAAATTCACAGAATGCACGGTTTTGTAAGGTTCAGGCAAACCGAATACGGCGTTTTTTATGCTCCCATCTCCCCCGACCACGATATTTTGGACGCGATAGCCGAACATTTTATCCAAAGATACAAAGGAACGCCTTTTTGCATTCACGACGTGTCTAGAGAAAAAATGCTGGTTTACGACGGTGTAATATGCAGAATAGCGCCCGCATCTAAAGTTCAAATCGCTCTGAGCGAAGAAGAGCAGGCTTTTCAGTCGGCGTGGAGAGATTATTACGACAGCGTGAATATTAAAAAACGCAAAAACCTAAAACTCCAAAGGCAATTCTTGCCCAAGCGTTATCGCAAGTTTATGCCTGAGTTTTTCAGCGATTGGGCATATAGAAAAAACAAAGCGTAAGGTATTTAAATTAAAGCGTTACGACTATAACAACCGCATTCCAAAAAAGTCCGCCTATTTTAGCGGACATTTTTATTTTTAGCAAGACGCGGTTTAGGGTCATATATACTATAGAGGTGTGTTGATGGATTTTTGTAAGCTGAACGAATGCGAACTTAATTTTGCTATATCGGCTTTGGCTAATGCTTTGGCTGATGGCTTAGATAACGAAGAACTGCTGTTTTTGTCAAGAATCCTAAGCCAATTATCCAATACGCTCCAGCTTATCTTCTCTCATAGGGCGCTATGCTCTAAAAAAGACGACAGCAAACAGTTTTACGGGTCTAGTCAAACCGGAACGGATAAAAAATGATAAAATCCTGCTTAAAGCAAGACGATTATAAACGATTATTCGCCTTTTACTATGCCCTTGTGATAAGAATTGTATTTTCCTATGTATTTTTCGATTATTTCTATCATCTCTTCGGGAGTGGAAACTCCAAAGATTTTGTCGTCAAAATCCTTGTATCTTATTCTATGGTCTAGTTTGGTATCCGCCACTTTAGCGCTCCAGCCTTCGACGTTTTTGTAGGCGATAATCAGCCTGTGCAAAGCCCATGCGTTTGCTATTTCGGATAAAGTGCCGGCGCCACCGCCTATGGCAACCAAAGCCGAAGCGGAATTCGCTATTATGACATTGCGATAAACGTCCAACCCGGTTGGAATTACGATGTCGGCGTATTGATTGGCATCAAGCGGGGAAAACATAGGAAGAATGCCTATGGTGTCGCCTTCTTTGTAATTTTTTGAAGCGTGCGCGCCCTTAAAAGCGTATTCCATGACGCCGCCCAGCCCGCCTGATATAATCCTATAGCCGTGGTCGACTAAAATCTTGCCCGTCTCGAAAGCTATCTTTTGCTTTAGCGGATCGTTGTCAATGTTGCTGTCGCCTGCGATTGCAATAGTCTTTCTCATTCTATCTAGCCCAGTCCTTTAAAATATATTTTGTCTAATATTAGCAAATTTTTTTACATTTTTCAACATTGTTACATAGTTTAGTTGTTGAAAAAGCGTTTATTTCTTTATTATGCCGATATGTATTATTTTGCTTCTAAAATTTTAATAAAATTTCAAATGACTTTTTGAAAAAGAATATAATGAAAAAATTTTTTAAAAGAGTAATTTCAAAAATAATTGCTGCATTGTAATATAACTTTTTTTAAATAGCAAACGGCGCTGACGCCTAAACAATTCTTTAAGAAAATTCATCTAAAAGTAGACAGTAAT
>DATCKP010000130.1:0-19295 GCA_036562165.1 Clostridia bacterium
CTTTACGATGTTGCTGTAGTCGGCGCGACCGGCGTAGTCGGACAAAAGATGCTTCAAGTTCTGCAAGAAAGAAAGTTCCCTATCAATAACCTTTATCTTTACGCGTCAGAAAAAAGCGCAGGCAAAAAAGTTAAATTCGGCTCGCGGCCGTCAAAATACCTGGAATAGTTTTCTATGCCGTTGCAATAGCCCATCTCCCGCAGCATTTCTAAGTCGTAATTGACTCTTTCTTTTATGCGCTGGGCTTCTATTAATTTATTTTTGGACAAAAAATACTCGATTTGGGCTTCTTTGTCCCTGTCTATCCTTCTTAAAGCGTCTTCTAGCTTTTGGGGTTCTACTGCGTAGTGCGACGCGGGGAAAATCACTGCGTGTTTCAGCTCGGACAAAATCCTGCCCGTCAAAGCTTCTATCTCGCAAATCCTGTCTATCTCCGGGCCGAAAAATTCCACCCTTAAAGCGACCTCGGATTTGTTGGCGGGGAAAATCTCCACCACGTCGCCCCTTACCCTAAAGGTAGAGCGGGCAAACTCCAGGTCGTTGCGTTTGTAGTTGATGTCTATAAGCTTTCTTATCAAATCGTCTCGGTCTAATTCGTCGCCGGGACGCAAAGATACAGCCAGC
The DNA here is from genome assembly GCA_036562165.1 of Clostridia bacterium. Lineage (GTDB taxonomy): Bacteria > Bacillota > Clostridia > Christensenellales > DUVY01 > DUVY01. Next base: position 625 of record DATCKP010000130.1, read on the forward strand.
TTGGAATATTCTTCGGGAGCGCCCAAGCCGTAAATGCACGACACGGACGCGACTACTATAGTGTCTCGTCTTTCAAACAGCGAACAGGTCGCGGAGTGCCTTAACTTGTCTATCTCGTCGTTGATAGACATATCTTTTTCTATATAAGTGTCCGTAGACGGTATATACGCTTCGGGCTGATAATAATCGTAATAGCTTACAAAAAACTCCACCCTGTTATGCGGAAAAAATTCCCTAAGCTCGTTGCAAAGCTGCGCCGCCAAAGTCTTGTTGTGAGCAATAATAAGGGCGGGCCTGTTGCAATTGGCGATAACATTGGCCATAGTAAAAGTTTTGCCGCTTCCCGTAACGCCCAAAAGCACCTGATTTTTTAAACCGTTTTGGATGCCTTCGGTAAGTTTTCGGATAGCGGCAGGCTGATCGCCCGTCGGAGAAAATTTAGATACTAATTGAAAACGATGTTCCATCTCTGTTTATTTAATTAACGACTTTAATATCATGCTGACCAAAAAGCTCAAAACAGCCAAAGCTATGGTGCGGCTTATTAAAAAGACGATGTGCTTTTTGCGGTCGCGCTCGTCTCGCAAGAAGTTTTTGCCTTTTTCTTTCATATCTATGACATAAACTTCTTTGCCCTTGTCCATAGCGGTTGTAAGGTCGAAGTATTCCGCGTAGTTTAAGACATACATAATGTCTTTTATGCAGTCAATAGAAATCGGCTTATCTTTTACAAAAAACTTGCCGGCTTGGGCGTCCGAAACGTTTGTCTTTTTTCTAAAAAATTTTATGTATTTTTTTTCTTTAATCGCGGAATATATCTGCTCGTCGCTCAACAACGCGCTGTCTCTGCCTTGCATCAAATCATATATAGCGCGCATTACTATACGCTCTCTATGGTTAATAGTCGCCATAAATCATTCCTTCCTTTAAAACAGCCATTCAAAAAATTTAACTATAAGCTGTCCCACGATTGAGCCCAGCATCGCGGCTATAAAAACTCCGACGCCGGCAACAAGACTCTTTCTTACTTTTGTAAGGCGCTGTTTTAACAATTCTTCCTGCTCTTCTAGATACTGCCTGCCCTGCGGCGTTACCGAAAGACAGACATTTTGGTCGTCGGAATATTTTAGAGTGATCATTTCCTGTTTTTGCAAAAACTTAATCGTAGAAAGCAAGCCTTCGTTGTCGCTCTTAAAAGGCAAAGAGTTTTTTAACTCTTCCAAGTTAATTATGACGTATTCTTCGCCTTGCGTATACTCGCTTATTTTTTTTAAGATAGTGTTCGTAAATTTATCCAACATAAAATAAAACGCTCCCTATACCCGTCCTGAAAAAGACAGCGTATTTTACAATATTATAGCACAAAACTTGCCGGCAAAAAACATAGAGCGTTATAAACGCTTTTTTATTTTGCAAGGCGAAAAGCGGCATGATTTATGGCGGTATAATCAAACAGCAAGGTTTTAAAAAAGCTTTTCAATGTGCGGTATTTTGGCTAATTATTATTTTAAGCAAAAGCGAGATTATCTATTATATTTTTACAATATAATAGAAAAATAAACAAGTGTTTAATCAAATGTTTAAGAGAAAAATTTTAAGAATTACTTAAGGTTTTTTTGACCGCTTTATGCCATCCTTCTATTAATTCTCGGCGTTTTTGTCCGCTTAAATTAGGATAAAACACGTCGTATTCTTTGCATTGCTTTATTTCGTCTATCGACTGCCAATACTTTACCGCAAGTCCAGCAAGATACGCCGCTCCCAAAGCGGTGCTCTCTAAGTTTTTAGGTCTTAAGACTTGGACGTCTGCTATATCAGCTTGAAACTGCATCAAAAAGTCGTTGGCGCACGCCCCGCCGTCCACGGCCAGTTTCTTAATAGGCTCTCCTAAATCCTGTTCGCAAGAACGCAAAACGTCTAAGCTTTGATACGCTATGGACTCAAGCGCGGCTCTTATTATATGCTCTTTTTGCGTTCCCCTGGTAATGCCTGTTATAAGACCTTGAGCCTGCGAATCCCAATAAGGAGCTCCCAAGCCCGTAAACGCGGGCACGATATAAACCCCGCCTGTGTCGCTCACTTTTTGGGCGTATTCTTGAGTTTGAGCGGAATTTTGGATTAAGCCAAGGCCGTCCCTAAGCCATTGAATAACCGCTCCGCCTGTAAACACGCTTCCTTCCAGCGCGTAATCCGGTCTTTCGAAAAGACCGCCGCACAAAGTGGTAATCAATCCGTGCCGGGATTTTACAAACTCTTTGCCGCAATTAAGAAGCAAAAAACAGCCCGTTCCGTAAGTGTTTTTTATGTCGCCCTTTTCAACGCATAAATGCCCAAAAAGCGCAGCCTGCTGGTCGCCTACCGCGCAGGCGATAGGGATTTCCGCGCCGACGATATCGGGATCCGTATAGCCCATAACATAACCCGAAGGATAAACTTGAGGCAAAATGTTTTTGGGTATATCAAAAAGCTCTAATAAGTCGTCGTCCCAAGCAAGAGTATTAATGTTAAAAAGCATAGTGCGGCTGGCGTTTGTATAATCGGTGGCGTGAATTTTGCCGCCGCTTAAATGCCACATAAGAAAAGTGTCTATCGTGCCAAACAATAACTTGCCCTGTTTTGCCGCGTCTTTAGCCCCGAGAACGTTGTCCAAAATCCACTTTATTTTAGAAGCCGAAAAATATGCGTCCAATAATAAACCGGTCTTTGAGAATATAAACTCGCCTAGACCGTCATTGAGCATTCTTTCCATTAAGTCAGCGGTGCGTCGGCACTGCCAGACTATAGCGTTGTATACGGGCTTGCCGGCGTCTTTGTCCCAAACTACAACCGTTTCTCGCTGATTGGTAATGCCTATAGCCGCTATTTCCTGAGCTTTGATGCCGGCTGTTTTAACGGCGTCTTTAAAAACAGATATTTGAGTATCTAAAATGTCTTTGGGATCGTGTTCTACCCAGCCGGGTTTGGGAAAGATTTGTCTAAATTCTTGTTGAGCTTTTGAAATTATATTGCTTTCCTTATCAAAAATAAGGCATCTTGAGCTTGTAGTGCCTTGGTCTAACGCGGCTATAAATTCGCCCATCTTTTTCCCCCGTTTTTAAACGACTATTGCTTTTTGAGTTTGGATTCTTCTATAAAATCCTTAAACGTTTCTATATCTTGAAACTTTCTATATACTGAAGCGAAACGCACGTAAGCCACTTCGTCCACGTTTTTTAACTCTTCCATAACCATCTCGCCTATCAGGCTGGAAGGTATTTCTCTTACCATAGTGTTATTAATTCTTTTGACGATGTTGTCCACAAGCTCGTCGATTTTTTCTATAGAAACAGGACGTTTTTCGCAAGCCTTGATAATGCCCATTTTGATTTTTTCAGAATTAAAAGGCTGGCGATTGCCGTTATTTTTGATTACAAGTATAGGCGTTGTTTCTATAGTCTCGTAAGTGGTAAAACGCCTTTTGCACTCTAAGCACTCTCTGCGGCGTCTTATAGAGTTGTTGTCGTCTGTCGCTCTGCTGTCTATAACCTTGCTCTCAGAAAAACCGCAATAAGGGCACTTCATCTTCTTTTACCTTTTTCTTTTTATTATACACTATTTGATTTGATATACCAATAAAAAAAGATATCTAAGCATATTAGCTTAGATATTGCCTAAAAAAATTTAGATTTTCTAAAAACAATTATTATTTAGAAAAGATTATTAAATTAAATATAATCACGATTGCAAATTGAGGTTAGAATAATAGCTGTCATCGTCGTCTTGATTATGTATCACGTAATCAGCTTCGGCTTTATTAGAATACTTTTCGGAGTCAGGATAAAAATCCACGCACAGATCTTCGGCGTGATAATGATGATCGTGACGGCCTTTGTCATGATAATCGCAGCCGCAGCCTTTGGGCCTTGCGGATTGATAAGACGGCCTTAATTCCACCAAAATTACGTCCTCGCCTACTTTTTTGATGTTACACCATTTTATAAAAATGTTATCCGCCTTAAACAATGCCCATTTTCTAAATCCGGGCACGACAAAGCCTTCGATGCGGCCCCTGATATCAAAGACCACGTCGATAATTTTGCCTAGTTTGCGGCCGTCTACTAGGTTGACTACGTCTTTTTTCCTTAACTCACAATATGTAAGTTGTATTTCCATTTTTGTTTATAAAAAGCCTTAGTAGATTATATATGTCGAAAATTTGTTTTTTGTTAACTTTTTTCAAAAAAGTTTTCGACTTTTTATACGTCCTTTTTCGCTTAATGATTTCAAAAACTTTCCCAATAGTATAAAAGCCGCGATTAAAGCCAAAACTATATTCCACACAGCTTTTTTGGAGGACGTATGGCTAAAGTTGAAATTTGCGGTCTAGACACTTCCACTCTTCCCAAACTGTCCAATCAAGAAATAACCGAACTTATGAAAAAGCTCAAAAGCGGCGACGAAAAAGCCCGCCAAGAGTTTATCATAGGCAATATGAGACTCGTGCTTTGCGTAGTCCAACGGTTTTTGGGCAGAAAGGAAAATATCGACGATATTTTCCAAGTCGGCTGCGTAGGGCTTATCAAAGCTATAGATAATTTTGATATGTCGCTCAACGTCCGGTTCTCTACTTACGCCGTGCCTATGATTATAGGCGAAATCAGACGGTTTTTGAGAGACAACAACAGCGTGCGGGTGAGCAGGTCTTTGAGAGACACCGCATACAAAGCCCTGCAGGCAAGAGAAGAGTTAGAGTTAAAGAGCAACAACGAGCCTACGATGGAAGAGATAGCCGCGGCCATAGATATGCCCCTAAAAGACGTAGTATACGCGCTTGACGCTATAAGCGACCCCGTATCGCTCTTTGACCCGATTTATCATGACGGAAGCGACGCCATAACCTTGGTAGACCAACTAAAAGATGAAAAAAACTCGGACGAAAACTGGACGGAAAACGTCGCTTTAAAAGAGGCGATACGCAAGCTTGCGGATAGAGAAAGGCAGATATTATATTTAAGATATTTCGAAGGCAAAACTCAAATAGAAGTAAGCCAAGAAATAGGCATAAGCCAAGCTCAAGTATCAAGGCTGGAAAAAAACGCTTTAAAAACTATTTCAAAAACTATGTAAAACAAAACGCCCAAGAAAAATTCTTGGGCGTTTTTTAAATATTTTTTTTAAGGTTTTTTATTCTCCTTTTTGGACTGCTCTTTGGTTTGCTTTATAAAATACTCTTCGTTTTCGGCGCGCTCTTCGTGGCGGTCTTTCATATAGTCAAGCCATTTAGGGTCTTTTTTCATTTGATCACTTCCTTTATATATTATTTCTTTTATATTTTTTGCAATCTAAATATTCCGTATGCATTTTAATTTTTTTGTGATTATTTTTATTCCAATTAAAGATAATATTAATATGAAAAAGTTATATTTAATTTCAGCGGTTTTAGCGGTTTTTATATTTACTTTTTATCTAAACTCCCAAGCGTTTGCGGATAAAGACTATTATTCAAACGCCATAGAAAGCTTTGATCAAAAAGATTACGAAGTCTATGACGGCAAGGTTTATCATATATTTTTCCACAGCCTTATAATCAATCCTAAGCTTGCTTTTTCCAGCGCGATGAAAAACGGTTATAACAACTGGATGACCACGCGCGGCGAATTCAAAAAAATTTTGCAAAAGCTTTACGACAATAATTTTATTCTCATCAACATCAACGACCTTATCGAATATAAAAACGGTCAATTGACTTTAAAAAAATTAGTCCTGCCTAAAGGCAAAAAGCCCTTGATTATCTCTATAGACGACGTAAATTACTACGAATATATGAAAGGCTGCGGTTTTGCGGATAGGTTGACGGTGGCAGACGGAAAAGTAACCACTATCGTAAAAACCCCCCAAGGCGAAAAAATAGACTGGGAAGGCGATGTAATACCAATTTTAGACAGTTTCGTGGAAAAACACCCGGATTTTTCGCATAAAGGCGCGAAAGGCATAGTAGCGGTGACGGGATATCAAGGAGTTTTCGGGTATAGGCTAAAAGACCAAAAAGAAAAAGAGTCGGCGATAAAAGTGGCGCAAGCTTTGAAAAACACAGGCTGGCTTATAGCCAATCACAGCTACAGCCACAGCGTTAAGTTTAAAAACGGTATTACTTATGCGGATTTCAAAAAGGATTTGGACAAATGGGATAATCTTATAGCGCCTATTACGGGAAAGACAAATATTTATATATCGCCTTTCGGGGCAAGCTTCAGCGTTAAAGACCCTAAAATGCGATACCTAAAGAGCAAGGGTTATAATATCTTTTGCCCTGTGTATAAAGAAATGACTTTAAAATGCCAAGACAATATCCTAATAAGCGAAAGGCTTAATATAGACGGATTGACCTTAAAAAAATATCCGCAAAGAATCAAAAAATATTTATTTGACCCGGCAAACGTAATAGACCCCGCCCGCCCGCAAATAAAGATTTAGTTTTTCTCATTTATATGCACGTTGACCTGTTGATAAGGTATGGTTATTCCCTGCTTGTCAAACTCTTTTTTGATTTGCTCCATCAAGTCAAAATAAACAGGCCAGTAATCCGCTTTGGCTGTCCAAACTCTCAATACGTATTCCATCCCGTCTTGCCCGTGAGTGTGCAGGCGCGCAAAAGGCAAAGGGTCTTTGAGCGTAAGCGGGTGGTTGTAGGCTAAGTCGAATAAAATCTTTTTTACTTTTTCTATATCCGCGTCAAAAGAAGCCCTTATTCTTAAGTCTACTCTGCGTTTGTCTTGAGCGGAATAGTTTATTATAGCCGTGTCTATAATCGACTTGTTGGGAATGGTAATGAGTTTGTTGTCTATGGTCAAAAGCTTGGTATAAAAAACGTTGATGGAGTCTACCGTTCCTTCGTATTCGCCGTTATAAATATAATCTCCTACTCTAAACGGCTTAAATATCAAAATCATAAACCCGCCGGCGAAATTGGATAGCGCCCCCTGCAAAGCAAGACCTACCGCCAGTCCCGCGCTTGCCAAAACCGTAATTATAGAAGTCAAGGGAACGCCCAAAACGCTTATTACCGACAAAAGTAAAACGACTTTTAAGCCTGTGGACAATAGGCTTTTTAAAAAAGATTGAACGCTGACGTCAAGCCTTTTGAAGCCTTTTAAGGTAACTACCCACTTGGTAAAATACTTAATTACCAGCCAGCCGGCCGCCAAAAGAATAAACGCTTCAAGCAGCCTAAGACCTGCATCCGCTACAGTATCCAGAATGTTTTTCCAATTAGTCATAAATCTAGTTTTTGCAAAAAAGCAAAAACTAGAGCGTTTTTTTATCAAAATACTATAAAGCGTATTAAAAAAACGCTTTAAATAATGCCCAAAGGGACTTTTCTGCTAGGCGGCGGAAAGGCGGAATCTATCAGCTTTAGGTCATAGTCGTCTAATTCAATATTCAGGCTTTGTATATTTTCTTGCAAATGTTTAGGGGAAGATGTTCGGGGTATCGCTATTGAGTCAGGATGCCTTATGGCGAATGCCAACATTATTTGACAAACAGTGGCGTTATGTCTTTGGGCAACCTGCCGTATATTAGGGTTTTCTAAAACCGCGCGTCTATAATTAGTGTTGCTTGCCAAAGGCGAATACGCCATAAGCGTTACGTTATGAGCTTTAAGCCAAGGTATTAAGTCAAACTCTATGCCCCTTTCGCCTATATGATACAAAACTTGGTTAGCCGTGCATTTAGAGCCGTCGGGAACGCTCCAAAGCTCTTCCATATCATCTACGTCAAAGTTAGACACGCCCCAGTCCCTTATATAGCCTTTTGCTTTCAGGGCTTCAAACGCGGCTACCGTTTCTTCCAAAGGGACGCTTCCGCGCCAATGCAGCAGATACAAGTCCAGATAGTCTGTTCCCAGCCTTCTTAGAGAATTTAGGCACGACCTTTCCATTTTTTTGAAATCGGCGTTATGGGGATAGACCTTGGACACCAAAAATATCTCTTCCCTTCTAAACGGCTTAATCGCTTCGCCTATCAAACTTTCGGATCTGCCGCCGCCATACATCTCTGCGGTGTCTATGACCTTTACGCCGTTTTGTATGGCTTGGCGTATTACTTCAATTTCGGAAGCCCGCTTGGAATAGTCGTCCCCAAGCATCCATGTCCCTATGCCCAGCTTAAAATCGAATAACTTCATCATAGATAAATTATACCAAATAAACAGCCTGAAAATCTATTTCTTAATACAAAAGTCCATAGCGTTACGCTACGGACTTTTTATAAGGGTATATTTATTTCAACTATGCTAAGGCGAAATTATGTAATAATATTTTATAACGGCAAATCTTTTTTATCAAACTTCTTAATGCCGATAATGTAAGCGGCTACGCCTATAGCGATAAGGATGGCGAATTTCCATAGATACGCTTTTCCACCGTTAAGGATAGACATCGCGTCAAACAGCGACAATATAGATACGTAGTTAAAATACTTCATAGCTTCTATTCTTATGGCGCTGGGGATAACGTTTGAGCCGAACAATCCTAGTATAGTCGCTACCAAGAAAAACATAGTAAGTCCGCCGCCAAAAGACATGGACAGCTTGCTTCTATTAAACCAGCTTGACGCTAAAAAACATATTCCGGATACAGCGAACATAGTTATAAACGCGCCAAGGTTTAGAAGCAGCATTTGCCCGTAAGTAATCGAAATATCCGCTTTTACTATGGCAAGGCAAATTACGCTAGTGATCGCAGTAAAAACAAACATCGCAAAAAGCGACGCTATCAAATAACACATTTGAGTGACAGTTACCTTTCTTCTTTTGGTAGGCGTGGACAACACGTAAGCCATAGCGCCGGAGTCGACTTGACCGGCTATTAAGTTGTTAGCGGTCATAATTACAAATATCATAGGAAGCAAGAGTCCCGCGATTCGATAGAACATAGAGCCTATTACAAGCTCGTAAACGTCCATGCTGCCTATTTCGCTTAAAGCCGTGGTGACCTTTTCAGGCAGGCTGAAAAACATAGTCTTGCTTTTTTCTTCTATTAGCTCTTCTTTATATTTATTCAACTCTTGAAGGATTTGCTCTTCGGTATATTGACCGCTGGATCTTAATTGTTTTTCTTTAAAATCCATCTCGGCTCTATAAGAGACGATCGCGCTGTAAGAAATATTGGCAAGCTTTTCTTTGGTAAAGTAGTCCGAAATATATATCTTATCGTCGTTATAATCAAAGCTCTGCTCATAAAACACCCCGCTAACTACGCTGGGGATATAATTAGTAGCGAATTCCGTAACGTTAGTTTGACCCGATTCTATAAAAGAGCTTATCGCGGCGGCAATAAAAGATTTCGCCGCTTCGGCGTATTCTTCGCCTTGCTCGGTCAAAAGCTGGTCGTATACTGCGTCAGCGATTTTGTTAAGAACATAGCTTGATATATCGGTTTGAGAATACTTTTCTCCTTGAGCCAAGTAATAGTCAATAAAAGTATTTACGCCCAAAAAGCTTTCGTCGTCTAATTTTAATTTATCCTTTATCGCAAGACGCGCTTGCTCGTCGTTAAGCCCGTTTTCTAAAGACTCATTATAAATGCGTAATATAGAGGACTTTGTATATTGATTTAAAGCGACATTAAGCAAATAATTTAAGTTCTCGTAGCTGGATTCGTAATTCTCTAGCGCGGCATCCGTCAGGTCGTAATAAGTCATAGAGTTTTTTTGAACGGTAGACTCGATAGCGTCTTTTATAAACATATCCGTCATAGAAGAGCGGATTTCGTTGACGTTCAAATTGCCCAAAACAAGAATGGTTATAGTAAGCATAGCGCAAGTAATAGCGGTAACAAAAGTCCAAATACCCGCGTTGGCTTTGCAAGACTGCTTAAACAACGGTTTGCTTATCATGCTGTCTTCTCCTTTCGTATAATCTCGTTGAAGTATTTTTCCAAATCGTATTTGATTTCGGCGATAAACTTAACGTCAAACTGCGTTAGATCAACAAAGAGTTTGTTGACTTTGTCTTTTTCTATAGATATGGTAACTTGGTTATAGTTTTCTTGGTCCCTTATGATTTTGTAGCTTAATTTTTTAAAGTTTTCATAGTCGTCTTTTTTATTAAACTCTATCTTAAAATCGGCGACCGTTCTATTTCTTATCGCGTTCATATCGGCTATAGCCGCTATCCTGCCTTTGTTAATAAGCGCCACCCTGTCGCAAATTTTCTCAAGCTCTTCGTATAAATGAGAGCTTATTAATATGGTCTTGCCTTTTTGTTTTTCTTCTTTTAAAATCTCCAAAAAAGACACTCTCATAAGCGGATCCAGACCTGTAGACGGTTCGTCCAAAATCAAAATCTCGCGGTCCGCCATCAGCGCGGCGACTATGGCGGTCTTTTGCTTCATGCCCTTGCTCATACGCTTAAGGTTAGCGGTCGGGTCAAGCTGAAGCTTTTCGATAAGGTAATTAGCGTAAGACAAATCTTTCAATCCCCAAAACTCAGCTTGGGATTTTATAAATTCCGTTCCCGTTCTCAAATCCGGAAAGGCGATTTCTCCGGGGACGTAGCCTATGTATTTTTTTATCTTTTCGCTGTCTTTCCAAGAATCCAAACCTTTTATGGTAATCTTGCCTTTGTCGGGTTTTAAAAAGCCCATTATATTTCTTATGGTCGTGGTTTTTCCCGCGCCGTTTGCCCCCACAAAGCCAAGCATTTCGCCTTTATATATATCTAAATTAATATCAAACACGCCCCTGCCTTGACCGTAATCTTTAGTAAGATCTCTTATTTCTATGACTTTTTCCATCAAACAGCGCCTCCGAAACTTTTTTCTTCTTTGTAATATTTCATAAAATAATCTTCCAAAGTCTCTTTTAGGTGGCTGAAACCTACAAAATTAGACTTGGACAACGCCGATATCAAAGAATTTATGTTTTTGTCGTCGATGTTTATAAAGGCTTTAGAGCCTTCTTGACTAGTAATCTTAAAGTCTTTATTTTGGGCGTTTTGGGATATAAATTCGTCCAAATCTTTTTTTGAGCTGAATTCCACCAAATAATTTTTATTGCGGCTGCGCTTTAGGTCGTTGGCCGCAAATTCAGACACTATCTTTCCGTCTTTTATTATCGCGATTCTGTCGCAGGTAGCGTCCACTTCGCTGAATATATGGCTTGAGAGCAGTATGGTTTTTCCGCGTCTTTTTTCGTTTTTTATAAATTCTATAAAAACCTGCTGCATAGCGATGTCAAGACCGCTTGTTGGTTCGTCCAAAATCAAAATTTCGGGGTCGTTCATAAACGCCGCCACAATAGCAAGCTTTCTTTTGTCGCCCAAGCTCATACGCTTAATGTCGCCCGAAGGGTCTAGCACGAACATCTCGCATAAACGGTTTATCAAGGTTTGGTCTTTTACTTTTTTGAGATTTTTCATCATATCCAAAAATTCGTAACCGTTAAGACCTTCGGGAAAAGCGATTTCGCCGGGCAGATACCCGACTTTATCCATAAATTTTTGGTAATTTTCAAAACTGTCCATACCTAAAATTCTGGTATGCCCTTTGTCAGGCTTGCTGAATCCCATCAAATGCCTTATAGTCGTGGATTTTCCTGCTCCGTTAGGCCCTAAAAAACCGTAAACTTCGCCTTCTTCGATCCTAAAGGATATGTCAAACACCCCGCGGCCATGACCGTAATCTTTGGTAAAATTTATGACTTCTATTTTTGACATCGCTCCCTCCAAAAATAGACAAGTGTATAGATTATTGACATCTGTCTATATTATATGATAGTATTAATGATAAAGCAAGAATAACTAATATTTAGAATTGTAACGATTTTTTTACAAAAGGCGTTACTGCGGTGGATATATGCGAAACGAGCAAAAAAAAGATATAAGAATCGAGCGGACTAAGCGGCTTCTTGCTAAAGCGTTATTTGAGCTTTTGGAGACTGTGCCGTTTGAAAAAATCAGCGTAATGGATATATGCGAAAAAGCGATGGTTCATAGGGCGACCTTTTATAACCATTTTGACAGCAAAGAGCAATTACTGGAATACGCTATGGAAGAATTAAAAGAGTCCCTATACCAATCCGCCGTAAAAAAAGACACCTATGAAAACGAAAAAGAGATGTATATTTCTTTAATAGACAAAGTTATAGACTTCGTTCAAGAAAACAAGCAAAAAATTTTATTAGTCCTAAAGCAAAACAGTTTTGAAAAGGCGGCGGGTTTTATAATATCTTCAATAAAAAAGAGCTTAAAGTATCTAATCAACAAAAACCAAAACGAGCAAAATTACGCAGTGCCTAAAAATATGCTTATCGACTTCTTAAGCGGGGGCATTACAAATATCGGGCTTAATTGGCTGCAATCCCCGAACCCTTGCTCAAAACAGGAATTAATGAATTATTTTAACATATTGCTAAACGATAAAATATTTTCAAAAGCTTAAAGCTTTAAGAAAATCAAAAAAAACAGCTATATGCTTTTAATGACATATCTCTGTTTTCTTATGCTTCGCAAACACAAATAAAGACAAAAAAACTTAATCTTATGATTTAGGCGTAAAAATAACGCCAACAATAACTATTTATAGGATTCGCGTAACCTATAAAAACGCCGGCTGCAAAGCCGGCTTTATGAAATTTTATGCGTTAAAACTTTATTACCCTAGGGGCTTCTGTGAAAGAATAAAATACCGCCGTAGCGTCTTCAAAATAGAGAACTTCGGTGTTGTCGTCTTCGGGCGAATACATAGACTTTAATTCGGGGTAATTATCCAGCATATGCTTTTTAGCTTCCACTCTGTCGTCTCTAATAAGTTTGCCGGTCACTCTGAGCCATTTGCCGTCCATGCAAGCGCAAATCTCGGCTTTGGGATTTTTTTGAAGCTGTTTTGAGACGTCTTTTACCTTGCCTGTTTGGATATACAACTTGCCTTCAAATATGTCAACAGTCCCAAAAGGCCTTACTCTAGGCTGGTCTCCGTCCATCGTAGCCAAATAATACGTTCCGCACTTTTTTAAAAATTCGTAAACTTCTTGCATTTTTTCTTCTCCTGTAAATTAAATCGATTAATATATAAGTTTAGACCCGCCATAAACAGATGTCAACGGCATTCGCCGCAAAGAGAATAAGCCGGAAAGCCAAAGTTTTTTAGTTATTCAAATTTATACAATAACGCGTCGCAAACAGGCTTATAGCCTATTTTTTGATAAATGCTGTTGGCCGTAGGATTGGCTAAATCCGCGTTTAAGACGCACTTTTTATAGCCATTATCAAGAGCCATTTGACTGATTTGGGCGACGCAGGACGACGCGTAACCTTTGCCCCTAAAATAAGGCGGGGTATAAACAAAAGCTATGCCTAAAGAATTAGGCAGTTCTCTTGAGTAGCCCGCCATAGAAACGGGTATGCCGTCTATCTCCAAAAGGTAAATTTTCTTTTGAGATATTCTATATCTGTATAACCATTCTTCTTCAGGAGAAGACATTTGGGTATTGCCGTAAACCATTGACGCGTTAAACGCTTCCAGCCAATACGGAAAGAAATACATATCCCTTTCTTCTATCAAGCGGACTTTGCCGAATTGTTTGACTTCTGGATTAACCGCTTCAAGCTCGTAAATCCGTTGGGTCATAGTTTTTACGTATTTCAGACCCTTTATAGCCGCATACTCTTGAGCGAAACACTCCGCCAAGCTCTTTTCCGTAATAACGCCGGGGATATTATAAATTTTTAAACCTTGGACTAAACATTTTACGGCTTCCAAGTCTATTACATTATACATTTTAACATATTTTTAGAGAGTTAAATCATTTTGTATGTTATTTATTTGTAATGTTAAATAACATATTAATTTATAGTTATTTTGCTTTTAGATAATTGTATTAAGCTCTTAAAAAAAATAAAACTTTTTCAGCATACTAAAAATCAATCTTAACAAGCTAAAAACAAAAAAACCCGCGGGCGTAAAAACCTGCGGGTTATTTTTTTATTATTTTATTTTACTTATATCGTATCGGTTGAAGAGTCAATTTGAGATTTGATTTGCGGTTCGGCTTGAAATTCTGTTTGAGATTGAGTTTGAGATTTGGTTTTATACGAAGTTTTTGAGACCATATTTTGAGCCCATCTGCCGTTTTTTACGACGATTATGCCGAGCGTTGCCTTTAAAATATCGCACATATAACAAATCGGGAAAAGCGCCGTAATAGGCAGCGCGGTAAAATGAGTCATTAAATATGTAAACGGCACAAAAATTACCCAAGTATAAATACTGTCAAAAAGCATTGTTAATAACATTTTGCCGCCCGAACGAATGGTAAAATACGAGCAGTTGGTTATTGCGTTAAACGCCATATAAGCAGCATGAACTCGCATAAAACCTGACGCAAGCTCGCGGACATGGCCGCTGGTTTCGTATATATAAGGTATGAAAGGCGACAAAATCGCAAGCAAACCGCCCACGCCCATACAAATACAAACGTCCAAAAACATAACTTTCCAAGATGTTTGTTTTGCGCGTTCTATGTCGTTTGCTCCCAAAGCCTGACCTACCAATACCGCAAGCGCAGAGCCCATCGAATAAACGACTACGTTAAATACGTTTGTTATAGTGCTTGTTATATTCAACGCGCCTACTACGTGCAGTCCGCGCGTGGAGAATATCTGATTGATAGCGGTCATTCCAAAAGACCATAACAACTCGTTTATCAAAAGCGGAGAGCCTTTAATGAGTATTTTTAAGGCAAGAGCTTTAGGGACAGCAAGGGATTTATAAAGACCTTTAGCGAAGACAAATCTTTTGGAATGAGTATGAGTATAGATAATAACTATAGCCAGCTCGACAAAACGCGAAACAACAGTAGCTATAGCCGCGCCTGCTACGCCCAGCTTAGGGAAGCCGAATTTTCCGTATATTAACAAATAGTTAAGACACAAGTTTATAAACACGCCGATAAGGCTGGCTGTCATAGGAAACAGGGTCTCGCCCATTTCTCTTAAAGAGCTGCTATAAACTTGAGCAAGAGCAAAAGGAAACAATCCCCAAAGCATTATTCGGAGATAAAGTTTTGCGAATTCAAACATCGCGGCTCTTTCGGCAGGATCACCTTCTCCGGTAAGATATAAGGATATTAATTTATCGCCAAAGCTTAAAAATACGGCGACAGCTATGCTGAAAATAAAAACAATAGTCCAAAGTTTAAATCTTACAGAATATCGAATGCCGTCATGGTCTTTAGCGCCAAAAAACTGCGCGCAAAAAACGCCCGCGCCGGACAGCCCGCCGAAGACAGTAATGTTATACACAAACATCAATTGGTTGGCGATGGCAACGCCGGACATCTCCGCGTTTCCTACGCGTCCTATCATAACGTTGTCCAGCAGGTTAATAAAGTTAGATATCGCGTTTTGAGCGACGATAGGAAGCATTAACGCAAGAACGGCAGCGTAAAACGCTTTGTCGCCGATAAAAGTCTTTTTAAACTTGCCCAACAATCCAGCAGAATGCTCTCTCAAAAGACAGCCTCCGACATTTTTCTTTTGTCTCAAATAAGAGATATTTTACCATAAAGAAAAAAAGTCGTCTATTTGTAGATGTTGGAAAATATAAATATTTATTTATATAAAAGAAAAAGCTTGAGATATAATCTCAAGCTTTTAATATAAATGATTTTGAGATTATCAATATATTACGGCATCAAAATCATAACATTCTCTCAAGAGTAACATTTTGAGGAATTTGATCTTGTTTAACATCGATTATGTAATCATAAAAGCTTCTTGGAACATTCACGCCTTCTCTCTTTTTGACAGTTATTAATTCAAAAAGCATGTTAGAAGGGCAATTTCCATACATGCTTTCATGTTTAAAAACAAATAATGCCCTTGAAGACATTTTTGCTCTGGCGGCCGAATGATCAAATTCAAACATATTTTTCAAAGCGTCCCAAAACAGCTCTAAGTCTTCTGTAGAAAAACCTGTTCCGCCGGTTTCTTTTAAAGCTAAACAAGGAGATATAAAACCGTCTACCCTGTACAACGCATAAGGCACAATACCTTTTCTGCCCATTTTTGAACTTTTATCATCTTCCTTAACGTATGTGCAGCTAGTTATGCTAATATCCTGGGGCATTATTGCATCTATACTTTTAGCAAAACCTAATTGAACAGGGCCTCTAACTTGACCGCAATTATAAGTTAAAGTCATTACAGCGCCAAACGCGCGAATATCATAAAAGTTATCGCACATAAATCTAGTTAACTTTTTATAATCTTCCTTTGCTGGCTCGTCAGCAGTAACCTTTCCATCTTTTTTAGGCGGATCTACATCACATTGTTCATATGCCCATTTTCTATTAGTATCAAGAGGAACGCCATTTCTTACGTAGATTTTATATCCAACAGCGTCTTGTTTTATAAAGTCAATATAATTTCTTATTTTTCTTTTTAAACAAACGTCAGTTACTATTCCTAATCCAGTTTCCGGATCTCTTCTAGGCATATTCCCGGCATCAGGATCGCCATTGGGATTACCGTTTTCAATATCAAAAAAAAGGCTAAATTCGTATCTGTTTTTTATTACTTCGTTCATTTTATTACCCCTTTATTCTTTATTTTCTTCGTTATTTTGTTTATTATCTTTCCCTTTGCTTTTATATAAGCTGTTACGTTGATGATAATAACCTAGATAAAAGATACCTTGCTCGTCTAACGTTAAATTCTTAGGAAAAGGCTCGTTATCTATATCTAGCTTGTCCATAATATCTGCAATCATATTATCGTAATAATAACCATAATCAAATTTGGCAATATGATATTGAGCTAAAGCGAATAATGTCGGAAATACTGCTGCAGGCGTAGCGCAAGCCGAGCTAAAATACTTATCGCGTATAGTTGTGTTTATATTGGGATTAGATTCTTTTTGAGCTTTCTCAAGAACGGCAAAAAGTCTTCCTAATAGATACGCTTTATTATTTGTATTTTCGTTTAGAGACAATGTTAATACCTCCGTTATTAATTTATTATTAAGCCTTCTAGCTTTTCTTACTAAATACGCTTTTAAAATTGATGCTTGATAATAATTAATATCTCGTTCTGCTTGAATCCGTAATAAAATTACTTGGTATAAGGAATTAGGATACTCTTCTCCTAAAAGAACAGCTCGCATAATAGACGTTGATAAAAACGTTGAAATTGATTTATCTTCGCTTCCTTTGGGTATAGGTTCATAAAATATTCTCCGAATCGGTATATTAGATATATCATTTTCAAATTGTTTTTCAATCAAAAGGTCTTGATAATGTTGAATAACTTTACTCATGAAATTTCCAAATGTGTCTTTAAGAAAAAAACGCACGATTATTCTACTTGTGCTAGGGCTAATACCTAAAATATAAAATTGTATATCCTTATCTATAAAATTTTTGAAAATTTCATCTATATCGACAATTTGTCCTTGAGATATTTTTTCTAGAACATCTCTGATTATATTTTCGGCGTACTTAGAACGAACTTTTTTCTTTTCTTCGTTCTTTCCTTCGTTCTTTTCTTCGTTTTTGGAATCTAATTGCGAGCTGTCTAAAATCAATGAGAACATATCCTGATAATTTTAGGCGTTTGTTCGGCCCAAAAAACAACAGTGACATCGCCTATAATAATCTTATGGCTTTCATCAGCCAAAAGACTGTTTAACGCTGTTCCATATGCGAACGCAGCGTACTCGCTAACTGGGGCGTTTAAACCTTGTCTTAATTCTTTGGAAGCGTTATAAGATTCAAAAGCTTTTTTATTAAAAGAAACAAGAACGTTTCCCGAAGGATGGCCTTTATAAAGCCCGCTTATTTTTGGATGTAATCTTGCAATAGGAGCAACCTTACCAGTAACGAGACATTGTTGAAGTACATTATTGTTTGAATTATTTTTATAGTTTATCCAAGCTTCTTTAACATTTGATACATTATGCACGTCCGTTTTTCCATAATAACGGAAAATAAAATTAGCTCCTTTGTAAATATCTTTAATAATTTCTTGTATATGCGGATTATCTAATGCTTTATCGGGATTCCATTTTTCTAAAAATTTAATTACCGCATGGGCTTCTTTACAATTTGCGTTACGTAAAATTTGAATATTATGTTCTTTAAATTTTTCAAAACAAGCCTTAGCCCGCTCAGGTTTTCCTTTGTATCTTATCTCTTAAGGTATTAATCGGTATATCGGTAATTTTTGACATTTCTACATACATCAGATTGGTTTACGACGAAAATATTATCAAGAGTTCCAAGAAGAAAAATTTAAAAAGGCATTAAAAGGTTTGGTATGCCCGAAAACATACTTGATACGATGAACGAGGATGAAAAGAGAAAATTTATACAAGCCTTAAAGATAATGAAAAAAAGATAAAAATTTATGAAGCGCGTCTATGGCTTAGTATAAGCTTCAACGCCAGAACAATTAAGATATAATCAGCTTCAGTTAATTTTAATGAATATAAAATGTTTTTCAACTGCTTGTTTAAGCTTTTCATTTGTCATCCCCCTTGAAACAAACGTTTGCTCTAGTGTATCATAATTTTACAGACGTTTCAAGGGGGACAAAAAAGTTAATAGGAGGAGTTATGGGTAGCATAAATAAAACCTCAAAAGGCGAATACTCTATAAGATTTTGGTATAAAACGCCAGACGGCTTAAAGCAAAAA
>DATCKP010000107.1:0-12332 GCA_036562165.1 Clostridia bacterium
GCGTTAGAACGGGCGACATAGACGAAGTGGGCGACGCGTCTCATCTTACCTTTTTCGAGATGATGGGCAACTGGTCTTTGGGCGATTATTTTAAAAAAGAAATGATCGCTTGGAGTTTTGAGTTTTTGACTTCGCCTAAATATTTGGGAATAGACAAAGACAAGCTTGCCGTAACCGTATTCGCGGGCGACCAAGACGCCCCCAGAGACGAAGAATCGGCTGAGATTTGGAAGAGTCTAGGCATAGACGAAAAAAATATTTTCTTCTTGCCCAAAGCAAATAACTGGTGGGGCCCTGCCGGACAAACAGGCCCTTGCGGTCCCGACACCGAGATGTTTATAGACACAGGCAAGCCTAAATGTTCGCCCGAATGCTCCCCCGCGTGCGATTGCGGCAAATACGTCGAGATTTGGAACGACGTATTTATGCAGTATTATAAAGACGAAAAAGGCTCTTTTAGACCCTTAGAGCAAAAGAACGTCGACACCGGCATGGGATTAGAACGCACTCTCCGTTTTTTGCAAGGGGTAGAGTCCGTTTACGAAACCGACGTGTTTTCGGGCATAATCAAAAAAATAGAAGAGCTTAGCGGAAAGCGTTACGAAAGCGAAGACAAAAAGGCTTTTAGAATTATAGCCGACCATATGAGAACGGCGGTATTTATTTTGGGCGACCAAAAAGGCGTAACCCCGTCAAACGTCGACCAAGGCTATGTTTTAAGAAGGCTGATAAGGCGCGCTATCAGATACGCAAGATTAATGGATTGGGATCCGATGGGCTTGATAGGCGTAGCCGAGACTATAATAGATCAATACAAAGATATATATATCGAATTAGAAACTAACGCCGAAAAGGTCAAAAAAGAGTTAGAGCTAGAAATCAATCGTTTTGAAAGAACTCTTAAGACGGGTCTTAAAGAATTCGAACGCGCAGTAAAAACTATTCAAGGCGATACGCTGGACGGCAAAACGGCGTTTAGGCTATACGATACTTACGGCTTCCCGCTTGAGATGACCCAAGAGCTTGCAAGAGAGCAAGGACTTAAGGTGGACGTCAAAGGCTTTGAAGAAGCGTTCGCCGAGCATCAAGCCAAGTCCCATAGCGGAGCTCAGCAAAGATTTAAAGGCGGGCTTGCGGACGCGAGCGAACAGACCACAAAACTCCATACCGCGACCCACCTGCTTCAAGCAGCGCTTAGAAAGGTACTGGGCAATGAAGTTTATCAACGCGGAAGCAACATAACGCCCGAAAGATTAAGATTTGACTTTTCTTTCGGCAGAAAGCTGGAAAGCCGCGAACTTGCCGAAGTCGAAAAATTGGTCAATCAAGCAATAGAGCAAGACCTGCCCGTAACGGTAGAAGAAATGATGGTAGAAGAAGCCAAGCAAAAAGGCGCTTTGGGCGTGTTTGAAAGCAGATACGGCGAACGCGTAAAGGTATATTCGATAGGCGATTTCTCCAAAGAAATTTGCGGCGGCCCGCACGTGACCCATACGGGAGTGCTTGGCAAGTTTAAAATCGTAAAAGAAGAAAGCTCGTCCGCGGGCGTAAGACGCATAAAAGCGGTATTAGTCGAAGAATAAGATATAAAAGGCGGCATTAAAAGCCGCCTTTTTTGTACTGCAAGAATAGACGTTATAATATATTTTATGCCAAATATCGTATATATTTTTTGATAAGTTAGTATATATAAAATGTAAGAATGCGCGTATTATAGCTTTTAGTTAGGGGGCTAATATGGGATATATCAAAAAAACCCTTATTCTTAACGAAGTAACCAAAGGATTTGGTTTTGGCGTCGTTAAGGGTATCGCTACAATAGAGCAAATCAATGACAACGCAAAATGCTTTATAGAAATTTTTAACCTAAAAGATATCTCAAAAGGCATTTTCGCTTTTGGCGTAGCTTCGGATACCAGCTCCGTTTATACTCAAAGACTAGGCACAAAAGGCAAAATAAGCGCGGCAATGCAGCTTGGAGAAATAGATTTAAAAGGCAATCTTTACTGCGTGCTCTGCTACATAAGCGACGAAAACGTAATCCCTATAGCGTGGGGCGCCAACAACGCAAAAAAGCTTTGGGAAACCAATATATTAGACGGCTTTAAACATATAGTCCGCCCGCCTATGTTCGCGGGAGAGGTGGAAAAGGTAGAGTTCAAAAAAGAACAGCTTGTCCAAAAACCGAAAACTGCCCAAAGCGTCCAAAGCGCAGGCGCGTTAAGGCAATATAGCAATCTAAACCAAAGCAATCTAAGCCAAAACCCTAAAACTATCGCGAAAGACGCTTATTTTGACAAGCCTTTGGCTGTTCCCAAAGTGACTATCGCTAAGGTGTCTAAAGTAATAGACGAAGCTCAGAAAGAATACGACGACAACCAAATTTCGCAAACTTCGTATTATCCGCAGGACATAAAACCTAGAGATATTCTAAAAGAAAGCGCGGCGGCCGCGAAAGCCGTGCAAGACGCTTTAGCTCAGCCTAAGTTTTATAAAGCTTTTGAAGAAACGCCCCAAGAGCTTGTCGACGGCTATAAAGATTATGACAGCGGTTCAAAAAACAAATTCGTCTCTTCAAGCGTTTTTAAAAAGCCTGAGTATATAAACGAAGAGCCTGAAAGAAAGGCTGAAGAGTTAGAGAGCGAAAAAGACGATTTGTTTAAGGTGTATTATTATCAAGACGACGAGCAAGATTACGAGAACGCGGATTATAACCCGCCTTACATAAAGTCTTGGGTGGATTATAACAGCATTAAGGTTAAGCATAAAGAAGGTCAAAAAGAACAAAAAGAACAAAAAGAGCCCGAAAACGAAAGCACTAACGGTCAGCCCAAATATTATTTGAGCGTAAAAGACGAGCTGGATAAACTATTTCAAAACAATCCGCCTGAAGAAAGGCTAAACAGCATTATGCCCGACACTTATTGGGTGAGAGTGGACATAGGGCAAAATCAATATTACGTGGTAGGCTTAATAGGGGAAGGCCCGGATTATATAGGCTACGGCGTGCCGGGAATTTATTCGGTCAATCCGCCTAAAGAGCTGCAAGGCTATTGCAAATGGCTTGCCCTTGACAAAAACAATCCCAAAGGCGAAGGCTACTGGATGATGTATCAGGACGCCGACAGCGGTCAAAGCATTAATCTTGATTTGATTTAGGCTAAAAACTTTAAAAAATTTAAAAATATATCCCTTTTTAGGCATCTTTTTTTGTCGTTTTTATCGTTTTTCTTTAAAAAACGATTTTTTTGTTTTTAATTGGCGGAATTAAATTGAGCCTATTGTGACATAAATATCATTGATATGTAGTATGTTTTATGTTACAATAACGATACAAATTACCAAGGTTTGCCAACGGAGGAATAACTTTTGAAATCAAGCGCAAAAGGGGTAATTTTCATAGCTTTGCTTGTGATAAGCTTTTTGATTATTGCCGGAATTTTTATGTTCGGCAGTCAACCGTCTCCCCTTAATTATAACGAAGCATTGGAATTAATAGTAGAAGGCGAAGTTAAATACGTATATATAGAAGGTTATCAGGCAAAGGCAAAAAAGACCCAGACCGGCTCGAAGTTTGATTATGTGTTTAATATCCCTTCAAGATCCGATTTTACGGACGACATTATAAGAGAATTTAACGCAAGATACGAAGACAAAAACATCTCGTCGCTTTTGCAGATAGCCGACGAATTCGGAATAGCGATACAATTTAACAACCCCAACGCCGGAACGATATGGCAATATCTGCCCTATCTTGTAGGCGTAATAATACTGATTTTGTTGGCTTTCTTTGTTTACCGCACTCTAAACCAAAACAATAAGCAAGCCATAAACTTTTCAAAATCCAGAGCGCGTCTCAGCCAAAACACCAAGGTAAGATTTAGCGACGTGGCGGGCGCGGAAGAAGAAAAAGCCGAACTAGCCGAAATAGTAGAATTTTTGAAAAATCCCAAAAAGTTTGAGCAGCTTGGAGCGAGAATTCCTAAAGGCGTTTTGTTGGTAGGCCCGCCCGGCACAGGCAAAACCTTGTTCGCGAAAGCGGTAGCCGGAGAAGCCAACGTGCCTTTCTTTTCCATAAGCGGTTCGGACTTCGTGGAAATGTTCGTAGGCGTGGGCGCGTCCAGAGTTAGAGACTTGTTTGAAGACGCGAAAAAACATATGCCCTGCATAGTGTTTATCGACGAAATAGACGCCGTAGGTCGTCAAAGAGGAACGGGCTTGGGCGGCGGTCATGACGAAAGAGAGCAAACTCTCAATCAATTGCTCGTTCAGATGGACGGCTTTGAAAGCAACAGCGGAATTATAGTAATGGCCGCTACCAACAGAGCGGATATTCTAGACCCCGCGCTGCTTCGCCCGGGCAGATTCGATAGACAAATATATATCAATATTCCTGACGTAAGAGGCAGGGAAGAGATTTTCAAAGTTCATGCAAGAAACAAACCCATCGCGCCCGATGTTGATTTTAAGGTATTGGCAAGAATAACCAGCGGTTTTTCTGGAGCCGATATAGAAAACCTGCTTAACGAAGCGGCTATTTTGGCGGCAAGAGCGGGCAGAAAGATGATAACAATGCTTGATATCAACGAAGGCATTAACAAAGTAATTATGGGCCCGCAAAAGAAGAGCCGCGTAATTACCGAAGTCGACAAGCGTATTACCGCTTATCACGAAGCGGGTCACGCAATCGTAGCCAAGGTTTTGCCCCATTGCGACCCCGTTCACGAAGTGTCTATAATACCGCGCGGCAGAGCGGCGGGCTACACTATGACGAGACCCGAAGCCGACGATATGCATACCACGTTTAACAAGCTCAACGACGAGCTTGCCATGATGATGGGCGGAAGAGCCGCCGAAGAATTGGTAATCAAGGATATATCCACCGGCGCGGTAGGCGATCTTCAAATGGCTACTGAAAAAGCTCGTAAGATGGTTACCGAATGGGGTATGAGCTCTGAGATCGGTCCGATCTATCTTGGCTCTAAGCACGAAATCTTTATAGGCAGAGATTATCAGCCTATCCATAACTACAGCGAAAAGGTCGCAGCTCAAATAGACGCGGAAGTAAAGAAGATTTTGGACAAAGCGTATGAGACTGCGCTCAAAATCTTGAGCGAGCATAGAGAAGTTATGGATAAAATGGTAAGGCTGCTCATCGAAAAAGAAACTATTTACGCCGAAGAAGTCGACGCTCTTATGGCGGGCAAACCTTTGGAAGAAATAGAAAGAGATTTAGAAGAGAGATTGGCTTTGAGAGCTAAGCAAGCTAACGAAGCTGTTTCTCGTCCCGCAGATAGTCAAAATTAAAGAAAACTTTGCGCGGGTAAAACGCCCGCGCGTAATTTTTTATATAAAAGACTTTTATACCAATAAAAGACTTTTATACCAAGCTTTTTTAATTTGACTGCTCAAAAAAAATCATATATACTAAATCGGTAGGAATACGTGTAGGATA
Source organism: Clostridia bacterium (assembly GCA_036562165.1). Lineage (GTDB taxonomy): Bacteria > Bacillota > Clostridia > Christensenellales > DUVY01 > DUVY01. Next base: position 5,456 of record DATCKP010000107.1, read on the forward strand.
AGACCATGGCAAAAGAAAACAAAAAAGCAAAGATAATAGGCAATATTATTTGGATTTCTTTAGTCGCGATTATCGCGGCATTAGCTATAACCGCTGGCTTAATTAAGTCTAAAGCCGCGGTGGCGTTAGACAAGCCTTATTCGATACAAATAATCAGCCAAGGCGGATTAAAAACGCCTACAAAACATCTTGAATTAAGTCAAGAGAACGCATACAGCGAAGAATTAGAAAAATTATATAAAACTTACCAAGACGCGTCCGATTTTTCCGAGCTTCGCGGCATATTGGAAAATCAATGGTTCAAGAAAGCTCATATTTCTACTTATGAAGATAAAGACGGCAAACAACAGCTGAAAACTTTATCTAAAGACGAACTATTGGCGATCAAAGCGTCGCCTTCGTCGTCCGCGAACGCTTCTAAGTATTTAATCGCTTTTAGATATCTTGGCAAGGACGAAACTAAAAAGACTTTGACTATAGACGGCGTCGAGATTGTTTATGATACCGTGTTTTTCACAGTTCGTCATACGCAAAACGAAATAGCGTCGTTTAAGATGTATTTTGTGGAGTATGACAAACTAGAAAATGAGGAGTTTTACAAAACTTACGAAATAACGGCTTACGCGCAATTAACAAAAATTTACACATTAATTCAAGAAATTTTGGAAAAATAAATAATAGACTTACTAACCCGCTAAATAAAGCGGGTTTTTTTGAAATAAGGCTTGATAAGTTGAGAAAAACGCTTTTTTTTGATAAAATGAAATCGTTTTTAAAGTAGGCAGAAAATGGAAAGACAGACTATCGTAATTTTAGATTTAGGCGGACCCAATAACCAATTAATCGCAAGACGCGTAAGAGAATGCAATGTTTATTGCGAACTATTAACTTATAACGCGGATATTCAAGAAATCAAAAATTTTAACCCCGTTGGCGTTATTATCGCGGGAAGCGTGGATAACGCTGACAAGCTTGAAGGATTTAAGCTAGATAAGCGTATCTTCGAGCTTAATGTTCCTGTTTTGGGCGTAGGATTAGGTCAAATATTAATCGCGCGAGCTTTTGGCAGCAAAACGTCAGCCGCCCAAGACGAATATAAGCAGATCGAAGTTACCGTCAATAACGCTCATCCTTTGTTTGCGGGAGTAAGCAAAAAATTTGCGTGCTGGATTAATCAATCCGTTTTGGCAGAAACCTTGCCCGACGGGTTTAAATCTATAGCTTCAACCAAGACATATCCCAACGCGGCTATAGCCGACGACGAGCTTAAGGTTTACGGACTGTTATTCCATCCTGAGCACTATAACACTGCGGAAGGTTTAAGAATCCTTAAAAACTTTTTGCACGACATCTGCCAAGCTAAAGCCGATTGGACGATGCAAAATTACGCTCAAAACTACGTAAAGATTCTAAAAGAGCAGATAGGCGGCAAAAAAGTTTTGTGCGCTTTAAGCGGCGGAGTGGATAGCTCTGTAAGCGCGATGCTTGTCAAAAAAGCTATAGGCGATAATCTTATTTGTATGCTTGTCGACCACGGCTTGATGAGAAAAAACGAAGCCGACGAAGTCGAAAAATTCTTTAAAGAAAAGCAAGGCATTAACCTAATAAGAATAAACGCTCAAGACAGGTTTTTAAATAGATTAAAAGGCGTAACTGATCCCGAACAAAAACGCAAAATTATAGGGGAAGAGTTTATAAGAGTTTTCGAAGAAGAAGCTCAAAAACTAGGCGAAATAGACTATCTTGTTCAAGGCACTATATATCCGGATATAATAGAAAGCGCCGGAGTGAAAAGCCATCACAATGTAGGCGGGCTTCCTAAAAATATTAAGTTTAAAGGCATTATAGAGCCGTTAAGAAGCTTGTTTAAAGACGAAGTAAGGCAGTTAGGATTAGAACTGGGAATGCCCGAAAACCTAGTGTTTAGACAGCCTTTCCCCGGTCCCGGATTGGGCGTCAGAGTAATAGGCGAGATAACCAAAGAAAAACTGGATATCTTAAGAGAAGCCGACGCTATAGTAAGAGAAGAAATCGCAGCTGCAAAATTAGACAAGACTATAAATCAATATTTCGCTATATTGACTGATATGCGTTCGGTAGGCGTAAAAAATGAAGAACGCACTTATGAACGCGCAGTGGTAATAAGAGCTGTAAATACGACGGACTTTATGACGGCAAAATGGGCTCAAATACCTTATCCAGTATTAGAGCGTATAAGCGAAAGAATAGTAAGCGAAGTAAAGGCCGTAAACCGCGTAGTTTACAACATAACATGCAAACCCCCCGCTACCATCGAGTGGGAGTAATATAGAATAAAAAGGTCAGCATGGTATTTGACAAAGTCAAAGAAGAATGCGGAGTTTTTGGCTTTTTTGACAATGACGGATTTGACGTCGCCCGAATGACCTATTACGGACTTTACGCCTTGCAGCACCGCGGACAAGAAAGCTGCGGAATAGCTGTAAACGATGACGGCGTAATACTCTTGCATAAAGGGATGGGATTAGTCAATGAAGTCTTTGATTCCGAAAACATCCAAGAACTTAAGGGCTCAATAGCCGTAGGGCATGTGCTTTATTCTTCGTCTAAATTTCAAAGAGAAGACTGTCAGCCTTTGGTAAGCCGATATATCAAAGGTACTTTGACTATCGCGCTCAACGGCAACCTTACCAACGCTGAAGAATTAAGACGCAAACTTGAAAAAGAAGGCGCGGTATTCCAGTCTTCTTCTAACGCCGAGATTATAATGCACTTGGCGGCAAGGGCGCGGACAAAAACGCATTCCATTGAAGACGCGATGCTCAAAGTTTTGGAAAAATTGGAAGGCGCGTTTTCGCTGGTGATAATGAGCCCGCGCAAACTAATCGGCATACGCGACCCTAAAGGATTTAGACCGCTTTGTTTAGGCAAGCTCAAAAATTCTTACGTAATAGCGAGCGAAACGGCGGCGTTAGATGTAATAAGGGCTGATTTTGTAAGAGACATACAGCCCGGCGAAATGGTCGTAATCAGCAAAGAAGGGCTAAAGAGCATAAAATACGCCGATGACCCTAATATTTCTCATTGCGTGTTTGAATATATTTACTTTGCCCGGCCCGATAGCGTAATAGACGGAGTCAGCGTTTATCAAGCAAGGGTTCAGATGGGCAAGCTTCTAGCCAAAGCTCACCCCGTGGACGCGGATATCGTGGTAGGCGTGCCGGATTCGGGTTTGAGTTTTGCGGTAGGATACGCGCAGGCTAGCGGAATTCCTTACGAAGAAGGCCTTATTAAAAACCGCTATACTGGCAGAACGTTTATCAAACCCACCCAAAACGAGCGTGAAATAAGCGTAAGCATTAAGCTTAACGTTTTGAAAAACAATATAAAAGGCAAAAGGGTTATTTTAATAGACGACTCTATCGTAAGGGGCACTACTTGCGCTAATCTTATAAAATTATTTAGAGACGCGGGAGCCACCCAGATACATATGCGGGTAGCGTCGCCGCCGTTTTTGTGGCCGTGTTATTTCGGCACGGACATTCCGTCCAGAAACGAGCTGATAGCCGTAAAATATTCCATAGACGAAATTTGCCAAAAGATAGGCGCGGATTCTTTGGGATATTTGCCGCTTGACGATATTAAAAAGATAGGATTAAGACAAGACCAAGGCTATTGCGACGCGTGCTTTTCAGGCAAGTATTCTATAAGCAAGCTGCCCAAAGACAGTTCGATACCTTCCAAGACTCAGGAGGAAATATATGGTAACTCTAGAAGAAATTTTAAAGATTTCAAAATTATCAAGGCTTACACTTGACGAGCAAGAAGCCAAAGAATTCCAAGAAGAATTTAACGCAATAATTAAAACAATCGAAAGACTCAACGAGCTTGATACCCAAGGCGTAGAGCCTACTTACAGTGTGCTTGTAGATGTCAACGATCTAAGAGAAGACGTCGCAAGACCTTCTATGGATAGAGATAAAATTTTGGAAAACGCGCCCGAAGCAGAAGACGGGTCGTTTAAAGTCCCTACAATAGTGGAGTAAAAGACTATGCATACCAAAACGCTTACAGAGATTATCAAACTACTTGAAGAAAAAAAGGTTTCGACCGTAGAAGTAGTAAAAAGCTGTTTAGACCAAATAGAAAAAAACAAACATCTAAACGCTCTTAACTATGTCGACGCCGAAGGGGCGTTAAAAAAGGCCCAAGAAATCGACTCAAGACGCTCTAAGGGCGAAAAAATAGGCAAGCTGCAAGGCGCGCCCGTTATAATCAAAGACAATATTTGCACGCAGGGCCTTCCTACGACGTGTTCGTCCAAAATGCTTTATAATTTTATACCGCCTTACAACGCTACGGTGGTAGAAAAGTTATTAGAGCAGGACGCCATAATTCTGGGCAAATCCAATATGGACGAATTCGCTATGGGCTCGAGCAACCTAAGCTCTTATACCGGGCCGGTTCTCAATCCGCATAACACCGATTACGTTCCCGGCGGCTCTAGCGGAGGAAGCGCGGCCGCAATGGCGGCTAATCTAGGTTACGCTGCGCTGGGTTCGGATACTGGCGGTTCTATAAGAGAGCCCGCAAGCTTTTGCGGGGTGGTGGGCGTAAAACCTACTTACGGCGCTGTGTCAAGACACGGCGTAGTGGCGCTTTCCAGCAGTTACGACCAAGTAGGGCCTATTACCAAAAACGTGGAAGACGCCGCTTTAGTAATGCAGATAATAGGCGGATACGACGAGCACGATAACATTTCTTATCGCGGCGAATACCCTGATTTGACTATAGACAAAAACTTTTCGTATAAGGGCAAAAAGATAGGCGTTCCCAAAGAGTTTTTGGATATGATCCAAGACCAAGACGTAAAAGCCGTGATGGATAGATCTCTAAAACAATTGAGTTCCGAAGGCGCCGAAATTATCGAGTTGTCTATGAAGACCTTGGAATACGCTATCCCGGTTTATTACGTATTGGGATACGCCGAAGCGGCTTCCAACTTGGCGAGATTTGACGGCATTAAATATGGTTATCGAACCGAAAGCTTTGACGACTTGATGGATATATATTTCAAAAGCCGTACAGAAGGTTTTGGAAAAGGCGTCAAATTAAGAATTTTGATAGGCAACTATGTTACCGCTAAAGGCAATTTTGACGCTTATTTCAAAAAAGCCCAACAAGTTCAGACGCTTATAAGACAAGAGTTTGACCGCGCTTTTGAAAAGTGCGACTTGATAATCACTCCCACGACGCCCGCGCCCGCGTTTAAGATCAAGCAAGACCAAGAAGACGTAAAAATCAAATATATGTCCGACGCGTTCGTAGTGCCGGTCAATATTGCCGGCAACGCGGCGATAAGCGTTCCCGCGGGAGTAAGCGGCAAAGGATTGCCTATAGGACTTCAAATAATCGCGCCTTGGTATGGCGAAAAATTAATGTTTGATGCAGCTTATGTGTTTGAGAGGATAAGAGAATGAGTTACGTACCTGTAATAGGATTAGAAGTTCATACCGAGCTTAAGACCAATTCCAAAATATTCTGCTCTTGCAAAAACGAATTCAACCCCAATCCTAATGTCAACTGCTGTCCCATATGCGTGGGCATGCCCGGCGCTTTGCCGTCTCTTAACAAAAAGGCGGTGGAATATACCGTAAAAGCTGGTTTAGCTTTAAACTGCGAGATCAATACTATTACGCGCTGGGAGAGAAAAAACTATTTCTATCCTGACTTGCCCAAAGCGTATCAGATATCTCAGGCTCAAGCCCCTATCTGCTTGGGCGGTTATATGGAAATCGAAACTCAAAACGGGCCTAAAAAAATAAGAATCAACCATATACACTTAGAAGAAGACGCCGGCAAACTAGTTCACTCTCAGTTCGGCGGAAGCTTGATCGACTATAACCGCGGCGGAGTGCCTTTGATAGAAATAGTAACCGAGCCCGATATAGCCAGCGCCGATGAAGCCATAGCGTTTTTGGAAAATCTCAGGGCTTTGCTGAAATATATCGGCGTGTCCGACTGCAGAATGGAGCAGGGTTCGCTTCGCTGCGACGTCAATATTTCTTTGCATAAACCGGGCGAGCCTTTTGGCACAAGGGTAGAAATGAAAAACTTGGCGTCGTTTAAAGCGGTTCATAGAGCGATAAATTACGAAATCAGCCGTCAGACCGAAATCTTAAATTCGGGCGGAAAGATAGAGCAAGAAACTAGACGCTGGGACGACGAAAAAGGCCGTTCGTTCTCTATGCGTTCTAAAGAAGACGCTCAAGACTATAGATACTTTCCTGACGCGGATCTTCCTCAAGTCAATATAAGCCGCGAATTTGTGGAAAAAGTAAAAAACACTTTGCCGCTTTTGCCCAAAGAGCGCGCTCAAAAATATATCAGCGAATACAATCTGCCCCAATACGACGCGCAAATTTTGACTTCGGAAAGGGCTATAGCAGATTTCTTTGACGAGTGCGTGGCAGTTTATAACAACCCTAAGATGATATCCAATTGGATAATGACCGACGTTATGAGAAAGCTCAAAGAAAGCGACAGCGAAGAAATCAAGCTGCCCATTTCGGCTAAGAACTTCGCCAAAATGCTCAAACTCCACGCGGATAACGTTATTAACCAGCCCGCTGCGAAGACGCTGTTTGAGTATATGTGGGATAAGGACAGCCAAACCGATCCCGAAGAGCTTGTTCAAAAACTTAATTTAGCTCAAATAAGCGACGCCGGCGAGTTAGAAAATATTATAAAGGATATTATCGACAAAAACCCCGCCGCAGCAAACGACGTAAGAAGCGGAAACAAAAAAGCGATCGCTTTCTTCGTAGGTCAAGTAATGAAGGCTACTAAGGGCAAAGCTAATCCTAAAACAGTAAACGAAATTTTAGAAAAATTGCTG
>DATCKP010000109.1:0-2475 GCA_036562165.1 Clostridia bacterium
TATTATATAAATTATCGTTTACTATTACGGGCAAGTTAGCGATAGCGATATAAGAATTAACGTATTCAGGGTGGTAAACGCCGACAATGTCGTAGATATATTTATCGCCATAATCCTCAAGTTGCAACTTGTTAACGCCAAGTTCTTCAGCGAACGATAAAAGTTTATTCATATTTTGATTATCCCGCGCGAAACGAATAAGGCAAAAACGCTCGTAATTGGTTTTCAATATATCATAAGTGTAATCGCCCCATAAGTTAGAGTAGTTTCTATATTTTAAATAAGTAAAATATACCTTATATTTTTCATCATCTTCTAACCGGGACATTTTATCCAAGTCGTAACTTGTGTCATACGAAAAAACTTGACCTTGGTAATAAGCGTAAATATTTTCTGTAACGTAAAAAGTTTCAGGGTAATATTTAGGGATAAATTCGTTGAGAAGATAGTAATCAAAATCTTTCCCAAGATCTTGATACCAATCAGGAAGCGAATTAGGTTGTTTTTCCCTAACCGCGATGTCTAAAAGCTTCAAATATAATTCCGCCGTAAGAATAAGTTGATTAGATTTTAGGGAAGCGTTTGGATCATAAAAATATATTTTATTTTCATCGGATACGTTTATATTCTTGATTATATGAACGTAATCGCCATATCTTTCGTTTTTAAGATATACGCGACCATCCAAGCTATATAGCAGGCTGTTTTGCAAGTAATTTTCATAATCATTTACAAAACCCGGCTTTGCAAAAATTAACGCATGATATCCGTCCATTACATAGCTGTATAACTCATGTTGCTTTAATTCATAGGCGTAATCTTTTATAGCGTTTTTGGCGTCCAAAACCGCGAAACGACCATAATCGAATTTAGTGTCCACGACCGCGGTAATCATATATTCGCCAATTTTAGGTTTTAAGCTTAAAAAACCTTCGACGCTGGCTATTTCAGTATTGCTGACAGTTAAATTACCGTCGGTAAAACCGTAATTATCGAAGTAATTAAAAACATATTGGCTGATAGCTATTTCATTAAAGTTTCGAGGCCAGTTTCCTTTGTAGCTAAAACCAAGCCTAGCTACTTCTTCCTTGCTCATTTCTATGACGCCTCTAAACGCTAAATCTCTAACCCTGTCGCCTTTCAATTTATAAATGCTGGATACGTCGTCTTTATAAATTCCCCAATTTTTAAAATCTCTTTCGCAAAACAAAGAATATACGCCCTTAACATTTAAACCCGTAGCTTCCGTCAATATCTCGATATCTGCGTCCGAAATGGCGGATTCTCTATATTTGTCTCCGACTAACCGCCATCTTTTAACGCTAAAGCTTTTTATGTTCCAGTCGTTTATCATTTTTAACATTGCGGCCGAAGAATTATGCAAAGCGATAGTATGCGACAAGGCCACGCTTATAAAGGATGTTAAGGTAAATAAAATGGTAATAAAAATCAAAACAGGCTTCGCCTTTATGCCGCCCGCGCCTATTTTTAAAGCGCGCCATAAATACATGCCCTTTTTGACTTTTTGGGGCTTTTGGGCTTTTTTAGCTCGCTTTGATTTTGATTGAATTTGCAAATCGTTTTCAAATGCTATGTTCTCTTCGTCGGCGTTTTGAGCCAAAACTACCGCTGCTTCTTCTTTTATGGTTTCTTGGAAAGTTTCGTTTTTTGCCTCGCCCGCGTCGTCAAAATTTTGGCTAGAGGAGTTAATTTCAATGTCTTGAACAATTTTGCCCTCGTTTATTTCTATAATGCGGTCGGCAAAATTTTTAGCCCATTCTTTGTTATAAGTAAATACTATGACCAGCTTATCTTTGGATAAATCTTTTACAATCTCAAAAAATTTAGGAGATTTATCGTCCGAAGCTTGGTTTAAATCGTTGATTAAAACAATTTTGGGATCTTTAACTAACGCCAAAGCCATGGCCGCCATCCATTTTTTGCCGGATGACAAATGTGACGGGTTTAAATCTGCGTAATCTAATAGATTGAATTTTTCCAGGATTTTATATGTTTCTTCGTCCGTCGTCGGTTTGCCCTGAAGCCTTAAAGCTATTTTTAAATTATCTTTGAGCGAAAAATCGCCTATTAACGTATCTTGAGAAACAAAGCTTAAATTGGTTGAAAAAAAGTTATCGCAATACTTTTTGTCAAGCGCTTTGGACGAAGCGCCGTTTATAATAACGTCGCCTAATATGGGCTTCTCTAAGCCCGCCAAAATGTTAAATAAAGCCGTAGAGCTTTCTTTTTTGTCGTTTAAAACAAAAACCAAGCCTCTTTCTTGAAATTTAATCTTTATGTCGTCTAAAAGCTTAACTCGCTCACTTTTTTGGGACTTGCAAACCTTTACGATATTTCTTATTTCTAACATTTACAACTCCTAAAACTGCTACGATAAGTATATAATGTTTATGAATAAAGGACATATAGATATAATTTATATATCCTTTTATTTTACATTTTGATAGCTTCGAC
>DATCKP010000110.1:0-3235 GCA_036562165.1 Clostridia bacterium
ATATAGGCAACGACTTCTTAGGCGTAGTAACAGGTATGTTCCCGTTTGTCAGGGATATTCACAGCTACCTTGAGGGGTATGACATAACCAATATGTATCAAACCGGGCTAACTACTATCGCTAATGCGCTTAAAGACGCCACAAGCCTTCTAGGCGGCGATACCGAGAACACAGCTAGAAATATGCGTCGGACATTAATCGGCGTTTCTCAAATATTCGGTATTCCTTTGCGCAATTTAGAAACTTACGTCAAAGGCATAATAGGGCTATTCAGCCCGTCTGCTAGGTATAAATACGAAGACCTTTTCTATCGGCAATCTTATGCTAAGGACCTAAGCCGAGCCGTAGAAAAAGGCGACGACAAGTTAGCGGATACGATAATTGACTTAATGCTGAACGACAAAGGCATAGGCAAAACCGATGAGAAGGCAAGAGCGGAAATTCTAAAACTCTATGCGGCCGGCGAAAGCGTATTGCCTTCGGGCGTTCCTAAGACGGTTACTATAAACGGCGAAGAACGCAAATTAACCGAAGCGGAAAGACGACAGATAACAAACATTTATTCTCAAGCCGATATAACCAAGCTAGTTAATATGCCCGAGTATTCTAAGTTAACATCTACCCAAAAGGCTAGGGCGATAAAGATAGTCTATGATATTTATAAGGACAAAGCTTTCTCAAGCGTTTTAGGGTTGGATATATCCAAGCGAGCATTATTCGCTTATGCCATAGATCCCGCAATCATAGCGTATGTTTTGGCAATGGTGTCCGATATGCAAGGCGATAAAAAACTAATAATACAGCGTATTATCAACCAGCTAAACATTCCCGCTTCACAAAAATATATGCTTATGGGCATGTTGGGGTATCGAAACAAGAACGGCGCGGGAATAGTAAGGGCGTATATAAACAGACTAGACCTTACCAGAACAGAGAAGCAAAGTTTATACGAGCATAGCGGGTATTGATTTGTCATTTATAGCGCATTAATTCTTGCAAAAACTTTTGTGAAATTTAAAAATGTGACTTTTGTGTGACTTGAAAAAGAAAAACCACTATATTTTGTGGCATATAGCGGTCTCTTTATACTATATATTGTATTGGTGCCGAAGGTGGGACTTGAATATTGGGGTTATAACCGCCCGAAATCGTTCATTTTCGCCCACTTTCGCCCGTTTTTATGGGTGTTTCTTTATATTTTTTCAGAAAAATGTGACTTTTGTGTGACTTTTTATGACAGGTCTATATCCTCTAACATTTTAACCATACGGTCTTGTTTGTTAGGAAGCATATGCGAATAAGTGTTTAGAGTTTCCGCTATATTCTTATGCCCCAACCTTTTTGCAATGGTTACAATGTCTTCATTTTGCGATATGAGCAAGCTAACATGAGAATGCCGTAAATCATGAATTCTAATTTTTTTAACGCCTGATTTTTTAATGTAGTAATTAAAGCGTCGCCTTATGGTTTCTATTGGCAAAGCTCTTTCCCCGCCAAAGACGAAATGAGAAGGTTTTTTGTTAGGCGTGAGCTTATTTAACATATCTATAAGATTACTCGGTATAACGACATTTCTATTGGAGGTCGGAGTTTTAGGCGGGGTTATTGTATATCCGCCTTTTATGCTTTTATATGATATTGTCTTATTGACCTTAATAATTCTATTGTCAAAGTCGATATCGTTCCATTGTAATGCCAAACATTCGCCACGACGCATTCCTGTAAAATACAATGTTGCGAAAAAGACTTTATAAACAAAATTTTCCGTGTCAAATGATTTAATAAACGTCTCAAATTCTCGTCTTGTCCAGATAAGCATTTCTTTATTGGCGCCGTCGTCTTTAAACTGCCCTGTTTCCTTTATTGGATTTTTTTCAAGCCCAAGATATTTACAGCCAAAAATCATCATAGAGTTAAAATATAAATATATTTTAGTCATATAGGCATAGCTTAAGTCTAGTCCTTTTATATATATTTTCCAGTCAAGAGCGTCTTTTGAGCTTAGTTCGCTCATATTCTTGTCTCCCCCGAAAAAAGGAATTACATATAAATCTAGAGCAGAGACTATAGTTAAATAACTGCTTTCTTTAGCATTATTTAATAAATATCTTTTATATTCATCATAGAGATATTTTAGCGTTATTTTGTTGGGTGTTTTTTCAGGCTTAGCTTGCTTGAGCTTAAAAGTCGCCTCAGCCAACCTCGCCTCTTGCTTAGTCTTAAACCCGGTCAGCCGTTTTTGCTTTAAGCCGTCTGGTGTCTTATACCAAAATCGTATAGAATATTCTCCCTTTGACGTCTTGTTAATGCTTCCCACAATATCCTCCTATTAAGTGATTTTCCTACTTGAAACGCTCTACGTTTTCTGGCATAATGAAACATATATTTGCGATAAAGGGGTGGAACGAATGAGAAACAAGAAACAGCTGCTTGACCTTTTGAAGCGTTTCAGATTATCAAAAGTTGATTATATGATTTTAGCCTTTTATCTCAAATTAGTTCTGAATAAGCGCTCTTAGCTTCTGCTAATCAAGTATCGCCTAGCCATATCTAAAAACGCCTTGAGGTCTTCCTCCGACATCTTATCTAATGTGTCTTTCGGAAGTCCTAACCTTTCTAATGCATTTTCCATTTCTTTTATTGCATCCGCTGTAGGCTTGCTTGCGTCCTTGTAAGCAAGCTTTATTATTTCTTCGGGCTTTTCGTCCATTGCCACGCAAATATCAATAAACTTATTGACGTCAACCTTCTCAAGCCCACGAGAAAACATACTAGCAAGAGTTGTATAAGGTATATCCATAACCATAGCTAGATCTTTTACCGTCATTCCTTTTTGTTTTAGTTTTAATTTAACAGCATTCGATAATGACATATGTCCCTCCTTTATTGCCACGATTATAACATTAAAATACGAAATTTGCAAACAAAACACGAAATCTCAATACTTAAAATTTAATTTTTTTTCGACAAAAGGGGTTGACAACACGCAAATTGCGTATTATAATACGCTTAAATCGTAAATATTTACGATATTTGAATATTATTATACGAGGGGTGCATATGTTTAAAAACTTAAGAGCAGAAATGGCAAGAGAAGGAATAACAGTAAAGAAGATGGCTGAAACTCTCAACATTCCTGTAAACACACTTCGCGACAAGATAAAGGGCAGAACGGAAATATCGCTATCATTAGCTTTCACGATACATAAATTGTTTTTCCCTGATATTGATATTT
>DATCKP010000112.1:0-20782 GCA_036562165.1 Clostridia bacterium
GCCGAATTTAACTTTTTTGCCTGCGCTTTTTTCTGACGCGTAAAGATAAAGGTTATTGATAGGGAACTTTCTTTCTTGCAGAACTTGAAGCATCTTTTGTCCGACTACGCCGGTCGCGCCGACTACAGCAACATCGTAAAGCATATTTTCATCTCCTTTAATATAAAAAAATAGTGCTTTCTATAGAAAGCACATAAGATGACCTTAAAAACTTGAGCAATATATATAATTTTTTATTATAGATATTGCGTTTTTTAAGTTATCACCTAATGTGCTTCACTATTATCTAACATAATAGTGACAGTCATACGGGTATTAACCCGTATGCCCAACCCTAATAAGCAAACGATTGGGAACTTATTAGGATTTCGGCAGAGATACCCTTTCGCCTATAATATAACCCCAATTGTTATATATAATCTATAGGCTACTCTTGTTCCCTGCTCCCCATTGGTGTGACATTAATATAACATATAAGGTTTAAAATGTAAATTGTTTTTGCTATATATTTATAAATATGCAAAATTCAATAAAAAGATTAATTTAGCCGCCTTCATCTAGACGTTTGGATTTTTTGGAAATTTGCTATAAAATATTTATATGGAAATGTTAGATTATTTGATTTTCGCAAGACGCTCTTTGCATAAAATCCCCGAATTATATCATCAAGAATATAAGACCCAAAAGTTCGTAACCGAACAGCTCGATAGTTTTAAAATTAAATACAAGACTATTAAGACGGGCGTTGTGGCCGACATAGAAGGTTACGATAAAAGAACAAGGCTGGCCTTTAGGGCGGATATGGACGCTTTGCCTGTTCAAGAGCAAAACTACGTAGAATATAAATCTACCCATGAAGGCTTAATGCACGCTTGCGGTCACGACGGGCATATGGCTATGCTTTTGGGATTGGCTAAGTATCTTTCAGAAAACAAGCCCGCCGTAAACGTAAGATTGATATTTCAGCCCGCCGAAGAAAGCGAAGGCGGGGCGCAAATGCTCATAGACAACGGCGTTCTCAAAGACGTGGATGCGATCTTCGGGCTTCATCTGTCCCCTGACTATCCTGTTGGGACGATCGCTACCGACGCGGGGGCTATTTTTGCGGGCGTATGCGATTTTCATATAATTTTCGAAGGCAAAAGCGGTCATTGCGCTGATTACGATAAATATATAGACGCGCTTTGGGCAGGCAATGAGTTTTATAATAGAATACACGCCTTATACAAATCCAAATACAAGGATAAGACTTTATTCCATATAGGCAAAATCACGGGCGGCAACGCTTCTAACATAGTGGCGGATTACGCAAAATACGACTGCACTTTTAGGTTTTTTGACGAAGCTTTGGAAGAAGATTTTATGATGCGCCTTGAAGAAATTCTTATTGATGTTCAAAACCTAACGGGCGCGTCTCATAGACTGATAGTAGAAAACTATTATCCGCCGCTTGTAAACTCTATTCATATAGTCCAAATGCTGAAGAAAAAGTTCGATATCACGCTGGCCGAGCCCAAATACACCGCCGAAGACTTCGCGTATTATCTAAAAAAAGTGAGCGGGGCGTTCGCTTGGCTGGGCGTAAGAGACCAAAATCATACCGCGCCTTTGCATAGCCCTGATTTTGATTTTGACGAAAGGGCGCTGCTGGCAGGTCTTAATTACTATATAAAGATAGCTCAGAATTATTTGTTGCAAGACTGATAACAAAATAAGTTTGAAAAACGCCCAAAATATGATACTATTTAAAAGTTAGGAAAATAAAAAAGGGAAGGATTTTATGGCAGAGAAAAAAGGCTGGTTATATAGATGGACAATGGGGCGGGACGATAACCCGGATTTTACTTTGGAAGATTTGCCGGGCAACAGATGGGAAGTCTTTAAAGACGTTTTAAGCAACCGCTTCGGAACTTTAGTCAAAATTAATCTATTAATGATATTATTCGCTCTGCCGGCTATAGTATGGTATTATTTGAGCTTAAGAGCCCGCTCAATATCGGGCACTTATATAAATTATACTGTCAACTTCGGCTTTGGATACCCCTTTGTAAGAGACATACCTTACGTAGGACAATTATATAACGTTCAGCAGCAATTATGGTCTAACTTATTAATGGTGCCGCTTTTGATGATAGCGAGCATCGGTCTTGCGGGCGGATTTCACGCCATAAAGATGTTGGTCTGGGGCGAAGGCGTAGACGTAGTCAATACGTTTTTCAAAGGCATAAAGTCCAATATAATCCCGTTTTTATGGAGCACGCTGTTTTTGGGCTTGGGATTTACCTTGGTTCAATATAATATTTCGGCTTACGGCTTATACAGCGGCCCTGAAATACTTAACGCTTTGTCGCTTGCGGCGTCTATTATATTATTTGTTCTGCTTGCCTTTATGACGCTGTTTATCTATACGCAAGCGGCGACATATAAAATCTCCCTTTGGGGACTTATCAAAAACAGCTTCTTGTTTTCAATAGGACTTATATTCCATAACATATTCTTCGTGGGCATTACCGCTTTGCCTATTATACTTTTGATGATAAGCGGTCCAGAAATAGGCTTGCTCATACTGTTCTTCTACGCGCTGATAGGCGTGTCTATGACAGTGCTTATCTGGACTTTATACGCCCACTATGTTTTTGACAAATACCTAAACGACAAAATAGAAGGCGCTATTAAAGACCGCGGAATTTATAGAAAGAGCAAAGAAGACATAGCGCGCAGAAGAAAGGAAGCCGAAGAGCGCCGCAAAAAAGCGGCAAACGCCAAATATGTCAATCCCAAAAAGAAAAAACGCAGCATAGACGAAGGCAAGACAATTACGCCTTTGGAAGTCACTTTCTCTAGAGAAGACCTTAAGAGATTGGCGGAAGAAAAGAAGCAATTGATGTTAGAAGAAAGGGAAAATGATGAGACTCAAGACGAAACAATAGAAGAAGACGACCAAAGCTAGTTCTTATACAAATTATCGGAGAATGGATTTGAAAACTCTAAATAAATATAATCTTACTCAAAAAAAGGGCAAGATACTTAAATTTTTACAAGACGCTGAATATTACTTTGATTTGGCTTTGGATTATCTAGACGCCGAAGACTATCTTAACGCGCTGGACTATACCAGGAGAGCGATAAAACTAGACCCGTACGAATTAGATTATATATTTTTATTGGCCCAAATATATTCCGAAATGGGCTTATACGCGAAATCCAATTTTGAATATTTTAAGCTGTTGGCGATCGACCAAAATCTTGGCGAATGCTATCTGCGTATTTCCCAAAATTACTATATGATGCGGGAAGAAGAAGCCGCTGTTTATTATATAAAAAAGAGCATGGAATTTGATTTTGACCAAGACGATTTCGACGAAGACGAAGAATTCGCTGTCGACTACGAAGAAATGCTCAGGGATCTAAGCGGCAATAATAAATTCAGGCTTATTTCCAAAAATATGGAAGACCAAATGCTGCTTAACTACGCCAACAAGCTTATGTCCATTTCGGAATACGACAGCGCCATGCAGCTTTTGTCATACGTAAAACCCGACTCAAAGTATTATATAAACGCTCTAAACAGCGCGGCGTTTTGCAGCGCGCGTATAGATAATCCCGAGCAAGAAATCGAGCTGGCCCTTAAAGTATTAGAAATCGACCCTTATAACATAAACGCTTTGTGCAACCTTGCGGACGGCTATGTTCAAGCGGGCAAGGTTGAGGAAGCTCAAAGGGTCGCGGACGCCCTGTTGCAGCTAAAGATCGCCGACACGCGTGATTATTATAAGGCGGCGATAGCTTTGCTTGAATGCGGCTACAACAAGCAGGCGATAAAGTATTTGTGCGACTTTTTGTCTTATCATCCTTACCATGAAGCCGGCTTGCTTTTGTTGAGCCTGGCGTATTATAACCAAAAAGAGCTGGACTTAGCCAGGGAATGCGTTTATAAGCTTGTAAGGATAGACAATACCAATACGATAGCCAAGTATTACAATCAGTATTTCCAAAACCATCAAGAGTTTAAACCGCTAGAATATATAAGACAAGTGCCTAAGGAAGAAGCGGATAGAAGAATTAAGATGTTTGAAGAAATCGTCCAATACTCTTCCGAGGATCTAATAAAACTTATTAAAACAAACCCCGAATTTTTCCATTACGCGAAATGGATTTTTGAATACGCAAGCATAGGCTTGACGCAAAAACTCATAGAGAGACTTGCTCGTATTAGAAACCAGCAGGCCCAAACGTTTTTGCGCGAGTGTCTTGTGGATAACTTGCTTTCTTTTGTCGTCAAGCAAAGGATATTAAGAACGCTTTTGTCTTTGATGCCCAATAAAAAAATAGCTTTGGTGCACGAAGACGAAATAAGGTTTATAACGCCCAAAGCGAACAAATTAATATTTAATTTCCCTAAAGTCTACTTTGAGGCGTATTTAGACGTGTTTACGTCGCTTGCCTTTGTGGATAAAGATTACGAGTCTGAATTTAACCGTTCGGTAAGAAAGATTCTAAATCTTTGCGACGCCAAAAAAATAAGATTTAGAAGCAGACGCAATCTTGCCGCGTTATTCGCCTATAATTTCAAAAGACCCGAAATCTTTTGCGACTTAAATACGGTTGTAAAAATTTTCGGGGCTAATAAAAAATCCGTAGCAAAATATCTTAATATTTTAGGTATAGACCAATGATTGATTTCCAAAAACTTTATAATAAATTCGTGGACGAGTGGATAGAAAAAAACGCTGACAAATACAACACCGAAGAAGAAATAGCCCAAGCCGTTTGGGACGTTTACGAAGACTGGCTCAACACCCCTTTTGAAGAATTGGGCGGGCTTACCCCTAAAGAATATTTTGCGCAAATACAAGATCCCAAGGCTTTGGTGGATATGCTTGTTGATTACGTTTCGGGCAAAAAAGACGTTCCCGGCGCGCTGCTTGACCGCATAGCCGAAGTCCAAGACGCGGCTCCGTATCTAATGGAGATAGTCAAACGCGAAAAAAACGACGAGCTTACGATGTATGCCATAAACTTATTAAACGAATTAGGCAGTCCCGAGCCGTTTGATATTTACATAAATTGGATATTTGATCCAAATATGACAAAAGATTTAAGGGATATTGCCGCGGAAGTCTTGAGCGGCAACGCCTTAACGGTAAAAGACAAAATATTAAACAGGCTGGCGGGGGCGGACTTTTCGGCGAAAGAATACGCAAGCGACATTTTGGTAAAATGCCCTAAAGACGACAGGATATTTGAGCTTCTAAAAGAATTATTCTTAAGCCAAACCAATTATCAACTATACGCCAATTATCTAGGACAATACGGCGACGAACGCGCTATAGAGTTTTTGCTTGAAGCCGCCAAAACTTGCGATTACATAAGCTTCATAGAAATACGCAACGCAGTGGAAGAGCTGGGCGGAGAATTCAATATCGAAAGAGATTTTTCTCAAGACGAAGACTATCAAAAAATAAAATCCGAGTCTTTAAAAGCGAAAAAAAGCGGCCATTAAGCCGCTTTTTTTAATAGTTGACTATTAAAATAGTTGACTATTAAATAAGTTTAAATTATAATCGTGATATTATCATATTCATAGTATTTAAACTTTCCTTTTTGATAATTCTTGGGTTTAGAAATGATAATTATATTTTAAAAAGTCTTAAGTTTTTAATTTAATGATTTCAAATTTTAAATATCTATTTAAAAAAATTCCCGTTTTAAAAAATTTATAATTGGGGTTTTGATATATGGTGCATGGAAACACTCAAGGCATAAAACGGCATATTTTACTTATGCTCGAAAACATATACAATATTAAATGTTTTGATTTTGTAGACCACCAGATTTTAGACATAATGGCTAAAACCACAGCTGAATACAACCGCGAAGTTTTAGTCGCTATCTCAAGACAAGGGAATGTCTTAAGCGTGGCTTTAGGCTCTTTTGACGCTGGCTCTATAGCGGTAGAAAACCAAAGAAAAGGCTTAAACGGCGTAAGGCTTATCCATACTCACCCAAACGGCAGCGGCAAGCTGTCACAAGCCGACGTCTCCGCTCTAGTCCGTAATAAATTTGACTGCGTGGCGGCGGCGGGCGTGGACGCTCAAGGCAATATAGTCGATTATCATCTTGGATTTTTGACTGCCCAAGGGGTAAAAATCATAAAAACCCAAAACATTAACGACCCTGAGCATTTGGAATTTATAAAGATTTGCGACAAAGAAATAAAAGAATTAAAAGAAAATTTATATTTTGAAAACGTTCCGAAAAAAGAAAGAGCGATATTAGCTTGCATATATTCGTCCGATCAAGAAGCGGATATTAATTTACAAGAGCTCAAGTCTTTGGCGATTTCTGCAGGAGCCGAAGTAGCCGCTGTTTTTAAACAAAAAAAAGACAAGCCCGATCCTAAATATTTATTCGGCAAAGGCAAGATAGAAGAGATAAAACTAGCCGTTCAAAATTATGACGCGGACACGTTGATAGTCGACAACGAGCTTTCCGCGATAATGGTTAAAAATCTTGAAAACGAACTAAACGTAAAAGTAATCGACCGCTCCAGCTTGATACTTGATATTTTCGCCGCGAGAGCTCAAAGCATGGAAGGCAAGCTTCAGGTCGAATTGGCTCAGCTTAAATACAGCCTGCCTAAGCTTTTAAACGCGGGCGAAAAGATGGACAGGTTAAGGCAGGGCATAGGAATGAGAGGCCCGGGCGAAAAGAAACTTGAAACAGACAGAAGACGCATAAAAAACCGTATTGCCGAGCTGGAAGAAAAGCTGCAAAAGCTAGAAAAAGAACGAGATTTAAGGCGTTCTAAAAGGGCAAAAAGCATGATTCCCACCGTGGCTTTAGTAGGCTATACAAACGCCGGCAAAAGCACGCTTATGAACTTGCTGTCAGGAGCTGACGTGTTAGCAGAAGATAAGCTGTTTGCCACGCTCGACCCGGTAACCCGCAAAGTATATACCCCTTACGGATATTACACGCTTACGGACACGGTTGGGTTTATAAGAAAACTTCCGCACGAGTTTATCGAAGCTTTCAAATCCACGCTTGAAGAAGCCGTTCAAGCGGATTTGATATTGCACGTTATGGACTATTCGGATCCTAATCTCAACTTGCAATACGACGCGGTAATAGACGTATTAGAAAAAATAGGAGCGTCCCAAAAACCCGTCATAAACGTGTATAACAAAATAGACAAAGCTGACGGCGAAAGATTGGATATACCCGCGGTTAATAACGCCGTGTTTATATCCGCTCTGACGGGTCAGGGAGTAGAGCAATTAAAAGAGCTTATAGCTAAAATGATTTTTGGCGACAAATATGTTAAATAAAAGTTCGCAAAACCCAAACTTTTTTAGAAAAAAAGACCGCCTGAATAAAGGCGGTCTTTTTGATATTATCATTAATATTCAATACCTTTTGCGATATAATCGGCTAATTCGTCTATTTTTAATCTTTCTTGCCGCATTGAATCTCTATGTCTAATGGTTACGGTATCGTTTTCTAGAGTTTCAAAGTCTATGGTTACGCAGTAAGGCGTTCCGATTTCGTCTTGACGGCGATAACGCTTGCCTATGCTTCCGGTTTCGTCGTAGTCTGCTCTAAACTTCTTGCAGAGCATACGATAAACTTCTTCCGCCTTGCCGGACAATTTCTTTTGAAGCGGCAATACCGCTACCTTGATAGGAGCCAAAGCGGGATGGAACCTTAGCACTATTCTTGTTTCGCCGTTTTCCAAAACTTCTTCGTCGTAAGCGTCGCACAAGAACGCGAGCAACACTCTGTCCACGCCCAAAGAAGGCTCTACGCAGTAAGGTATATATTTTTCATTGGTGACAGGGTCAAGATATTCCATGCTCTCTTTGGATTTTTCTTGGTGGTTTTTAAGGTCGTAATCCGTTCTGTCCGCGATGCCCCAAAGCTCGCCCCAGCCAAACGGGAACTTATATTCAAAGTCCGTAGTAGCCGCGGAATAGTGCGATAACTCTTCTTTAGCATGGTCGCGCATTCTCAAATTTTCGGGCTTCATATTAAGGCCTGTCAGCCAGTCATAACAAAACTTTTTCCAATAATCAAACCATTCAAGGTCTGTTCCGGGCTTGCAGAAAAACTCTAATTCCATTTGCTCAAACTCTCTCGTTCTAAAGATAAAGTTGCCCGGGGTGATTTCGTTTCTAAAGGATTTGCCTATCTGCGCGATTCCAAAAGGAATTTTAGCGCGAGTAGTCCTTAAAACGTTTTTAAAGTTAACAAATATGCCCTGCGCGGTTTCGGGTCTAAGATAAATCGTGCTTTGGCTGTCTTCGGTAACGCCTTGGAAGGTTTTAAACATCATATTAAACTTTCTTACAGGCGTAAAATTGCAGTTACCGCATTCAGGGCAGGGTATTTTATATTCCAAAACCGTTTGTCCAAGCTGTTCGTCCGTCATTCCAGCGACGGATATTTGTATATTATTTTTTTGCGCCCAATTTTCTATCAATTGATCCGCGCGGTGTCTTGTGCGGCAGACCTTGCAGTCCATCAAAGGATCTGTAAAATTGCCTAGGTGTCCGCTAGCCTCCCAAGTCAAAGGATTCATCAAAATAGCGCAGTCAACGCCGGTGTTATAAGGCGATTCCTGCACAAACTTTTTCCACCATGCTCTTTTGATATTGTTTTTGAGCTCTACGCCCAAAGGGCCGTAGTCCCAAGTATTAGCCAAGCCGCCATAAATCTCGCTTCCGGGGAAGATAAAACCCCTGTTTTTGCAAAGGGCGACTATTTTGTCCATTGTTACAGCGCTGTCCATAAGTTTATCGCTCCTAAAAAATAATTAATTTTTAGTCTATTGTCTATATATTTTTATGTCAAGCGTTTTCTAAAGCCCTCAAAATTTTGCCGCTTATGAACACAATATTTTCGCGTGAATATAATGGAATTAGAAATGCGTTATATGCTATTTCAAAAAATAAGAGGAGGATTTCAATGAGTTTTGGCGATTATGGTGGCGGATATGGCGGATGCGGATGCGGCGGCTTTGGTAAATTCTGCGGCTGCGAAGACATCTTCTGCCTATTATTGCTCTTATGCTTGTGCGGCGGCAAAGGCAAAGACAGATGCGGATGCGATATAGACATCTGTGAATTGATCTTCATCATAATTATTTTGCAATGCTTATGCGGCTGCGGCAAGAAATGCTAAAAAGCGCTCCTTAAATGATTAACGGGCAAATCTTAATACATACAAAAGATGACTGCCCAAAAAAAAGCCGGGGATTAAAAAAATCCCCGCTTTTTTTATTGCTTTTTTTAGCCCAAGTCTTGTTGTATATTAATCACTCTTTTGATATAATTATGCAAAAGGATACACCTGAAAATACAGGGTATCACTCAACCGTATACCAATTATAAGTAGGGCATCTATTTTGATAGAGCCTGAGCGGAGGGATATATGAGAAGAAGATCGTTATCGGCTGAAATAGCGTTATACGCTGTTTTTACCGCGTTGCTTGCGGGATTTTTGTTTTTGCCTTATGTGTTTTTGATACCATTGATTATAATGGTAATCTTTATGGACTTTAAAGCTTCGGTTTATATTAGCGCAGCTTTTGGTCTGATTTCCATTACATACGCGTTTATGATGGCGTCCTTTGTGGCTTTGGCTTTTAGACAATACCCGCTAATCGCCATAATCCCTAGATTGTTCGTAGGGCCAGCGGCATACGGGGTAAAAATACTAACAAAAAACCTAAACAAAAACTCAAAAAACTTTTTTATCCGCGAAGTCCTGCCTTATAGCTTAATAGGCGCGGCGGCGACTTTGACAAATACTATATTAGTCGTAGGCTCGTTTGCTCTGTTCGCTATGGACTTTTCGGCTTTAGACATAACGATGCCTGTCGCCATAGGCGAGATGCTGATATCCGGCGCGATAGAGCTAGCCATAGCCGTAATAATAACTCCGGCTATAGTATTGGCTCTCAAAAAAGCCGATAAAAATCGCTTTTTAATTACCGATTAAAATAAAAGAGAAGGCAAAAGAATGGTATTAGTAATCGACATAGGAAATACAAATATAAAAATAGGCATATTTAAGGATAACTTTTTGATAGCAAGCGGCAGGATTGCCACGCATTATCGCCGCACATCAGACGAATACGGGCTTTTGATTACTAACCTTATAGAAATACACAAGCTGTCCAAACAAGACATCAAAGGAATTATTATTTCCAGCGTCATACCCGACCTTAATTACACGTTCGAGCATATGTGCGGCTTTTATTTCAGCATAACGCCTTTGGTGTTAGGGGCGGGCGTAAAGACGGGTCTTAACATAAAATACGACAATCCTAAAGAAGTGGGCAGCGACCGCATAGCCGTGTGCGTCGCCGCCATGAAAGAATACGGCAAACCCGTAATAGTAGTGGATTTTGGAACGGCTACTACTATAAACGTCGTGGGCAGAGACAACGAATTCTTGGGCGGACTCATATGCCCCGGCATCAAAACTTCGCTTGATAGTTTAGCTGCAAGCACCGCAAAATTGCCCAAGATAGAATTGGTAACTCCTAAAAGCGTCATAGGGAAAAGCACCGTTACCAATATGCAAGCGGGAATATTTTACGGATTCGTTGGAATGCTTGAGCACATCGTAAATAAGATACGCGAAGAAAACGGGCTTGAAGACGCCAAGGTTGTCGCTACTGGCGGCTTGAGCGAATATATCGTCAAAGGCACCAAGATAATCGACAAAATCGATAGAAGGCTGTCATTAAAGGGGCTTAATTATATTTACCAAATGAACTTCCCTAATAGCTAAAAAGGAGTTTTTATGAAAAAAGTCGGCATAGCCATCTTGGGATTAGGAACAGTAGGCAAAGGAACTTATCAGATCATAACCCAAAACCGAGAAAACATATTACGCAAAGAAAACTTGGATTTGCAAATAATTAAGGTTTTGGAAAAATCGGTCGAAATAGCCGAGCAAAAAGGCGTTCCCAAAGAGCAGATAGCCCAAAGCATTGACGACATTGTTTCCAATCCCGACATCGATGTCGTGGTAGAAGTCATAGGCGGAATCGAACCCGCCAAAACTTTTATAACAAAGTGTTTATCGGCGGGCAAACGCGTCGTTACCGCCAACAAAGAGCTGTTGTCTAAATATTGGGAAGAACTAGAAGAAACAGCCCAAAAGCATAACACAGGCTTGTATTTTGAAGCCAGCTGTTTAGGCGGCATACCTATTATAAGAGCTTTAGTAGAAGGAATGCAGGCTAATAATATTACCGAAATAGCGGGCATTTTTAACGGAACGACCAATTACATATTAACCAAGATGAGCGAAGAAAACATAAGCTACGAAGAAGCTCTGCGTCAAGCCCAACAGCTTGGATACGCCGAAGCCGACCCTACCAGCGACGTAGAAGGCTACGACGCTATGTATAAGCTCAAAATTTTGTCTTCTTTGGCGTTTGGAAAACAGATTCCCTTAGATTGCATTTATAGAGAAGGCATTACCAAAATAACCAAAACGGATATAGAAAGCGGCAAAGAGCTTGGCTACACAATTAAGCTGCTTGCCATAGGCAGAATGTATAACGACTCTTTGGAAGTAAGAGTCCATCCCACGTTCGTGCCCGAAAAACATCCTTTGGCAAACGTAAGAGACTCCTTTAACGCCGCGTATCTTATAGGCAACTACGTAGGAGAAGTAATGCTTTACGGCAGGGGCGCGGGGGACTTGCCTACGGGCAGCGCTATAGTGAGCGATATCATTTATGCCGCCCATCAAGAAAAGCCCCGTTATATAAAGTTTGACAAGCTTAACGGCGTCAAGTTAGTCAGCGATTTTCAATCAAAATATTATATGGTGCTCAATTGCGCGGACAAACCGGGCGTTTTGGCTCAAACCGCCGCGGTATTGGGCAACAATAACGTAAGCATCGAAAGCGTGATTCAAAAAGGCAAATGCAACGATTTTGCCAGAGTCGTGTTTTTGACTCATAAAACCTCGGAGCTTTCTATGAAAAAAGCCATAAACGAGCTTAAGGAACTAAAAGACGTAGACAGCATAGAAAGCGTGATAAGAGTATTAGATTAAGGGTTTACATATTTTTTCAAACAAAGTAAAATAATAGAAAAGGTAAGAGTAACGTTTTTGTAAGAACTCAAACTTTGCCAAAATATGGACAAGTTTTGAGTTTTAGTTTGACAAATGAATGTAATTAATGTATATTTTATCTGTTGAACCATAAAGATGCTTTGGCTGTAAATAAGGAGAGAAACACAACATGAAAAAAATTCGCAGACTTGTTATAACTTTTTTAATTTTAATAATGAGTTTGACGCTATTATCGGGAAATTTGATGACGGTTTTGGCCGCTGATACCGGCTCGCTTCAGCCCGTTACTATAGGAAAATTGCCCAAAGAAGGCGTTATCGGCCAAGAAATTGATTTGGGCGCGGTCCAAAACTGCATTATTAAAGTAAAAGATCCTTTGGACAAAGACGTAGAATTAGTTGATAATAAATTTACGCCTACCAAAGCCGGATACTATACCGTTAACGTATACGGCGAAAACGGCGTTTTCTACGAAGGCTTTAAGATAAATGTAACGGTTGACGACGCTGTTATATTGATTCCTTATAACGGCGCTGATATTCCTACTTACATAGCAACCGGATCCGCTATCAAAGTGCCCAAAGCTGAAATGGTTGTTTACGATGAAGACGGCAATATCGACGAAGAAAAAACCGCCGCTTTAGACTATACCATAAAATACATAGTAACCGACCCTGAAGGAAATGACACCGTATTGACCGAAACCGACGGCGATTATTATGTATACAGCGGCGAAAAGACCAAGGTTTCCGGCAGCTATACCGTAAGATATAAAGCTGCGACCAAAAACAACGCCGTTGTAAAAACGACTGATTTTATCGTTCATGTTCAAGAAGGCTTTGAAGACACCGAAAAGCCTACGTTGTCCGTAACAGGCGTTCCTAACTCCGCCGCTCAAAAGGTTAAATTAACGTTGCCCAAAGCAACCGCAAAAGACAACAAGGACGAAAACGTTAAGATTATCATAACCGTAAAAGACAGCGCCGGAAAGGACGTATTAAAAGTAGACGACTCCGATCCCAAGAATTTGAAGCTGCTAAACGAAAAGGTTGTATTTGACAACGACAAGAATATGTCCTTCTATCCTTGGGAAGCCGGTCCTTATAACGTCGAATACAGCGCGGTAGACGACGCAGGCAACGTAGCTAAGAAGCTTACCTACGTAATTAACGTTTCCGACACTCAAGCGCCCACTATCGAATTAGACGAAGACTTGATCCCTGAAAAATGGGCTTTAAACATAACCAACGCTAACGGAAACTTGCAAGGAAAAGATCGCTTGTTGGCTATTCCTAAGCCTGAAGTATGGGATAACGTAACTCCCGCTCAAGACATTGAGGTTTACTTCTCCGTTAAAAACTCTTCTGGAGAATATATCTACGACTCCAAAGAAACTACCCAACCTTCTCTCTTTAAAGAAGGTTTTGTAACCGAAGAAGATGGTTATTACTACTTAGACTTTAACGTCTTGACTACCAAGACCGGAACGTTTACCTTGACCTTTACGGCAAGAGATAAAGACGCTAACGGCAAACTAAAGAACGCTTCTTACAAGGTTCTCACTGTAGACGTTAAAGACGAACTTAAAGACGTAGATCATCCTAAGGTTCAAGTAACTAATATACCTCAATACATTTTGACCGGCGAAAAATTCGTAGAACCCAGCGTTATCGTTCATGACGATACGTCCAAAGTTATAGTTAAAAAATCCTACGAATTTATAGACGCTGAAAATAACGTTACCGAATTTGACTTCGATACCAAATCTTATTTCGTTCCTGAAACTGCAGGTCAAATCAAGATTACTCTCGAGGTCAAAGACAGCGTAGGAAATAAAGTATTAGACGCTAACAATAACGAAGTTGACGCTTTAGTTTACACCGTTGACGTATATTCTAAAGACATCAATACCAATGCTCCCGTGTTCAAGTCTGCTCAATGGGTAGACGCTGACAATCCTGACACTTCGTTGTTTGTCCAAACTCAAGACGGACTTGTTCAAAGAACTATCAACTACAACGACGCTTCTTCCAAGGTTGTTACCGTAGCTAATATCGTAATCGAATCCGCCGCAAGCGAATACGACTTCTTAGGCTACGAAGTAATCGTAAGAGGACCCGGAGCTAAGACCGTAGAAAATACTTACGAAGGCGCAGGTCAAAGACTCAACACTACCGTAAGAAGCTCGTTGTCCTTCAACGAAGCTACTAACAAGTGGGAGCTTGTATTAAAAAAGATAATGTTTGAAGTTCAAAAAGAAGGCAAGCACTCTTTGACGATCAGAGCCTTCAACATAAGCGGCGCTTCGACCCTTGCGACCGTAACCTTTGACGTAACCAAGGCCACTAACGCGGCAAATTTAAGCTATAACGGCGAAAGCAAGTTCGCGGCGCTATCTTACAACGCTACTATACCCACCGAATTAGAGCTTGGCGAGCCTTTCGCTTTGCCTCTCAAAGACGACAAAGGCAACGCTTACGTAACTAGAGAAATCGTAGGACCCGCTTACGAATTAATCGGCAATATCTTCACTCCTAAAGCGGTAGGACAATATACCATTAACTTGATCGACGAGAACGGCGCATCTACTAAGACTACATTAACTTGCGTAGACACCGTTGAACCCGAATTCAAGGTATTGGGCGAAGTTCCTACTTACGTTAAGAAATACGACGCCCAAAACAACGCTGACGCCTTTATCGAAATACCCGAAGTATCTATAATCGATAAGGGAACTTTGAAAGAATACAGCGTTAAAGTAGTAGACAACAACGGTCAAGTCGTTACTATAGAAACCAGAAACGGCAAGGAAGGATTCGTTCCTTATGTTGACGGAACTTACACCATAACTTACACCGTTCACGATTCGTCTAACACCGCAACCTATTCCTTAACCGTTAAGGTCGGCGACTTGATCAAGCCTGTGATTATAGACGTATCCAAGATCACTCCTTCGGTAACTAAGTTCAAGCAAAACGATAAGTTTACTCCTAAGGATCTTACCAAGGATAACGTATCGGATAACGTATCTAAGCCTGAAAACTTGACGATAACCAGAACGCTGTACGGTCCTAACGGCAACGCTATTTCCGCCGAAATAGGCGAAGACGGCAAAGAGTTCTACACGCTCAAAGACGCCGGAACATATACCTTGACTTACACAGTTAAGGACGAAGCTGGCAACGTTTATACCAAAGAATTCACCATAACAGTTACCGGCGAAGGCAAAGCTCCTTTCAACTATCAATTGCTCTCGACCGTCTTAATCATAACCGCTATTGTTCTGATTATCGGTGTAGGCGTATACTTCTTCAGATTTAGAAAAATTAAAGAATAATAAAATATGAGGTAACTAAAAAGGGCTGTTAAAATGACAGCCCTTTTTTATTTTTATAAAAATTAAATTTAGACTAAGACCGTTTGCTGTGTTATAATGTAATTATTAACGAACTTTAAAGGTGTTTATATATGTATGACGTCGCTATTATCGGCGCGGGCGTAATCGGATGTTCTATAGCGAAAGAGCTTGCCGAATACGACATTAAGCTTGCTGTTTTAGAAGCTCAAGTAGACGTGGCTATGGGCGCGACCGGCGCTAATAGCGGTATTTTGCACGCAGGACACGATTGCGAAACGGGAACACTGATGGCCCGCTTTAACATAAAAGGCAATGAAATGTTCGATAAAATCTGCCAAGACCTAGACGTTCCCTATCAGCGCTGCGGTTCTTTGGTTTTGGCGTTTAACCAAGAAGAGATCAACAAATTAGAGATCTTAAAAACTAGAGGAATAAACAACGGTCTAAAAGAAATCAAAATAATAAAAAAAGACAAGATTTACAAACTAGAGCCCAAAATAAATTCCGGCGTTATTGCGGCGCTATGGACTCCAACCGCGGGAATAATCAATCCTTACGAGCTTAACGTAGCGCTTATGGAAATATCCAAAGCTAACGGCGCGGAATATTTCTTTGAATTCAATGTAGACGATATTAAGACAATAAAAGCCCAAGACGATTACTATTTTGAGATTTATTCTTCCAAAGGCAATCGAATAAAGGCAAAATGCGTAGTAAACTGCGCGGGGGTTTACGCCGATCAAATAGCCTCGCTTGTAGGCGACAACAGCTTCTACATTACGCCGCGCAGGGGCGAGTATATTATTTTCGACAGGCCTTCTCCTGTAAACCGCCCTATTTTCCAAGTGCCTACCAAGATGGGAAAAGGCGTTTTAGTTTCGCCCACTGTAGACGGCAACTTTTTTATAGGGCCTTCGGCTCAAGATATATCGGACAAATCGGACAAGTCCGTAACTATCGAAGGAATACATGCCATAAAAGCGGCCGCGGCAAAAACTATGAGCGATTTGCCTTATAACAGGCAGATAAGCTCTTTCGCGGGCTTAAGAGCGATACCAAGCGTTCAGGATTTTGTAATAGGCGAGTCCGTTCCTAACTTTTTTAACGCGGCTGGAATTTGCTCGCCGGGGCTTACAAGCGCACCTGCGATAGCCGAGCATTTAGCCGAGCAAATATGTCAAAAATACGGTTTTAAGAAAAAGAAGTCCTGCGTAAAAACAAGACGCAGAATTATTAATTTCAAATCGGCGTCCAATCAAGAAAAAATCGAGCTTATAAAGAAAGATATAAGATATTCCAACGTAATCTGCCGCTGCGAAGTCATTACCGAAGCAGAGATAGTTGAAGCGGTAAGACGCGGGGCTTCCACGGTAGACGGAGTAAAAAGACGCACAAGAGCCACCATGGGCAGATGCCAAGGGTCTTTTTGCATGCCTAAAATATTAGAAATAATGTCCAGAGAATTAGGCGTAAAAATGCAGGATATTACCAAGTTCGGCGGCAATTCATATATAATCGCAGGCGACATAAGGGGAGAAAGCAATGATACGAAGAGTTGACGTTTGCGTAATAGGGGGCGGGCCTGCAGGCATAGAAGCCGCCAAAGAAGCAAGATGCTACGGCGCAAAAAAAGTTCTTATAATAGAACGCGAAAAAGAGCTGGGCGGAATACTTAATCAATGTATTCACGTCGGCTTCGGCTTAAAATTATTTAAAGAAGAGCTTACCGGTCCTGAATACGCCCAAAAGCTCTCCAAAGACATTCCCAGCGACATAGAGATTCTTACTGACACATACGTATTAAGCGTGGACAGCAACCTTTTGGTTACCGCGATAAGCCAAAATATAGGTTTAGTCGAAATCCAAGCGGGCGCGATCGTATTGGCGATGGGCTGCCGCGAAAAGCCTAGAGGGGCTTTGGACATAGGCGGCTCGCGTCCGAGCGGGATATTTACCGCCGGCACGGCTCAAAGGCTTTTGAAGATGTATGGCAAGCTTGTAGGCAAAGACATAGTCATTATGGGCACATACGATTTAGGGCTTATAATGGCAAGGCGGTTTACCTACGAAAAAGCCAACGTAAAGATGATAGTCGAGTCCAGATCGTATTATATGGGCTTATCACGCAACGTAGCGGAATGCATTAACGACCTGAATATTCCTATGCTGCTTAATACCAAGGTTATCGAAGTATTAGGCAAAGAACGGCTTGAAGCGGTCAAAATCGCTCCCGTAAACCCGGACGGCAGTATTGATTATTCACAATCTAAAATAGTCGAGTGCGACGCGCTTGTCTTGTCGGCGGGACTTGTTCCCGAAAACGAAATAGCCAAAAACGCGGGAGTCGTCCTAAATTTCGCAAGCGGCGGAGCTGTAACCGACCAATACTGCCAAACTTCTGTTAAGGGAATTTTTGCGTGCGGCAATGTTTTGTATGTCCACGACTTAGCCGATCAAGTAACCGACGAAGCCAAAATAGCGGGAATGGGCGCGGCTCAATACGCAATGGACGGCTTTTACCATAACAAAACTAAATACCAAGTAAAAAGCGCCGGCTTTACAAAATACACTATGCCTTGCGTAATCCAAAAAACTCAAGACCCTGTCAAGCTTTATGTCAGGGTAAAACAGGCTGTTAAGCCGGCTTTTATAAGCGTCAAGTGCGGAAACAAAGAAATATATAGAAAAAACTATAATATCTTAATTCACGGCGAAATGCAGCCCGTTATCTTAAACGGAAAAGACATAGACGGCGATATAGAAGTTTATTGCGGAGTAAGAAATGAGTGAGTTTGTTTGCATAAAATGCCCTTTAAGCTGCAGATTGAGCGTAGAGCGGCAAAACGACGAGATAATAGTAACAGGCAATAATTGCTCTAAGGGCAGGGAGTTTGGCAAACAAGAGTATTTAGCTCCCAAACGAGTGGTTACTTCTTTAGTTAAGATAATAAACGGCGACAAACCCGTTTTGCCCGTAAAAACCAGCGCTCCTGTCCCTAAAGAAGATGTCAAAAAAGTTTTGGATATAATTTCTAAATTAGAAGTGCAAGCTCCCGTAAATATAGGCGATATAGTTTATAAAAATATTTACGACGGAGCGGATCTGGTAGCGACTTCTTATACACGCCGGCTTAACGCGTCCGAAAATTAAATATTTCGCATAGCCGCGTAAATTTTTCTTAAAAGCTTTTAATTAGACAAACGCGTATTCCTATGAATTTATTAGATTTAAAAGGACTAGGCGAAAAAAGAGTCAAAATTTTAAACGACGCCGGAATTTACGACGTCAAAGACCTTTGCTCTTTTTTTCCTAAAAAATATTACGACACGACATTAACTTCCGGCGACGTTTGCGAAGACGGCGAATTTGCTTTGCTAAAAGCTCAAGTCTCCGACACGCCAGTAACAAAATACCCAAGAAAAAGCTTTAATTACACCGTAATTCCTTGCAGGTGCGTCTTATCTGGTATAAATTTTAAAGTCATTTATTATAACCGCCCTTACTTGTCCCGAACCGTAAACCCGCAAGAAGAGTATCTTATATTCGGTCAGGTTTCTATTGAAAAATCGATTATTATTCTCAATCCTGTGATGGAACCGGCAAGTTCCCCAAAACAGCTAAAAGGCATTATTACGATATATAACTCTATAAAAGGCGTTCCTAACAACGCGTTGCGGCAAGCTATTGCTTCGGCGCTACGTAGTTTAGAAATCCAGTCAATATTGCCCGATAACGTTAGAAAAGATTTAGGGCTTATTGACCTAAAACAAGCTTATTATATTATGCACTATCCCGAATCATTGGCGGAGCAAGAAGCCGCCGCAAAAACCGTGGCAATCGAAGAGCTTACAAAAGCGTTAATAGTCTTTTGGATGAAAAAACAATACGGCGTTCAATTAAGGGCTTTTCAATATAAAGACGTCCGAGAACAAATATTTCAAAAAATACAAAACTTGCCTTTTGAATTAACTATAGATCAAAAAATTGCTTTGGAAGAAATATTCGGCGATTTATTGCGGCCGCGGACTATGAACAGGCTTATTCAAGGCGACGTAGGCTCTGGCAAAAGCATAGTCGCCTTTTTGGCGATATATTTTGTCGTGTTAAACGGCTATCAAGGCGTTATTATGGCTCCTACAGAGATACTAGCGCGCCAACATTACGCCAATTTAAAAACTTTATTTCCCAAGCTTAAAATCGTTTTTTTATCTTCCGGATTATCTTCTAAAGAAAAAGAACAAGCTCTTTTGGACATAAAAACAAACGCGCAAATTATTGTAGGCACGCACAGCCTTTTTCAAGAAGGCGTAGCCTTTAAAAATCCCGCGCTGGCGGTTATAGACGAACAGCACAGATTCGGCGTTGCCCAAAGAAAAGCCTTGCAAGACAAGGGCAAGTCTATGGATGTTTTGCTTTTATCAGCCACGCCTATCCCTAGGACGCTTTCTTTAGTTTTATACGGCGATCTAGACATAAGCCAAATTAAGACCAATCCAAAACAAAGGGCGGGGGCGGTAACCAGCTTTGTACCTTACAGTAAACTTGACGATATGTTCCGATACATAGTAAGTCAAGCAAAGGAAGGCGTTCAAACATACGTCGTCGCTCCTAAGATAGAAAACCAAGAATACGACGACATATCTGTACAGTCTCTTTATAACGCCTTAAAAAGAAAACTAAAGGGCGTAAACATAGGATTTATACACGGCAGAATGAAAGAAACCCAAAAAGACAAAATAATGCGGGACTTTAAAGAACATAAAATCGACGTGTTAATTTCCACTACGGTAATCGAAGTGGGCATAGATGTTCCCAGCGCGGCTATAATGGTGATTTTTGACGCCCATAGATTCGGCTTGTCCCAGCTGCACCAATTAAGAGGCAGGATAGGCCGCGGTCAAATAAAAGGTTATTGTTTTTTGGTGACAAACACCAAAAATCCCGAATCATTAGAAAGGCTTAATGTTTTTAAAAATAACTACGACGGGTTTTTCTTGGCTGAATACGATTTAAAAGTAAGGGGCGCGGGCGATTTTTTGGGAACAAGACAGCGCGGGCTTGCGGGAGCGTTTAATAATTTAAATTTAAAACCCGAGTGGATAACCGCAGCCAAAGAGATTTCGTCTAAAATTTTAAGCCAAGACAATAAAGACGAGATTTTAAAACGCGTCGAACTATCAAGTTATCGCTATAAAGAAATTCTAGAAGACGTAACTTTGAATTGATTTTAATTTATTTTTTATAGTATTTTTCTTTATATAACCCTAAAAATAATTTGACAAATAATATCCCATGGCATATAATTATGCTAATGCATTAAT
>DATCKP010000125.1:0-5032 GCA_036562165.1 Clostridia bacterium
TTCTTCTACGCTTCTGTCTCTAAAGGGACTGGGTTTGCCGGGCTCGGTCAAAGTTCCGCGGTATTCCTTGATTTGCTCGGGCGTAAGCTCGTCCACGTAAGCTTTGCCCTTTTTGATAAGTTTTACCGCGCATTCGTACATAATGTCAAAGTAATCGGAAGCGTAAAAAATGTCGCCCTTAAAGCCCAGCCATTCTACGTCTTTTATTATGGCTTGGCAATACTCTTCTTCTTCTTTTTCCGGGTTGGTGTCGTCAAATCTTAAATTGCATTTGCCGTTATACTTTTGAGCAAGAGAAAAATTTAGGCAAATGGATTTAGCGTGCCCGATATGCAAATATCCGTTTGGTTCGGGAGGGAATCTAGTAATGATTTGATCTACTCTTTTGTTTTCTAAATCGTCTACGATAATCTCTTCGATAAAGTTCATATCTTTTGTCCCTGCATTTATGTATTAATTTTTGACTTCTATATTAATATTAAAACAATCCGGTTATATTGCCTTGAGCGTCAATGGTCATTTTTTCGGCGTTGGGCGTTTTGGACAGCCCGGGCATAAGCATAATATCGCCCGCAACCGCTACTATAAATCCAGCTCCCGCTCTTAACTGCAATTCCCTTACCGTCAGTTTAAATCCTTTGGGAGCTCCTAATAGATTAGGATTGTCGCTCAAAGAATACTGCGTTTTCGCCACGCAGACAGGAAGATTGCCGAATCCGTCTTGGGTTAGTTTGGATAGCTGTTTTTGAGCGGCAGGAGAAAATTCCACGCCGTCCGCGCCGTAAATCTTGGTCGCGATTTTTGTAATCTTTTCTTCTATGCTGTCTTCCAAAGAATAAGCAAAGTTAATGCCGCGATTAGGTAGCTCGCACAATTTTACCGCTTCTTCCGCCAAATCTATTCCGCCAGCGCCGCCTTGACTGAACACGTCGGTTACTACTGCCTTAATGTTTAGCGCTTGACAAGCTTGCTTTACTAGATTGATTTCGGCGTCGGTATCCGTGGAGAATCTGTTAATCGCGACGACGCAAGGCAGTTTAAATTGATTGGTTATATTGTCTATATGTTTTATAAGGTTGGGCAAGCCCTTTTTGAGAGCGTCTAGGTCTTCTGTCTTCAGGTCTTTGGCTTGTCCGTTGTATTTTAATGCCCTTATGGTAGCTACCAAAACTACGCAGTCGGGAGACAAATCATTAACTCTGCATTTGATATCCAAAAACTTTTCCGCGCCTAAATCTGCGCCAAAACCGGCTTCTGTAACTACGTAATCGACCAGCTTAAGAGCGCTCTTGGTGGCGATTACGCTGTTGCAGCCGTGGGCTATATTGGCAAACGGGCCGCCATGCACAAAAGCCGGCGTTCCTTCCAATGTTTGAACTAAATTAGGTTTTAAAGCGTCGTATAGCAATATCGCCATAGCTTCGCTGGCTTTTAGGTCGTCTGCCGTTACCGGTTTGTTGTCTTGGTCGTAGCCTACCACGATACGCGACAAACGCTTTTTTAGGTCGTCAAAGCTAGAGCTTAGGCAAAACACCGCCATAATTTCGCTGGCGGCGGTTATATTAAAGCTTTCAGTCCTGTTGCCTACCACTCTATTGCCTTCGTATATTATCTGAATGTTTCTAAGCGCGCGGTCGTTTACGTCAAGGCATCTGTTCCAAGTTACAGTTTTGATGTTGAGCTTGTTCCCAAAATATATATGATTGTCAATCATCGCGGACAAAAGGTTGTTTGCGGCGGTTATTGCATGAAAGTCGCCCGTAAAATGCAAGTTTATATCGCTCATAGGAGCAAGCTGAGCATACCCGCCGCCCGCGGCTCCGCCTTTAATGCCGAACACCGGGCCGAGCGAAGGCTCTCTTAAAGCCAGCATCGCCTTTTTGCCGATTTTTCTTAAAGCGTCGGCAAGCCCGATGCTTACCGTAGTCTTGCCTTCTCCAGCGGGAGTGGGGTTGATCGCCGTGACTAAAATCAGCTTGCCTTTGCGGTCTTGTCTTATGCGGCTGACCTTGGCTTTGTATTTTCCGTATAAATCGTAATCGTCCGCGTCAAGTCCCAATTCTTGCGCGACTTCTTGAATAGGTCTTAACTTAGCTTCCAAAGCGATTTCGATATCGGTTTTCAAGAAACTTTCTCCTACAAAATTAATATTTTTATAATATCATAACAGCTTATAAAAAGCAAAAGTCTAACCGTTAATTGTGAAATCATTGTCTAAATTGAAATACTTTTTTAAAAACTTATAAGCTATAAGAAATTTTGCGTATATGTTCAATTGAGCATATATTTCGATATAATCCTATAA
The DNA here is from genome assembly GCA_036562165.1 of Clostridia bacterium. GTDB lineage: Bacteria > Bacillota > Clostridia > Christensenellales > DUVY01 > DUVY01. The sequence continues at coordinate 2,306 of DATCKP010000125.1, forward strand.
ACTTACTCCCCTTCTGTTTTAGGTGCATATGCTGATATGTGCATATATGCCGTATCTAAAAGGCGTAGTATTATAAAAGCCTGCAAATTAAAATTTACAGGCTTTTTTAGTTTTCCACTATGTCTTTAACATATCTTTTGCCTTTTATAATATGAACGGTAGTCCCCGCGCAATATAGGACCGCTGTCGACAGACCTATTACAGCCCAAATAGTATTTACCCAGAATATTATAATCAAAATAAAACCTATTACAAAGCCCACGCTTACGCCCAAAAACACGCTAAGGCGAAGATTGATTTTGGGCGTCATAAGTATCATATAAGTTATAACTTCGGCTGCGAAAATTATAAATATCCATAGCCTAGGCGGGCTGAACAACAATTCCAACATTATAAAGCAAGCCTGTATATTTTTTCGACGTCCAACGGGTCTAAAGGCACAAGATTGCCTAAGCTTTTAGACGCCACTGCTTTTTGCGCCATTAATTTAAACTTTTCTTCGCCGATGCCGACCTGTCTTAAACGCGTAGGCATTCCGATGGAAGCGTAAAATTCTTCAAGCTTTCTTACGCCTTGCAAAACTATTAACTCTAGATTGCATAGACTGTAGTTTACGCCGAATACGTTTTGGAAAAATTGAGCAAATCTATTGACATTGTGCTTGTAAACGTATTTTATCCAAGCAGGGAAGATTATAGCCAGCCCTGCGCCGTGGGCTATATCGTAAAACAGCGACAATTGATGCTCGATTCCGTGAGACGCCCAGTCGCCTATCCTGCCGCAATTCAGCAAGCCGTTGTGGGCGATAGTTCCCGCAAACATAAACTCGGCTTGGGCGTTATAATCTTGGGGATTTTGAAGCACCAAAGGCGTGTAATGTATAATCGTTTTCGCTGTCGCCTCTATCAATCTATCCGTAAGGTCTACGTTGTTTTCATTGGTAAAATATCTTTCCATAAGATGCGCTAAAATGTCGCTTGCCCCGCAGCCGATATGATATTTAGGCACGGTGTATAATAATTCGGGGTTAAGTATAGCGAATTTTGGAATTATAGCGCGGCTGTAAGCCCCGATTTTGAAATAATCTTTTTCGTTGGTGATAACTGAGTTAGGGCTTGATTCGCTGCCCGCAGCCGCTATCGTCAAGATGTTGCCGTTGGGCAAGGCTTTTTGGGCTTCTTGATGGTTAAGATAAAAATCCGTCCAAGCGTCTCCTTCGTATACGGCCTGCATACAAATAGCTTTAACGGTGTCTATTACGCTGCCGCCGCCTACGCCCAAAACGAAGTCTAGGTTGTTTTCTTTTACTATTTTTACGCCTTTTTCTACCAAGTCCCATCTAGGATTAGGCACGACTCCGCCTAATTCAAAAAAGGTTATATCGGCTTGGGCAAGGCATTGCTTTACTTCGTCTAATAACCCGGTCTTTTTTACCGAGCCGCCGCCGTATACCACTAAAACTCTGGTTCCGTTATATTTTCTTACCAATTCGCCTACTTTTTTTTGCGTGTCTTTTCCAAACACGAGTTCGGTAGGATTATAAAATTCAAAATTTTGCATTTTTATCTCCTGATTTCTTTTTTTATATAGTAACATAAATAACTTAAACTTACAATTATTATCAATATTCAAATACAGCGCCGTTTTTTTGACAATTTAGTCTTCAATTTTGCCTTAATTTGTATATTTTTCTATATATATTGCAATATTAAAACTAAAAAAAAAGCGTAAGGAATGAGACTATGAAAATAGCAAAAATATTTATATTCGCAATTGCGGCAATAGTATTTGCCTTTTCGCCTTATAGCTACAGCGTAAGCGCCGCGGATACAAAAACTCAAGCAATCAGCTCCCAAGCGGCCGCTCCTACGACTTATAAGGTAGCAGCGGGCGATTCTTTGTGGAAGATAGCCGTAAAATTTGAGATCGGTCTTTCCGAGCTTATCGCGGCTAACCCCGGCATAAAAAATCCTTCTTTAATTTATCCCGGGCAAGTCATATATATTCCCGAAGCCGCGCCGCTTAAAGCGATAGAAGACGAGATTTTTAGGCTGGTTAACCTTCAAAGAAGCTATAACGGGCTTCCCCCTTTGACTTACAACTGGCAGGTGGCAAGGGTGGCTAGAATCAAATCCCAAGATATGATAGACAACAAGTACTTCTCTCACTATTCGCCGGTTTACGGCTCGCCTTTTAAGATGCTGGAATCTTACGGGCTTAAGTTCTCCGCGGCGGCGGAAAATATAGCTTACGGTCAAAAGACCGCGCAAGACGTTATGAACGCGTGGATGAATTCCCCGGGTCATAGAGCTAACATACTATCCAATACCGTAACCCAAATGGGCGTCGGCGTGGCAAAAGCTTCCAACGGAACGCTGTATTTTACGCAGTTGTTTATTAAGCCTATCTAAAGCGTTTTATAATTTTTTTAAAAGACCGCCTAAATATAAGGCGGTTTTTTTATTTGAATATTTTTTGCTAAGCAAAAGCTTTTGGAAAAAATTTTTGTTAAATATCAGTTGACTTATACGTAAAACGCATATATAAATGTCTTTGGAACTTTTATGCTAAGGAGAGCGATATGAAAGCTGACGTCGTAATAGTAGGCGCAGGGCCTTCTGGAATTTTTACGGCTATCGAAATGATTAGAAATAAATCAAACAAAAAAATTATCATCGTAGAAAAAGGTTTGCCTATAGAAAAAAGACACTGTCCAAAGCATAAGAC
>DATCKP010000015.1:0-5287 GCA_036562165.1 Clostridia bacterium
TGATTGACATATATACAAATAACAAATAAAATATAAAAAAATATTTATTAAGGAGCGTGTTATGACTTATCCGGAATATGCGTATATTTGCAAAACTTTGGGAGATCCGACAAGAATCAAGATTTTTGATATGCTCAAAGAAGGCAAACAATGCGCATGCGAAATTTTGGAGAAGTTTGACATAACGCAGCCTACCTTAAGCTATCATATGAAAATGCTCACGCAAAGCGGATTAATAACCGCCCAAAAAGAAGGCAAGTGGATTTATTATTCGATAAATCAAGAAGTGTTAAAGGAATTTATTGATTTTTTGACAAGCGCGAAAACGGAATAAGGGTTTTTAAAAACTAAATATTTTTTATCAAAAACGACAAATATAAAAAGACAATAAAATCAAAATTGATATTGATTTATATTTTGCGGTAAGATACAATTAAATAAATTAATTTTTTTGGAGAAAATTTTATGACAATGATCTTGGATTGGAAAACAGCGCAGGATTTTGTAACCGACGCGTTTGTCGCTTTGGGCGTGCCTAGGGCGGACGCGGAAATTTGCGCCGACGTGTTGCTGGAAGCGGACAGGCGCGGCATAGAGTCTCACGGCGTCAATAGGTTTAAGCCTATTTACATAGACAGGCTTATAGATAAAATCCAAAACCCCGTGACCAATTTTGAAATCGTTCGCGAAACCCCGACTACCGCCGTGGTAGACGGCCATGACGGCATGGGTCAAGTAATCGGCTATAGGGCGATGGAGCTTGCTATAAAAAAGGCGAAAGAATACGGAATGGGCATGGTTGCCGTAAGAAACTCTTCGCATTACGGCATAGCGGGTTATTACACTACGATGGCAGCCAAACAAAGTATGATAGGCATTACCGGCACTAACGCCCGCCCGTCTATCGCTCCTACCTTCGGGGTAGAAAATATGCTGGGAACCAACCCGCTTACTATAGGCTTGCCCACGGACGAGGAATTTCCTTTTAATATAGACTGCGCTACGTCTATAACCCAAAGGGGAAAGATAGAATATTTCGCGAGAATGGGGCTTCCCACTCCCGAAGGAATGGTAATAGGTCGAGACGGCAAGCCCAAAACGGATTCCGATCAAATTTTGAAAGACTTGACGACAGGCGACGCGGCGCTTGCTCCTTTGGGCGGAATAGGGGAAGAGCTTGCGGGTTATAAAGGCTACGGATACGCCACCGCGGTAGAGATATTGTCCGCCGCTTTGGCTCAAGGAAATTACCTAAAGATGCTTACAGGCATAGACAAAGACGGCAAAAAGGTTCCTTATCATTTGGGTCATTTCTTTATAGCCATTGACACCGAAGCGTTTATGGGCGCGGAAGCGTTCAAAAAAACGGCCGGAGATATATTAAGACAGCTCAGGGCTTCCAAACGCGCTCCGGGCTGCGAACGCATATACACCGCGGGCGAAAAAGAATATCTTGTTTGGCAAGAACGCAAAAACACAGGCGTGCCTATAAACGAGTCAGTCCAAAAAGAGTTAAGCCAAGTAAGAGATATGCTGGGGCTTAAACAATATAAATTCCCTTGGGAATAAAAGATTTTGGGGCTTTAAAGATTTTAAAGCCCTTTTTTATTGCTTAAATTGGCTTTGAAAAAGGGTTTTAGAATATTTTTGCTTGAAAATGTAAACTTTAGTAATAGAAAACGCAAAAAGGAGTTTAGAAATGTTTAAGCCCTTTGATCAAAAGCCCAAAAAGATCGAGCAATATTTTATGGATTGGCAGACGCTTTACCCGATGCCTTACGACAAAAAAACGGTAGACCCTTACACCAAAGTTCGAATAATTTTGATGAACGGCATAGAAGTAGAAGCGGCTTTGTTTTCGCATCAATTCCAGCGTCATTGCGCGGACAACGACTTGCGAAGAGAGCTGGCTATGACAAGGCGTATAGAGCAGCAGCAGCAAAAGCGGATAAACTGGCTTAAGCCTATTAACGAAACGGCTTTGGAAGTAACCATAGGCTACGAGCATGTGGCGGTGGATTTAACGGCGTGGCTGGCTCAAAACGAGCCCGACAAAAACGTAAAGGCGGCGCTGGACTTCGCGTTGCTGGAAGACTTCGACCATCTATATAGATACGCCAACTTGATGAACCTAGACACCAATACGCCCGCGGAAAACTTGGTAAAAAGCTACGTGGACATTACTCCGGGCAGACCTACCATAGCCGAACACCGTTATCCTATGGATTCGCCTAAATATCATGTAGACTTCAAAAAGGCGGACATAAAGACCAAGCTCAACACCCTTATAATTACCGCCGCCGAACAGCAGACAATGAACTTTTATATGAACGTCGGCAACAACTATTACACAGATTTAGGACGCCAGCTTTATCAAGAAATCGCTATGATAGAAGAGCAGCACGTAACGCATTACGGCTCGTTGTTAGACCCTAACTGTTCGTGGCTTGAGAGTTTGCTGCTTCATGAGTATATGGAATGCTATTTGTATTACTCTTTCTATATGGACGAGCTTGATCCCAACGTAAAATCCGTTTGGGAACTGCATTTAGAACAAGAGATCGCGCATTTGCATAAAGCGGCAGAGCTGTTGAAAAAATACGAAAATAAAGATTGGCAGGATTACGTTCCCGAAGCGTTCCCTAAATTACTTCAATTCCACGACACGCGCGATTATGTCCGCGGTATTTTAGGCAGTCAAATAGAGCTTACCGCTCAAAAAGAAAAATACGTCAATGTAAAAGAGTTGTCGTCGGACAGCAAATTCTTCTTCTATCAAGACAAGCTCAACCACGATATTGACCGCGTTCCCAGCCACGTGGTAATCCAAAAACACATCGACCAGATGAAGACGGACTACCGCGCGGAATCTCAGCCTAACCCTGTGCCCGAACTTCAAGACCGCGCGGTCGATAATGTGACAATAGCGAGAACCAATCAAGAATATTCGTATATACCCGATATGCGCTCCAAGGGCGATTCGATGTATACTTCGACATAATGTCTTTTTCCAAAAACCGCTCCAAAACGGTCAAAATAAAAAGGCGGTCTCGAATATAAATCGGGACTGCCTTTTTGTTTAGATATTGGCATATGCGTTTATTTGTGCTACAATTTTATTGGAAATACATACGGAGTGTTTGGGGAGATGGTAACGGTAAAAATTGCTGCGGAATTAGAAGATATCAGAGAAGATTTATCCGAAATATTTGTTACCAATCATGAGAGCGAATTCGGTTTTTTGTTCAAAGAAAAATACAGCGAAGAAAAAAAGCAAAAAATCAAGCGGCAATTAATCGAAGCCTTTTGCCATATGTTTGAGCTTGACAGCTTTTATGTCGCTTTAGGCGAAGAACATGCTATAGGAATGATGGGCATAAGCGGCAATAAAAAACGCGCAATGAATCTTGACTTAAAAGAGCTGAAAAAAGCTTTAGGCGGCAAAGGCAAGATATGTTATGAGAAATTCAAATACATAAGCTATCCTATCTCTCATTATCCCGACGATACCGCGTTTTTAGAGCCGATAGAGATTTTGCCGGAGTTTAAAGACCCAAGCGCCGAAGAAGAGTTGATTAATTATGTAGTGGCCGACACGCCGTATAAAGTATACATCGCTGAATTATACGACGACCAAGAAGAACTATTAAAAGTTTATAAAAGATGCGGATTTTTTGAAATCGAAAGGCATTTGATAAAGAATGACGATTCTCAGCGCTATAGTGTTATTTTGAGAAAGATTAAAAAATAAAATACGTTTCAAATACGTACAGCTAATAATACGCAAATTAGCGGTTGTAAAATTTTGCTAATTTGCGTATTATTTTTGTTAACAATTATGTCAATAATAATAAAATTGTTCAAAATCGCCATTGACATAAGCATAATATAGATATAAAATAAGCCTTGGATGATTTTACCAATCGCCCAAAAAACACATAAAGGGGAAATGCTTTGGATACTAGAACTGTTTTATTCATTGTAGCGGGAATCGTTGTTTCCCTGCTGGCTTTTGTTTTTGTTACCGTATTTTATCAATGGATTAAAAAGCAGCCTTCGGAAAATCCTGTGATCGCCCAAATGGGCAAGCACATAAGAAGCGGCGCGATGACCTTTTTGAAAAAGGAATATATTATTCTCGCCAAATTCGCCGGGGTTGTATCTTTGTTTATCTTCGTGTTCTTGCCTCAACCCATATGGCAAGGAAATTTAAGCGAAACTATCCTTGACCATATTACAGTTGTTTTGGCTTATATTTTAGGCAACGCGTTTAGCTGCCTTGCCGGATATATAGGCATAGCTATAGCTACCATAGCCAACATCAAAACCGCCGAAGCGGCTCAAAAGGGCATTAAGCCCAGCTTCTTGTGCGGATTCCGCGGCGGCGCTGTTATGGGTCTTGCGGTAGTCGGCGCAAGCTTGTTAGGCGTAGGTCTTGCGTATTTGGTTTATATGGCTACCGGCAACTCTTCGCTTTTGCTAGGATTCAGCTTTGGCGCGTCCAGCTTGGCTTTGTTTGCTAAAGCGGGCGGCGGCATTTTCACTAAGACCGCCGACATAAGCGCCGACTTGGTAGGCAAGGTTGAGTTAGGCATTCCCGAAGACGACCCTCGCAATCCTGCGGTTATCGCTGATAACGTAGGCGACAATGTAGGCGACGTCGCAGGCATGGGAGCCGACTTGTTTGACTCTAACGTCGCGTCTATGACTGCCGCGTTGGTTATGGCGGCCAGCATGGGCGTGGCTAAAAACGTGATGATGATATTCGCGTTTGCGTCCATCGGATTGTTGTCTTCCTTGATCGGCATATTCCTCGCCAGAATGGGCAAAAAAGACGATCCCACTATGGCTCTTAATATGAGCACGTATATTACTACGGGCTTGTTCTTGGCGTTGTCCGCTGCGGCGACTGCCTTGTTTAAGTTTGAATGGCGTATTTGGGGCGCGTCTATCCTAGGCTTATTGGTAGGCGTGCTTATCGGTATCGTTACCGACTACTTTACCAACGACACAAAACGCCCTGTCCAAAACGTAGCTAGATCTTCTCAAAGCGGCCCTGCGTTTACGATTTTGTCGGGCATAAGCTACGGTTTTTTGAGCGTGCTTCCCGCTATGATAGGCATAGCCGTGTCCGCTCTTGGAGCTTATTATTTGTGCTCTCCCTTGGGCGAAGGATACGGTATGTTCGGCATATCTATGGCGGCTGTAGGCATGCTTTCTATAGTCGGAATGATTATAAGCAACGACGCTTACGGCCCTATCGTTGACAACGCGCGCGGGCTTGCCG
>DATCKP010000057.1:0-2007 GCA_036562165.1 Clostridia bacterium
GGCGAAGAGAATCTATATTTTATCTTGGCTTTGTGTAAGGGCATTTTATGGTTGCCGCCTTGATAATGGTCGTGGTTTAAAATAGAGCCGCCGATCCTAGGCAAAGCGGCGTTTGAGCCCAAGAAATAATGCGGGAATAAATCTATAAAGTCAAACAGCCTTACTACCGTGGTTTGATCCACGCACATCGGCACGTGTTCGTCGCTAAAGACTATGCAGTGCTCGTTATAATATCTATACGGCGAAAACTGAAAATGCCATAATTCGTCGTTTAAGTAAATGGGTATCGTTCTTAAAGTGAGTTTGGAAGGAGTGTTATCGTCGCCCCAAAAGCCGACGTTTTCCTTGCAAAGCGGACATTTAGGATAGTCTGTTTGGGGTTTTTTAAGAAGCTCGGCGGTCTTTTTGTTGTCTTTTTCGGGCTTGGCGATGTTTATAGTAATCTCCAAGTCCGCTTTTTCCGCCGGCGCGGTCCAGCAAATATTGGCCGCTACTTCGTCGTAACGAATATAATTTGACTTTATGCAATAATCGTATAAAAACAAACAAGCTTCCTTAGTGTTTTTTTCGCAAGCGATTTGGTCAAAGGTGTCTATGATAAAAGACGGGGGCGGACAAACAAGATCCATTATTTCGGTTTCAAAATTAACTCTTTTGCTGGGCTCTATAATTCCTTGCTCTATCGCGTATTCTGATAATTGAGATAAGATTTTTGCAGGGGTTTTTACCAAAGAAACATCGTCTTCTTCCGAGCTTTGCGAAACATTTTGAGCCGGTTCGTTAAGACGAAGCTTGGCTAATAATTTATTTCTAACGTAAATGTTGTCGGATAGGGGTAAATAAAGATGTGCGTTGGCATAGTTTAACAAGTCCTCTATTAGTTCTTGAGGAAGTTTTTTAGACATTAAAAACCTCTCTAGCAATAAAATTTACAATTGAAAATAAAAAAATAAAAAAATCAATCGCTGTAAATAATTATATATCATATGAAAGTTTTTGGCAATATCAATCAAAATCATATGAAAGTTTTTGGCAATATCAATCAAAACTCCTGAAATGTTTTTTCCATCTAATATTTTACTTGTCGTAAGATTATAAATTGACTATTGATTATAACTATAATATAATAAATTATTGAGTTTTATCTATTGGTTTATAGGAGCGCGCTATGATAAATCTTTTGGCGGCTGTAAAATGGAATTGGTATGGTTTTTTAGTCGGTCTTGGCATGATTGCCGGAATGGTCGGCGCGTATTTTACAGCTAAAAAACGCGGTTACAATCCGGACGTGGTTTTTGATATAATGATTTGGGCTTTGCCTTTGGCTATATTAGGAGCGAGATTGTATTATGTCATCTTTGATATTATAGGCTCCGGAGCCCAATATTCTTTTGGCGAGGTATTTGGTTTTTACGACGACGGATTTAGACTTCAAGGTTTGGCGATTTACGGCGGCGTTTTAGGGGGATTGTTGGGCGTCTTTATCAACAGCAGGATATATAAACGCAAACAGCAGCAAACAGGCGAAAAGAAAGAAAATTTCTTGATGATGTGCGATATCGGCGCGCCGTTCTTAATTTTAGGACAAGCGATAGGCAGATGGGGTAACTTTGTAAACGGCGAAGTATACGGTCAGCCTATTCTTAATCCCGCTTTTCAATTTTTCCCCATAGCCGTTAAAGTAAACGGTATGTGGTATCAAGCTTTGTTTTTCTACGAATCCGTGCTTGACTTGATAGGATTTTTCTTGCTGCTGTGGCTGTTTATAGGCCGCAGACGCAGCTTCCCGGGATTTGTGTTTGCTTGCTACGGAATTTATTACGGCGCGGTTAGAATGGTATTAGAGTCCTTTAGAGACAAACAGCAATTCGTTTTGTATTTGATTCCCAACGTATTGCCCGTGTCTCAATTAGTAAGCGCTATAGCGGTTTTGTTGGGAACGGTAGGAATAATATACGTATATTTAAACGCTAAAAAACAAGGCAAAAAACCGCCTATTATGGTCTT
>DATCKP010000063.1:0-1685 GCA_036562165.1 Clostridia bacterium
CTCTAAAACGCATTGTCTTGTTCGGAATAAAATAATCAAACAGAAAGATAGTAAAACTGTTGCCTTAATTTTTTAGCTAATTTTCTTATTTTATAGTATAATCAATTTACTCTTATGAAAAAGATTTTTATTGCTTTATTAACTATATTCGTTGCGGCAAGTTCTGTTTTGCTGTCTTCTTGCGAGCAAAAGGTTAGGTTTATAAAATTTAACGACTTTGTTTTTGGAATAGGCTCGAAGCAAATATCTCTAAACGCGACGCTATATGGGACTAACAGAAATAATTTGATAAAAGCTAAAGACGAAATTCTCAATACCTTAAAGAGCCTAAACTCCGAATTGAACACCGTAGATGAAGACAGCGTTATTTATAAGTTTAATAATTACGGTCTTGACGGACAAGAATTCAATCCTCAGACAAAGTTTTATGTCTCCGAGCATGTCTATCATATGCTTTCATTGGCAAAAGATTTGCATGAAAATAAGGACGGAAAAGGCGCTATTGAAGGCTTAGGCAACGCCTTTGAGTTATTTAATCCCGCCGTTTATCCTTTGATGGAATTGTGGGGATTGGACGCTAAAAACATAAAAAACATACACTTTGATTTAAACCGTCAAAGGACGATACCTTCGCCGGCGCAAATAAACGAAGTTTTGCCTTATATCAATTTAAATGCTGTCAATATTGGTAAAGACAATAAAGGCTACTTTATCCAAAAAACCCAAAAAGAAATAAAAATCGATTTTGGCGCGCAAGCAAAAGGATACGGCGCTGATTTGGCCGTAAAAATCTGCGGAAAGTATAGATTAAAAAGCGCGGTTATTGATATAGGCGGAAATGTTTATGTCTATAAATCCAAGCCTATGTCCGACGGCGCTTCTCAAAAGTTTACCGTCGGGGTAAAGATGCCCGATTTAAATGCAACCAATAATTTTTGCGCTCTGTTGGCGGAAGATACGTCTTTGGTTACCAGCGGAGATTACGTTAGATATTTTCCTTATGACATATTAGGCGAAGATGAAAAAGTCCTAAGAAAGATAAAATACGCTCACATATTAAATCCCAAAACGGGACTGCCCGTAAACATCAACAGGACAGAGGGAGATAATACTTTTGAGGACTTTAATGACGAGCACGGGTTGACTTCGGTTACAGTAATTCATAAAAGCTCGGAATTGTCCGACATTTACGCCACTATCGTAATGCTTTTAGGGCTTGAAAACGGCATAAAATTTATGGAAAACAACGGTTTGAGCGGTATTTTAATCTCGCATGATAAATTTTACGCCGTAGTGGGCGATAATATAGAAAGATTTGACCATGCATTAGCTAAAGGCTTTGAAGACTATCGTCCATACGTATTAAACGGTAAAACATATAGTTTTAAATCATGAATGAACGCAAAGTAAAAAAATTAAAATCATCGCGGCCTTTTGCCCTTTGGGATATCGCCGTATTTGCCGTTTTGGCTTGCGTCGTCATAGCGTTGATGGCGGCAAGCTTACGGATTAAAGAACAAGGCAGTCGCGTAAGGGTATTTGTTGGCAACGAACTTTTTGCTGATTACGATATAAATCTCGACGGGCAATATAATATAACCGATTCGGACGGCGATGTTTTGATGATACTGGTTATTCAAGATAAAAAGGTTTGGGTGGAAAACTCAACCTGTCCCGACCATATT
>DATCKP010000079.1:0-10275 GCA_036562165.1 Clostridia bacterium
GGCTACGAGTTTCAAGTCAGCATGCCCAAGGTGCTCACCAAGGTCATAGACGGCGAGCTTTGCGAGCCCATGGAAATGCTGATTATTGACGTGCCCAGCGAGTCTATGGGCGCGGTTATGGAAAAGATGGGCTTAAGAAAAGGCGAGCTTATTAATATGACGCCGCACGGCTCAAGAATCAAAATGGAATTCAAAATTCCTACAAGGGGATTATTTGGATATAAATCTGAATTTTTGACGGACACAAAAGGAGAAGGAATTTTAAGCTCTATATTCTGGGGTTATGAGCCTTATAAAGGCGAGATTGTAAGAAGACAGACAGGCGCGCTTATAGCAAGCGAAACGGGCGAAGCCGTTGCTTACGGATTGTTCAATGCCCAAGACCGCGGGCAATTATTCATAGGCCCCGGTACCCAAGTTTATATGGGCATGGTCGTGGGGGCCAATCCCAAAAACGAAGACTTGGTAGTCAATGTTTGCAAGAAAAAGCAGCTTACCAATATGCGCGCGGCCGGCTCGGACGAAGCGTTAAGGCTTACCCCGCCCAAGATTTTGAGCTTGGAAGAAGCTTTGGAGTTTTTGGGCGACGATGAATTATTAGAAGTAACGCCTAAGAATTTTAGAATCAGAAAAAAGATTTTGGACAAGGGTCAAAGATACAAAGCCAACAAAAAATAACGCTTTAGCGGTTAAAATATATATTTCTTGATGTTATAATATAAAAAATAATAAGTTTTCTTTTTGCTTTTTTGCGGAGGGAATATGGCAGGTCGCACAAAAGACGCGGCAAAACCAAGCGTTCTTGCTGCCGCGCGCAGAATGCCGCACAATTTGGACGCCGAGCAGGCCGTGCTTGGCTGTATGCTTATAGACAACAATGCGGCGATTTACATACTTCAAGAGCTTACTAAAGATTGTTTTTATTCCGAATCGCATCAATTAATCTTTGAAGCGATGCAAAATATCCTATCCCGTCCGGATATTAATAACACTTTAGACGCTATTACCTTAATAGACGAACTAGAACGCTTAGGGACTTTGCAGATTGCGGGCGGCGTTCAGTATATTACTACCTTGGCGTCGATTACGCCTACTTCGGCTAACTTCAAAAAGCATACCGAGATAGTAAAATCCAAGGCAATGCTTAGAAAGATTATCGAGGCTTGTTCTTACGCGGTAGAACAAGCCTACGAAAACGAAAACGCCGAAGAAGTGCTGGCAAAAACCGAAAGCGTTTTATACGATATAAGCAAATCCCACGAACGAAACGAACTGGTAAGCGTCCGAGAGCTTACCGTTCCTGTTTTGAAAAAACTGGACGAGCTCAAAGACCCTGCTTTGCGCGCCGGCATTCCTACCGGATACATAGGCATAGACAGCATGCTCAACGGGCTTCATCCGTCCGACCTTATATTGCTTGCCGCGCGTCCCGGCGTCGGCAAAACCGCGCTGGCTATGAACATAATGTCCAATATAGCTCTTAACGCGGGCAGAAAGATAACCGAAGGCCAAAAGCCCAAGCTTCATTGCGCGGTGTTTTCTTTGGAAATGTCCAAAGAACAGCTTATGCAAAGACTTATTTGCTCGGTAGGCGGAGTGTCTATGACCAAAATGGCAAGGGGAGAATTGAGCACGGAAGAATGGGCTAAAGTTTTAGCGGCGACCAAGCTTTTGGACGAATGCGAATTATATATAGACGATTCTTCTTATATTCGACCGCAGGATATACTTAACAAGTGCCTTAGAATGCGAAAAGAAAAAGGCCTTGACGTTGTAATGATCGACTATCTTCAATTGATTACCCCTAACAAAGACCGTTTTGAGTCCCGCGCTCAAGAAGTAGCGGACATAACCAGGTTTTTGAAGATTACCGCAAAAGAGCTAAACGTGCCTATATTGCTTTTGAGCCAATTGTCTCGCAAAAGCGAAGAGCGCAAGAGCGCGCCGCAGTTGTCCGACTTAAGAGAATCGGGCGCGATCGAGCAGGACGCTGATATAGTTATGTTTATTCACCGCGTAAACAGCGAGATAACGTCGTCCAGCGAGCCCCAAGAAATAGATTTGATTATCGCCAAGCACAGAAACGGCCGCACAGGCAAAGTTAAGATGATTTATAAAGGCGAGTTTGTAAGATTCTTTGACGCGATAGAATAAAGATTTAAACTTAAAGTTTGGGTTAAAATAAATAAAAAATATAAACGGGAGAAAACCAAATATGATAACTGTAGAAAAAAAGAGTTTTCAAGGTTGGGAAAATTGTCTTAGCATTTCCAACGGCGAAGTAGAAGTTATCGTAACCACCGACGTCGGACCTAGAATTATAAGCTATGGATTTAAAGGCGGGAAAAACCATATGGCTGTATTTCCCGAAACCGCCGGCAAGACGGGCGGAGACGAGTTTTACGGTTACGGCGGACACAGGCTGTGGCACGCTCCCGAAGATATAATCCGCACTTATCAGCCCGATAACAGCCCCGTAGAATTCCGCATAATAGAAAACGGCGTAATCTTGCACGCTCCCATAGAACAAAAAACCCAGCTTTCAAAGTCTATGCGCGTTACAATGGAAGAAGACGGCACGGTATATATCGACCATCGCATTACCAACCACGGCTTGTTTGACGTAGAGCTTTCGTTGTGGGGACTTACAATGTTTTACGTGGGCGGATTGTTAGTCGTTCCCAATTCCAATCATGACACAGGGCTTGTGGCAAACAGAGCGGTTTCGCTGTGGCCTTACAGCTCTATGAACGACGAAAGAGTTTATTGGGGCGATAAGTTTATTACCGTAAAGCAAATGAATAAGAAAAACGCGTTTAAGTTTGGCACAACCAACCACAGAGGCTGGGCGGCGTATTTTAATCATAACGAGCTTGTGGTAAAAGAATTCCCTTATTACGAAAACGCCCAATATCCTAATTATAGCTGCAACTTTGAGTCCTACACCAACGATCGCTTTATCGAAGTAGAATCCTTGACGCCTTTAATTATAATTGCGCCCCATGGATACGAAGAATATACGGAAATTTGGCATATTTATAAAGACATACCCGAACCCAAACGCGACGACGAGCAAGATATAGAAAATAAGCTTAAAGTGTTTACCGACGTATACGAAGCAGAAGAAGAGTTTATAGAAGACGAAGACTGCTGCTGCGACGACGATTGCGATTGCGACGATTTGGACGACTGCTGCGAAATAGACGACTGGGAAGATTAAGAAAAAAATATAGCGTTTAGATAAAAAACATCTCTTTTTTTGAAAGAAAAAGAGATGTTTTTTTGTTTGGTAAAAATATCCAGCAAACAGTCATTTATAAAAAAGGTATTGCAAAATATGTAAAAAAATATTATATTTATAGAGTATTTACGCTATTTTACATTAAACTTTAAGGAGTAAAATATGAGTTTTATACTTTCGACTGATTCTTGCTGCGATCATTTAAAAAGCGATTTAAAGAAATACAACATTAAATACATTCCGATGGCTTATATCATCGACGACGTTGAATATAGAGACAATTACGACAGCTTTCAAGAATATAAAGACTTTTACGATCTTTTAAGAGCGGGCAAAGTTTCTAAAACCACCCAGCTTTCTCCTTTTGAGACCGCCGAATATTTTGAAAAGCTTTTGCAAGAAGAAGGCGATATCGTGCATATATCGCTTTCGGGCGGCTTATCCGCTACCGCGTCCAACGCTCAAATGGCGGCAAAGGAAGTAATGGAAAAATATCCCGGCAGAAAGATTTACGCTATAGACTCAAAAGGCGCTACCCAAGGCCAAAGATACGTATTAGACATGGCAAGACGCTTAAGAGACCAAGGCAAGAGCGCCGAAGAAGTGGCAGAGTATTTGCAAGGTTTAGTCGACAGAGTGCATCACTGGATATTCGCAAAAGACTTGTTCCATCTAAAAAGGGGCGGACGCATAAGCCCCGCCGTCGCGGTTGTAGGCACGGTTTTAGGAATACGCCCTATTATCATAATCAATCATAAAGGTCAGCTTGTGCCGTTTGACAAAGAAAGGGGCGTAGCCAAAACTTTAAAATACGCTGTTAACGCTATCAAAAAATACGCCAAAAAAGACGCCACATTAGCATATATAGCTCACGCGGACGATTTGGAAACCGCGGAAACCTTAAAGAATATGATATTGGAAGAAACTTGGATTAAAGAAGTAGAGATCGGTTACATAGGTCCCGTTATCGGTTCGCACACCGGTCCCGGAACGGTGGGACTAGTTTTTGAAGCCGAAAAGCGAATCGAAATCGAACCTTAATAATAATTGGCAGAATTTGTTAATAATATGTAAAAATTCGTGTAAAAAAGTCACATAAAAAAGTTGACAATTATCAAATAAACATATATAATTTAAGACGTAAGCTAGAACGAAACGGGCATAAAAAATAAAAAAACATAACTTAGCTCATCATTTTCCCCCTTATCATATATATATTGAAGCGGCTTAAGATTTCTTAAGCCGCTTCTCTTTTTGCGTGTTATAAGCCGCAGTATGTGTTTTTGTATATTAGCTTTTAGATAACTGACAGCAATTAGTTAATTTTTATTTCATTTTAGGCAATAGGTTTTTAAGCCGTTATACAAACAATGCTTTTTAGCTTACGCTGATTTTTAAGGATTAAGTAAAAACTAAAGCAAAAAGGACAGCTATAAATTAAGCCGTCCTTTTTTGCATATTATAAGGGGGAAAATGATGAGCATTCTAAATTATTGACCAAAATTAAATTATTTATACGCATTATTTAAAAAATTTTTATTTTTTCTCAAAAAACGCGTCCGAAGATTTGAGCACGCCTCTTTTTACCAAAGGCTTGAGAGCAAAATACAGCGGCAAGCCTATGCCTATGACTGCGCCCGCTTGACCAGCCATGACGGTAAGCACCGTAAACCAATAAGCCACTTCTTCGCCCACTAATAAAAGTATCAAAGGCACTACAAACGCGTTAATAACGATAGGCGGTATCACACCAAGCCATATCTTTTTGGAATACCGCGTTAATACAGCCGCGACCAAAGTGGCAAGCGAACCCAAAATCATATCCACGGGCCCATACATATAGGCGTTTGCCAAAAAACAGCCTATCGTTAAGCCCGGTATGGCTTCTACAAAAAACAAGGGCAGTATCGTCAGGGCTTCGGCTACCCTGAACTGCAGCGGACCGTATGAAATAGGCTCTAACAAAATCGTAAGACCTGCGTATAGCGCGGCAATGATAGCGCCCCTTGCTATTTTTAGAGTAATGTCCTTTTTCATCATTACAAGAGTTTACTAAATATTTTTGATTATGACAATAATTTTAAACCTTTACGTCAAAATATGCTTATATTATAAGAAATTTTTTGAAAAAAATTGTTTTCTATGTATGATATTATTATTAAAAATAAACCCTTTATGATATAATACACAAATAAATAAGGTAACAAAAATGATAATTAATAAAAAACTTCTTTTCGAAACCTTAAAGATTATGGAACAAATGGGCGTATTTTTGGTAGCCGGCAATAACCCGCCCAATCTTATGACGCTGACCTGGGGAGCCGTAGGCAATATTTGGAACAAGCCAGTAATAATCACTCCGGTAAGGTACACAAGATACACCTACGACTTAATAGAAAAATATCACGAATTTGCTATTTCTGTGCCCCAAAAAGATTTGTCCGAAGCTTTAGTAAAATGCGGTCAGATTTCGGGAAGAGATTTTGACAAATTTAAAGAACTGCATTTGCATCCTAGAAAAGCAAAATTCCTGGATACTTATATAGTAGCGGACTGCGGTATCCATTTAGAATGCAAAGTGTTATATAAAGGCGGGATGGAAGCGTTCAGCCTTTTTGACGATAATATCAAGGAAGAGTTTTATAAAACCAAAAACTATCACACTATGTTTTTTAGCGAAATCGTCGCCGCTTATACGACTTAATGTTTTGTTTTTGAATACAATATAAACAATTTATTAACAGGATTTTGCGATGTTTTCTGTATGGGTCAGGACTATTAAGGAAGAAAAACTCCAAAAAAACGCTGTCATAGATTTTGACGAAAAATTTAATAAGGCTAAGTTTTTTGACTACGTATCCAAAGTTTGCAACGAGCTTGATATCCCCACGCCCGTGATTTTGGACAAACATATTAATCACTTTATGTCTTTTAATAATACTCATTTTACCAAAGACGATTTTGTGGAATCGGTGGATTTTGATAGATTAGTTTTGGAATATTGCAAAGACGACCAAAAGTAAATTTTATAAAACGGCGTTTAATATTAGTCTTGTTTAATCTAGGCATAAAAATATATTTTAACGTATAAAAATTTATGCGTTTACTTTTTTTATTTAGTATGTTAAAATAAGCAAAAAAATAAATAAGTAAAACTAAAGGAAGGGGTCATGAAGAAAAGTCTAGCTTATAAAATAATCGAAGCTCATTTGGTAGAAGGAGTAATGAAACCCGGCGAAGAAATCGCCATAAGAATAGACCAAACTCTCACGCAAGACTCTACCGGCACGATGGCTTATTTGCAGCTAGAAGCCATAGGCATTGACAAAGTAAAGACCAAAAGATCGGTAGCTTACATAGACCATAACACGCTCCAGACGGGTTTTGAAAACGCCGACGACCATGCGTATATTACAAGCGTGGCTTTGGCTCACGGCGTATACGTGTCTAAGCCCGGCAACGGCATTTGCCATCAAGTTCATCTTGAGCGTTTCGCAGTTCCCGGAATGACGCTTTTAGGCTCGGACTCTCACACGCCTACCGCAGGCGGCATAGGAATGCTTGCTATAGGCGCGGGCGGTTTGGACGTAGCGGTGGCTATGGGCGGCGGGGCTTATCATCTTTTGATGCCCGAGATTATTAATATAGAACTTATAGGCAAACTTCCCAGCTATTCGTCCGCAAAAGACGTTATCTTGGAAGTCTTGAGAATTTTAAGCGTAAAAGGCGGGGTAGGCAAGATTATAGAATACAGCGGCGAAGGCGTAAAAACTTTGAGCGTGCCCGAACGCGCAACAATCACCAATATGGGCGCGGAACTCGGCGCTACCACAAGCATATTCCCGTCTGACGAAGTGACAAGAGAGTTCCTAAAAGCTCAAGGCAGAGAGCAGGACTATGTGGAATTAAAAGCGGACGACGACGCTTATTACGACCATAAGATTGTAATAGATCTATCTCAAATCGAGCCTTTGGCTGCTTGCCCGCATTCGCCCGATAATATAAAGAAAGTAAGCGAATTGACAGGTCTTAAGGTAGACCAAGTTTGCATTGGAAGCTGCACTAACTCGTCGTATGTGGATATGATGAAAGTAGCGGCTATCCTAAAGGGCAAGACCATTGCTCCCGACGTCAGCCTTACCATAAGTCCGGGAAGCAAGCAGGTATTGAGCATGCTCGCTCAAAACGGGGCATTATACGATATGATAAACGCGGGAGCGAGAATATTAGAATGCGCTTGCGGCCCTTGCATAGGCATGGGTCAGGCTCCCAAAACGGACGCTGTGTCCGTAAGAACGTTTAACCGAAACTTCTATGGCAGAAGCGGAACAAAGAGCGCCCAAGTATATTTGGTAAGCGCGGAAACCGCGGCTTTGACCGCGCTGCACGGGCATTTTGTTTCGCCTAAAGATTATTTAAAAGAGCCCATAGAAATAAAAATGCCCGAAAAGTTCTTAATCAACGACAACTTAATCCTAAAACCCGAAGATTTTCCGGATATTCAAATTGTAAGGGGGCCTAATATAAAGCCTTTCCCTAAAAACACAAAACTTCCCGAAAAGGTCGCGGGCAAAGTGCTTTTGAAGATGGAAGACAACATTACCACCGACCATATTATGCCGTCGGATGCTAAGCTTTTGCCGTTTAGGTCTAACATACCTTATCTATCCGACTATTGCTTGACCCCGGTAGACAGCGAATTCCCTAAACGCGCCAAAAAAGAAGGCGGCGGATTTTTGGTCGCGGGCGTAAACTACGGTCAAGGCTCGTCCAGAGAGCACGCCGCGCTTGTTCCTTTGTATCTTGGCATCAAAGGCGTGCTTGCTTTGAGCTTTGCTAGAATTCACAGAGACAATTTGATTAACAACGGCATATTGCCTTTGGAAATAATAGACGAAAACGATTATAAAGAATTGTCTATGGACGACGAATTAATTATAGAAAACGCCCCTGAGCAAGTCTTAAGCGGAATAGTAAAAGTAAAAAATATAACCAAGAATAAAGTCATAAAGACCAAATTAAGCATAAGCGAAAGAGCAAGAAAGATTTTGGTAATGGGCGGTTTGTTAAACAGCGTAAAGAATTCCTAAAAAAAATTAGCTAAATAATACAGCGCGGCATATAAAATAATTAAAGCTTAAAACCATATGAAAGCGTAAGGAGCAATAAAATGACCAAGTTAGAACAGGATATTATAAAAATACTCACAGACGACTCCAGACGCTCGCCCAAAGAAATAGCCGTAATGTTGGGCGAAGAAGAACAAAAGGTAAAAGACGCCATAAAATCGCTTGAAGACAGGGGCGTTATAGTCAAATATACCGCCGTAATCAACGAAGAAAAATTAGGCAAAGACTTGGTCGAAGCTTTTATCGAAGTTAAGGTAACTCCCCAGCACAACAGGGGTTTTGACGCGATAGCCGAAGAAATTTATCAATTCGAAGAAGTAAAAAGCCTGTATCTTATGAGCGGGGCTTACGACTTGGCTGTAATAGTGGAAGGCAAAACCTTAAAAGAAGTCGCTATGTTTGTTTCGCAAAAACTTTCTACTTTGGACAAAGTAATAAGCACCGCTACGCATTTTATACTAAAGAAATATAAAGACGGCGGCGTATTGTTAAACGGAGATTTGTCTAAGAGGCTACCTGTTTATGTTTGATTTTGAAAGCAGGCTTAGCGACAGGATCAAAAAATTACGCCCAAGCGGCATAAGAAGATTTTTTGACCTTGTCAAAGAGTTTCCTGACGCTATATCTTTAGGCGTGGGAGAGCCCGATTTTATAACGCCATGGTCTATAAGAGACGCCGCCATCAAAAGCATACAAAAGGGTTATACGCAATACACTTCCAATTGGGGAGTGCTTGAATTAAGAGAGCAGATAAGCGCCTTTCTCGAAAGCATGTTCGGGTTAAAATACAACCCTTCAAACGAAATTTTGGTAACCGTAGGCGCAAGCGAAGCTATCGATTTGGCTTTGAGAGCCATTGTTTCGCCGGGCGATGAAGTGCTTATCCCCGAGCCGTCTTATGTTTCTTATCATCCTTGCGTGACTTTGTGCGACGGCGTTCCCGTGCCCGTAAAGACCGAGCTTAAAGACGATTTTAAGCTTACGCCCGAAAATTTAGAAAAAGTTATTACTCCCAAAACCAAAGCCCTGATTTTGCCTTTTCCGAACAACCCTACCGGCGCGTATATGAATTTGGAAGACCTAAAAAAGATCGCGCCTATCATTATAAAACATGATTTAATAGTCATTTCGGACGAAATTTACGGCTTTTTGACTTATGGGGCTGATCACGTAAGCATCGCGGCTTTAGACGGAATGCGCGAAAGAACTATAGTTATAAACGGCTTTTCTAAAGCGTTCGCGATGACGGGCTGGAGACTAGGATTTTTGGCCGCTCCCAGCGAAGCCGTAAAGCACATTATTAAAATACATCAATACGTAATAATGTGCGCCCCTACTTTCTCTCAATACGCGGCAATAACCGCTCTAAAAGGCGGAGCCGCTGATAATTGGGCTGATATTATAGCTATGCGTCAAGACTACGACAAAAGACGCAGGCTGGTAGTCCATAGATTTAATGAAATGGGATTAAAGTGCTTCGAACCGCGCGGAGCTTTTTATGCTTTCCCTAATGTAGAAATAACCGGCATGGACGGGGACGAGTTTGCCGAAAGATTGCTGCAAGAAAAGCGCGTGGCTGTGATACCCGGCTCTGTATTCGGCGAGTTTGGCAAATTCCATGTAAGAGCTTGTTACGCGACCGCTCTTAATAGTCTTATAGAGGCGTTAAGACGCATTGAAGAGTTTGTGAAAGAACATAAAAAATAATTCATTTTGGAAAATTTTAGGCATATAATTATCTAAGCAGCTTAAGATTTTTTGGCACGCTTATGTATATTTTTTTGCTATTTTAATCAAGTTAACAAACAACAAGAAATCAAAATACAAATAAATGTTGTCGACCAGATAGATTGACTTTACCAAGAGCATAATATATAATATTTCAATTAAATAAGACAATTATTT
>DATCKP010000083.1:0-7739 GCA_036562165.1 Clostridia bacterium
ATATTATAATCAAGATTATAAAAAAACAAAACCGATACCAAAACGGTATCGGTTTTTTTATTATTTGACGCTCTAAAAATTTGCTGTTATCATCTTTTTGGTTAAAATAATCTTTAGGTTTATGTTATACTAATGCCATTATCGTCGCTTTTGTAAAAAAATTATAAAAAAGTATTGACATAAAAATAATTTTATTATAATATAGTAGTAACAAAAGTTACTACTATATAAATATAAATTTATATAGTAGGAGTGGAAAATGAACGAATTAGACATTTTGCAAGAATTAGGTTTGTCTCAAAACGAAGCAAAAGTTTATATTACTTTGATAAAAAAGCATCCGCTAAACGGCTATGAAATAGCCAAAAGAGCGTCTATTACGCGAACGATGGTTTATGATATTTTAAAAAGGCTTGAGAGAAAAAACGTAGTCCGCGTAATAGAAGGCGAAACAAAGATGTATGTGCCTGTGGATTTTAACGAAATTTTAGGCAGTTTTAGAGAAGATTTAGATAAAAAAATATCTTTTTTGCGTAACAGGCTGGAAGAAATCGCGTCCGCCGGAGAGCAAGAAAGCTATATTATCAACATTTACGAATACGAAAAAATGGTGGGCGAGATCAGAAAGCATATCGAGTCCGCCAAAAGAGAAATTTATTTGTCGTTATGGGCGGAAGAAGCCGAGCTGTTTAAAGACGTTTTGAAAGAAGCTTATGACCGCGGAGTTAAGATATACGTTTTCTCTTTTAATAAACTGCCTTTTGATTTTGGAATTCATTTTACTTACAACGTAACTAACGTAAGCGACTATTTCTTAAGAAGAAGAATTATAGCGGTCTTTGACCAAGAAAAGCTTATAGTAGGCGAAGGCAACGAAAAGATTGACGAAATAAGTATAGTAACTTCTAACAGCATGATTATTCAAATGGCTATCGACCTTTTGATACTAGATATAGCTCAATTAAGCTCTCTTAAAAAAGGCAATTATATTAAGGATAACAATACGCTTGAAGACTATAAAAAAGCGATAGCCAGATACCATCAAGACATAGGTTTCCCTGAAGAAGAGCTGGGCAACTTAGGAAAGGCGGGGCTTAAGACTTAGGGAGACTAGAAAAAGGGGGTAAAATGGAGCAAGCGGCCGTTTTTCATCAACCTTATTCGCAATACTGCTATGGATTAGACCAATATAATATAGTTTTGCGACTAAAGGCCAAAAAAAACGACGTCAAAGCTGTCAGCGTTCTTATAGGCGATAGAATGTCTGACTTTGAAAAAACCTATTCTAAACACGAAATGATTTTGGCCGCTTCGGATTTTACTCACGATTATTTCGAAGCTCGCGTAAAAGTCAAATACGAAAGGTTAAGATATTACTTCATCCTTGCGGATCACAGCGATAATAAATATATTTACTCTAATTTTTGGTTTTACGATTTAGGCAAGCCCGTAAATAACTATTTTGAGTTTCATTTTAATCACAAGGCTGATTTATTTGTAATTCCGGAATGGGTCAGCTCTTGCGTAATTTATCATATCTTTCCTGATAGTTTTGCTACCAGTTATAGACATATAGAAGTAAAACCCGGCTGCGATTCTAAATACGACCCCGAAAAAAGTTACCGCGCAGGCGGAACTTTAAAAGGCATAATCCAAAATCTTGATTACATAAAAGATTTGGGCGCGAACGCTTTATACCTAAATCCAATATTCGTTTCCCCCAGCTACCATAAATACAATATAGACGACTATTATCATGTAGACTCTAATTTGGGCACGGACGAAGATTTTGCCAAATTAGTAAAAACCGCTCACAGCCTAGGAATAAAAGTAATTTTAGACGGCGTCTTTAATCATACCGGAACGGGATTTTTTGCCTTTGAAGATATTTTAAAAAACGGTCAAGACAGCGAATACCTAGACTGGTATTACGATATAAGAAAATTCCCTGTAGAAAAAAACAATCCTGATTATTATGCTTGCTTTGCTTATTCGGGCAATATGCCCAAGCTTAATACCGCCAATCCAGAAGTCTCGCGATTTATTATCGACGTCGCTAAGTTTTGGGTTGAAAAATACGATATCGACGGGTGGCGGCTTGACGTTGCCGACGAGCTCAATCTTAATTTTTGGCGTATCTTTCGCCAAAGTCTCAAATCAATAAAAAGCGATATTTATTTGGTAGGCGAGGTCTGGGACGACGCTTATCCTTGGATGCAGGGCGATATGTTCGACGGCGTTATGAACTATCGCTTAAGAGACGCTTTGATTGACTTTTTTGCCTACGGCAAAATAACCGCGCAAGAGTTTTGCGAGCGTCTTGATTATTTTGTAATGCGTTACCGCGAGAACGGCTTGGCTTGTATGTATAATTTTTTGGATTCTCATGATTGCTCTAGATTTTACGATGAATGCCAAGATAAAAAAGATTATTATCTTGCCGCCGCGTTTTTGGCGTTCTTCCCGGGGGCTTTCGCGATATATTACGGAGACGAAATAGGGCTTTTAGGAAAAACGGACAACGAGTCTTTTAGACAGCCTATGAGTTGGAGCGAGATCGGAAACGACATTTATAAGCATTTTAAAAATATCGTTTGCTTAAGACATAGATTTAAAGATTTGGTCAGCTCTAGATTTAAGCGAGTTTTTTGTAAAGACCAAGCTTTTGTGTTTAAAAGATATAACAGCCAAGAGTCCTTATACATCGGCATTAATCAAGGAACTGGCGGTATTACGTTTGAAATTGATGATTTTGATTTTGTCGCGGGAGAAAATGTTTTTATGACTCTAACGGAGACGGAATAGGCGACCTAAACGGCGTAACACAAAAATTAGATTATTTACAAGATCTAGGCGTTACAGGCATATGGCTTATGCCCATAAACCCGTCTAAGTCCTATCATAAATACGACGTGGATAATTATTATGAAATCGACCATTCTTACGGGACGATGGAAGACTTTGAAAATCTGATTAAAGAAGCCAAAAAGCGAAACATCAATATTTTAATGGACTTGGTCTTAAACCATACTTCGACATACAATCCGTGGTTTCAAAATGCGGTGAACGCCGTGTATAAAGGAGAATTTAATAACAAATACATCAATTATTATAATATCAAAAAAGGCTATTCCAGCGGTTATTATAGAATTGGCAATACGGATTATTATTACGAAGGGCATTTTGGCAGTCATATGCCTGACTTAAATATGGACTGCGAAGACTTGCGTGAAGAAATAAAAGACATAGCGAAATTTTGGCTGGAAAAAGGCGTAGCCGGATTTAGAGTGGACGCCGCTATGCATATCTATGGCGAAGCCAACGACGAAAAAAATATAGCGTTTTGGAAATGGTTTGCAGACTACTGCAAATCTATAAAAGAAGACGTTTTTATCGTAGCTGAAGTATGGAGCAACTCCGAAAAGATTGCTAAATACTATCAAAGCGGTTTAAGCGTTTTTAATTATTATCTAGGCGGGCCTAATTACGGCAACAGTGGAAAATATATTAGCGCCGCGATAAATAAAGACGAAGCTAAAAATATCGCAAAAGCGATTGCCGATTGGCAAAGAAAGATAAAAGGTTATAATCTTAACGCTGTAGACAGCAACTTCTTGACCAACCACGACAACGCAAGAAGCGCAGGACAGCTTAGAAAAAATATATACGCTATAAAATTCGCGGCGGCGCTGTATTTGATGGCTCCCGGAGCCTCGTTTACATATTACGGCGAAGAGATAGGAATGCTGGGAAGCGGAAAAGACGAAAACTTCCGCGCTCCTATGTATTGGTCGGCAAGCGATTCTACCGGCATTCCTGATCCGCCGCCTAATATGGACGAAGTTGCTCATTTCTTCCCCGCCGTCGATGTTCAAGTCCATTACTCTAATCTTATATACAGCACTTACAAAAGGGCGTTTAGATTGCGCAACGAAAATCCCGAGATAGCGCGCGGGGACGTAGAGCTTATTTATATAGGAGAGAACTTCGGAGCTTACACTTCGACTTATAACGGAAGCAAAGTCATTATAATACATAATATAACTACTCAACCCCAGACAGTTAATCTTCCTAAGAACAAGTTAGGCTATAGCGAAATACGCGGATACCTTAATCCTACGGGAGAAAAATTTTATGTCAAAGGCGAAGAATTTACTTTTCCCGCATACTCTACCTTGATTCTTAAATAAATTAATCGCCCTTTCTTCTCTTCCCATTTTATCAAAAAGTCGTCGTAAATTAAAATAGACGGCTTTTTGTTTTGCTTGACTAAAAAACTCTATGTGCGATAATAAAACTGTTAATATCAATTTATAGGATACACATAATGAACCTAAAAGAGCTAAAGAAGAAGTTTGTCGAGATTTACGGCGAAGGCGAAATCAGGGTTTTTTCCGCCGCGGGAAGAGTCAACCTTATAGGCGAACATATCGACTATAACGGCGGTTATGTTTTGCCGGCTGCGCTTGATCTTACGTGCAAGGTTTTGGCAAGACCTAACAATTCTAACCAAATTAAGATCGCTTTTACCTCGCTGTCTGACAAGGTAGTCTTAGACATAGATAATTTAGGCTCTTATAAAGATTTAAAATACGGCAATTATCAAGCCGGCGTAGCCTATGTTATGCGTCAAGAAGGCTTTACTATTGTAGGCTGCGATTTATTATACGACGCAACTGTTCCGTTTGGGTCCGGGCTTTCTTCTTCGGCCGCGATAGAAGTAAGCACGGCTTTGACGTTAGCTGTTTTTTCAAAAGAAGCAGGCAACGCTTCTAAAGATATCGATTTGATAGAGCTTGCCGTTTTGTCCCAAAAAGCCGAAAACCAATACGTAGGCGTAAACAGCGGCATTATGGATCAATTTGCTTCTGCTATGGGCAAAAAAGACAGCGCAATATTGCTTGACTGCGCTTCTTTGAAATACGAATACGTTCCATTAGATTTAAAGGATTATTCGCTGGTTATCATAAACACTAACAAACCTAGAAGCCTTGCGGATTCTAAATATAACGAAAGAAGAGCGGAATGCGAACAAGCGCTTAAGATTATAAAGGAGCGTTTGGATATAAAAAACCTTTGCGATATTTCACCCGAAGTTTTTGAAAAGCATAAACATCTATTAAGCGGCAAAATTAAAGACCGCGCCGAACATTGCGTTTACGAACAAGAAAGGGTAAAACAAAGCGTAGAAGCCTTAAAAAAAGGAGATCTCATTAGGTTCGGGCAGCTGCTCAACGAGTCGCATAAATCCTTAAAAGAGCTTTACGAAGTAACAGGCGTAGAATTAGACACGTTAGCCGAAACCGCCCAAAACACTCCCGGCTGCATAGGCGCAAGAATGACGGGAGCGGGCTTTGGCGGCTGCGTGGTCTCCTTGGTAAATAAACAGGCTTTGCAAGATTTTATTAGCAATGTCACTAAAGTCTATACCGAAAAAATAGGCTACCCGCCTTCAGTATACAGCGCGTCTATAGCGGACGGCGCGTATGAGATAAAAGGAGAAACGTTTTAATGAAAGTGTCTTCTCGCGGCCGATACGGGCTTAAGGCGATGGCGGATCTTGCTATGCGTTACGGGCCTGATTTTATACCCCTAAAAGATATTGTCGCAAGACAAAACATACCATTGAAATATCTTGAGCAAATATTTGCCGCGCTTGCCAAAGGCGGATTATTGATAAGCACTAAAGGGGCTCAAGGCGGCTATCAGCTTGCCAAAAAGCCTTCCGAAATCAAAGTGCTGCATATTTTGCGTCTTTTGGAAGGACGAGTCGCCGAAACCAAAACGATAAATGACTTTACTGATATAGAATATTCCATCGCCCAAGTGGTATATAAAAAAGCGGACGAATGCCTTTTGAACTTATTAGAAAGCATTTCGCTGGAAGACATAGTCATTCATTACAAACAGATAAACACCCAAAATATTATCTTTAATATCTAGCGCTGTTTTTAAAAAACAGCGCTGTTTTTTATCAAAAAAGTTGTCAAAATCGCTTGACAGAGCATATATTTATAGTATAATGAATTCATACTATTCATATAGGAATAATGTATTTTTAAATAAAAAAACGGAGATGATACTATGAAAATCGCTAAATCTTTGACAGACTTGATAGGCAACACGCCTTTGTTAGAATTGTCTAATTACAACAAGGTTCACAACCTTAAGGCTAAAATCATAGCCAAATTAGAGTATTTCAATCCCGGCGGCAGCGTAAAAGACCGCATAGGCTATTCTATGCTTATAGACGCCGAAAGAAGGGGGCTTATAAACAAAGACACCCATATTATTGAGCCTACCAGCGGCAACACAGGTATCGCGCTGGCGTGGGTAAGCGCATCCAAGGGCTATAAGCTTACTTTGACAATGCCTGAGACTATGAGCATCGAAAGACGAAATTTATTGAAAGCTTTGGGCGCTAATATAGTTTTGACTGACGGCAATCTAGGAATGAGAGGCGCTATAGAAAAGGCTAAAGAGCTTGCTGCCCAAGACCCCAATTCTTTTATCCCGCAGCAGTTTGAAAACCCCGCAAACCCCCAAATACACATTGAAACCACAGCTCAAGAAATATTAAGAGACACCGAAGGCAAGCTGGATATATTCGTAGCCGGCGTAGGCACGGGCGGCACTATAAGCGGCGTGGGCAAGGTTTTGAAAAATCTCAACAAAAATATCCGCGTAGTAGCCGTAGAACCCCAAAGCTCTCCTGTATTGTCCGGCGGCAAGCCCGGTCCGCACAAGATTCAGGGCATAGGAGCGGGTTTTGTGCCTAAGACTTATTCTCCCGAAGTGGTAGACGAAATAATTCAAGTTGCCGACGGAGACGCCTTTGCAGCTTCCAAAGAAGTCGCAAGAACGGAAGGCTTGCTTGTAGGAATATCTTCGGGAGCGGCTTTGTGGGCGGCTACCGAGCTTGCTAAAAGACCCGAAAACGAAGGCAAAACTATCGTCGTCATTCTTCCCGACACGGGCGAAAGATATTTGTCTACTCCTTTGTTTAGCTGACGTAAAAAATTATTTTGGTATTTTTATACGGTTAAGGTATAATTTAATAAAAATTTAGGAGATAGTTATGAAGGAACTAGGATTCAACACAAAAGCACTTCACGCGGGTCATAATATCGACCCTACCGGCTCTCGCGCCGTGCCCATCTACCAAACTACTTCTTACGTGTTTAAAGATGCGGATCACGCGGCGGCATTGTTTAGCCTTAGCGAAAGCGGCTATATTTATAGCCGTATCAACAACCCTACCGTAGCCGTTTTGGAAGAAAGAATAGCGGCTTTGGAAGGCGGCGTAGGCGCCGTCGCCACATCCAGCGGCATGGCGGCAATTTTGTACTCTATACTTAACATCGCGAGCGTAGGCGACGAGATTATTTCGGTAAGCACGCTTTACGGCGGAACTTACACGCTGTTCCACGACCGCTTCTATTCGCAATACGGCATTAAGGTGCATTTGATCGACCCCGAAGATTTTGACGCTATCGAAAAAACTATCAATCCTAAAACCAAAGCCATATTCTTTGAGACAATAGGCAATCCCGGCATTAATATTCCCGACGTAGAAAGATTGGCTGATATAGCTAAACGTCACAAAGTGGCTTTGATCGTGGATAACACTTTTGGAACGCCTTATTTATTCGAAGCGAAAAAATGGGGCGTAAACGTAGTAGTGCATTCTTTGACCAAGTACCTAGGCGGTCACGGCAACAGCATAGGCGGCATTATTG
>DATCKP010000089.1:0-4913 GCA_036562165.1 Clostridia bacterium
AGTCATAACAGCGCAAGTGTCTAGCTTTTGAGCGATATCCCTGCAAATGCTTCTAATATAAGTTCCGCCCGAACAGGTTATGTCAAAAATAAATTCGTTATCGGCTAATTCTTGAGCGGATATTTTATAAATTTTTACTTCAACCGGCTTAAGATTAACGTCTTGACCGCTTCTAGCCAGCTCGTAAGCCCTTTTACCGTTTATTCTTTTCGCGCTATATCCTGGGGGGAGTTGAGATATAGTCCCTACAAAGTCGGGCAAAATTCGATTAATCTGTTCCAGCGTTATTTTCTTATTATCGGTTTTTATTATATTGCCGTCTAAATCGTAAGTATCGGTTTGAACGCCGAATTTAAAAACAGCTCTATAAACTTTTTCTTTTTGAACAAAATAATCAAACAGCTTAGCGGCTTTTCCAAGCGCTATAGGCAAAACCCCGCACGCGAACGGGTCTAAAGTTCCCATATGCCCGCATTTTTGACCGCCGCTTAATTTTTTGATTAAAGCGACAGCCTGCGCCGACGTCATTTTGGGCGGTTTTAAAAAATTAACAAACCCCGTCATATTTTTCAAGCGCCTTTACGCATTCATTAATAATACGCTCGACCGCTTCTTCGTAGTTTCCGTTAATCATAAAACCTGCCGCTTGCAGATGACCGCCGCCGCCAAACGAAGCCGCTACATCGGCTACGTTAACGCCGTTTTTGGATCTTAAGCTTACTTTATAAGCGTTGTTGCCGCTTTCGGTCAAGCAGACGCCTATTAATACACCCCTTATATTTATAGCGTAATTGATTATGCCTTCGGTTTCGTTTAGATCAAGATTATATTTTTTGAGCATTTCTTGAGTAATGCCGATTAAACAAATTCTGTCGCCCCTATAAAAACGCATTCCGCTTATGCAGTCTTTAATCAGCATTAACTTTTCTTTGGAAATTTCCTTAAACAGCTTTTGGGACAGAAATTCGATGTCTATATTGTGTTTTATTAATTCGCCCGCTGCAAAATGCGCGCCGCTTGTCGTGTTTGCCTGAGTAAAATGTCCCGTATCAGTTACAGTGCCAACGTATAAATTGAGAGCTATGTCTTTGTCTATTTCCACATCCAATGATTTTACGACTTCGTAAACCAATTCGCAGCTGCTTGAAGTATTTTTTATAATATTTGCTTTTGCGTATTTGGTGTTGGTCATATGGTGGTCTATGTTAACGGTGTTAGGATGACTTAAATACGCGTCTTTGTATTTTCCCAGTCTAAGCTCGTCGGCGCAGTCAACTGAGATAAACATATCGTAATCTTTTTCTAAATCGCCGTTTTTTACGTTATGAATATTAGGCAAAAAACTCAACAAAGGCGGGATCTCGGAGTCGCAATAACAGTCGACTTGAAGACCTTTTTTTCGCAATGCCAAAGCAAGCCCGTTCATAGACCCTAAAGCGTCGCCGTCGGGGCGTATATGGGTAAATAAAGCGATTGTTTTTATGCCTTCAAGATTGATCATTATTTTTTCCTGCGTTGAGTTTATCTATAAGCTCGTTAATCTTTTGCGAATATTCTTGAGAAGGATCGTTTAGAAAATGCAATTCAGGCATAACGCGGAGATCTTTCATAATAGCGGCAAGCTCGCGTCTTATGAATCCCGCGCTATGCAAAACAGCTTGATAAGAGCTTTCGCGCTGCTCTTTTGAGCCGTAAAAGCTGAGCCAAATCTTGCAATGCTTTAAGTCGTTGCTAGTCTCTACCCTGGTAACGCTTATCATAGCGGTTATAGCAGGATTTTTCAGCTTTCCTATTATATCGCTTAAATTGCGTTGTATTTCCGAATTAATTCTTTGTATTCTTATGCTGCCCATCTATTCTATTTTCTCCAAAGAATATGATTCTAATATATCTCCAATCTTAAAATCAGAGAAATTCGTTACGGTAACGCCGCATTCGTAGCCCGCCGCAACTTCTTTTACGTCGTCTTTTAGACGTTTCAGCGAACCTATCGAGCTGTCGTAAATTACGGTATTGTCTCTTAATACTCTTACGTTGCTGTTGCGTAAGATCTTGCCCGAAGTTACGTAACAGCCGGCGACAATGCCCGTTCCGGTAATCTTGAAAATATTGCGGACTTCGCACTGACCGTTGACGACTTCTTTAAATTTAGGAGCGAGCATGCCTTTGATAGCCGCGCTGACGTCGTCAATGGCGTCGTAAATTACTCGATAATATCTTATGTCGACGCCTGAAGACTCGGCAAGCTGTTTGCTTTCGGAATCCGCGCGAACGTTAAAGCCTATAATAATACCTTTGGACGCTTCGGCAAGCATTACGTCCGTTTTCTTTATCGCGCCTACGGCGCTGTGGATGATATTGACCTTAACTTCTTCGTTGCTAAGCTTTACTAAAGATTGTTTTAAGGCTTCTACTGAGCCATGAACATCGGCTTTTATGATAAGGTTAAGGTCTTTCATCTTGCCTTCGTTAATCTTCTTAAAGACGTCGCTCAACGAAACGATATTGGAAACGGCGTTTTCCGCGGATTTTTGTTTTGCTATGCGTTCTTCTACTACTTGTTTAGCTAATTTTTCGTTTTCTACAGCGTAAATAATCTCGCCGGCTTCGGGCACTTCGGAAAAGCCGAGTATGGACACAGGCATAGAAGGGCCCGCTTCTTTTATGTTGCGGCCTTTGTCGTCCTGCATCGCTCTAATGTGTCCGTAAGCGGTGCCTGCCACAATCGCGTCGCCGAGTTTTAACGTTCCGTTTTGAACGATTATGTTAGCGACAGGGCCTTTAGCCTTGTCAAGTTTGGATTCTATAATCGTTCCATAGCCCCTTCTGTTAGGGTTAGCTTTAAATTCGTATATTTCGGCTACCGCTAATATGGTGTCCAATAATTTATCAATATTTTTGCCCATTTTAGCGGAAATTTCTACTACCGGCGAATCGCCGCCCCAAGCTTCGCATACTACATCGTGCTGAGCCAATTGTTCAAGCACTCTTTGCGGGTTGGTATTGGGTTTGTCTATTTTGTTTATAGCTACTATGATAGGAACGCTTGCCGCCTTAGCGTGATTAATAGCTTCCACGGTCTGCGGCATTACGCCGTCGTCGACCGCTACCACGATAATCGCGATATCGGTAACCTTTGCTCCGCGCGCGCGCAAAGCGGTAAACGCTTCGTGACCGGGCGTGTCGATAAATGTAATCTTCTTGTCTCTTACGTTAACCGTATACGCGCCTATGTGCTGTGTAATGCCTCCCGCTTCGCTTTCGGTGACGTTGGTTTTTCTTATAGCATCCAAAAGCGAAGTTTTGCCATGGTCGACGTGTCCCATAACAGTAACGATAGGCGGACGCTCTACCAAATCTTCAGGATTGTCTTGTTCTTGTATGGATTCGGTAAGAATCTCTTCTTTGGTTTTTTCGATTTTCTTTTCAAGCTTAACGCCGAACTCCTCGGCTACCAATTCCATAGTGTCAAAATCGACTACGCCGTTTATATTGGTCATAATACCCAAAATCATAAGCTTTTTGAGTATGTCTTGAACGGGCACGCCGATTTTTTCGGAGAGCATTTTAACCGTTAAGTTTTCGGTAGTTATAACAGCCTTTTCGATTTTTATAGGCGTAATTTCTTTTTTAGGAGCTGCCTTCTTTGCTTTAGGCTTTTTATATCTAGGAGCGTAATCCTCGTCTTCGTCGTATCTTTCATCTTCCACAATAAGACCGCGTTTTAACAAAGCGCGCTTGCTGAGAGTCTTTTTCTCTTCAAACTGCTTTTCTTTTTTGTCGTGGCTTTTTTGCTTAAACGAAGTCGTAGAAGCAGGCGGCGGAGCGGGTTTTGAGTCTTTGAAACTGGGTTTGGCGGCGGGCTTTTGAACGGTTTTTTGCTCTTGAGACTTTTCTTGCTTAGGCTTGGATTCTTTGTCGCCGTGCTTAAGCTGCGGTTTTGATTTTTTAGCGCCGGGTCTTTCTTTATCTGCCGCAACGCTTTCTTGTTTTTTAGCGCGCGAAGCCTTGTCGACCTTGCGGACGTCGACTTTTTCAGGCTTTTTTTGGGCTTCCGCTTTAGGCTGCTGCGCCGAAACTTCTTTCTCTTGCTTGGGCTCTTCCGCAGGAACTTGGGGTATTTCCTGTTCTTGCGTAATAGGCTGAGCTGCGGTTTCTTCTTTCATTTCTAAAATTTGTTCTGCAGCGGCGTCTTTTGAAGAAGCATGCTGCTCTTTTTTGCGTTTTAGATCGTCAAAAGCGCGCGCTATCTGGTCTAGCCGCCTTTTTTGCTCTCTTACGACGCTTAACAGCCTAGGCAAGTTGTTTTCTTCTTTTAAACTTGCCAGCAGCTTAATTTTGTCTAAATTTTCTTCTGTTTTTTTAATTTCTGCCATTTACTTTCCCTCCGCCAAAAAATAACCGTCGCCTATATTATTCAAAATCGCGTCTGCAAGATTAGTATTGGTTATTCCTATAATCTTGCAGTTTGACGTGTTTAAAACTTTGTTTATATCGTCTTCGCTTAATATAAACGGTATGTTATATCTTTCGCTCAATAATTTCGCTTTTTTTAAAGAGTTGTCTGACAACGTTTTGTCAGCAATAATGATTTTGATTTTATTAATCCGCGGTTTAATCCGGTCTATGCCGTAAATAACGCTGCCGCATTTTATCGCAAATCTAATATATGTTTCAACCTTTTTTTTGTTCATGATATTCTTCCAACAGCCTTGCGTAAACCGACGGGTCAATATTCATTTTAAAGTCTCTGTTAAACAGCTTTTTAGTAACGGCTTTTTGCATGCATTGTTCGTTATCGCACACGTAAGCGCCGCGCCCGTTTGCCCGACCTGTCCAATCAAGCTTAATCTCTCCTTCGGGCGTTTTTACCACTCTTAATAACTGCTTTTTGGGCTGGGGCTGTCTGCATG
>DATCKP010000091.1:0-3376 GCA_036562165.1 Clostridia bacterium
TGTCAGTATGGTAGAAGAATACGCAAAAAATTTATAAGCTGCCGAGGGTATAATATTGGAAAAACTCATTGAAGAAATAATTAAGATTAATTCTGCTTACAAATATTTAAGACTAGACAAACTGACATACTACGCGGTGTCCGATTCCTGTGAAATTGACTTTTTGTATCCCGACGAAGAGCCGTTTTTGGACAGTGCGCAATCTTCTTTTGCGGAAATTAGAAAGCTCGCTAATCAATTAACGGGCATACAAACGCGCTGCAATTTTTTAAAGGTCAACGCGGCAAGCGAGCATATCGTTTTGACCGTTCAGACGATAATAAAAACCGAATTAAATATCAACAATTATCCTTTAAAAAACATCGAAGTCCAAAACGGTAAGCCTATAAAAATAACCGCTAATATAGAAGAACTATATTACGATTTCGCTTTGGCAAAACAGCTTGACAAGATTTTGGAAGCCAAGCTTTCGGACGCTTTTTGCGCGGACTTTAGCGTTCAAATTAATAAAATAGAAGCCAAAGTCGATTTGGAAGAAATCTTAAAACCTGAGCCTTTAAAAGTTGTTTCTCAGGAAAACAAAAGACTTATATATCCTGTCAGCGTAAATTATTTGCTTGGCAAAGAAATTAACGAGCCGGCAATTTACATAAAAGATTTGAGTTTATACTCCGAGCAAGACGTAGTAATCTGCGGCGTTATAAAAAACTTTAAAAAAGCTGCCTATAAATCCAAAAAAAATCCAGAAAGCAGCAAAGAAAAAGTTTATTACAAATTTACGCTTGAAGACTTTACAGGACAAGTAGAATGCGTATATTTTTCGCCCGATTCGGCTGTGCAAAAAGCTGATACTTTGGTCGACGGTTCTGAAATAATAATAAGCGGCAAGGCAAGACAAGGCAGGAACTCTTTGGAAGTTACCGTCCGCTCTATAAGCTTATGCGAGATACCCAAAAACCTTGTCGAAGTAAAGCTCCGCAAGCCCGCGCCCGAAAAATATCAGCTCATATTCCCCGAAGAAATTCAAATTTTTGAGCAGGCTAACTTCTTGATTAAGGACGAAGTCCCCGAAGAGATAAAGAAAAACACATACGTGGTAATAGACTTAGAGACTACGGGAACGAGCGAAAACGACCGCATAACCGAAATCGCTGCGGTAAAAATCATAGACGGCAAGATATGCCAGATGTTTTCGACTTTGGTTAACCCCAAGATCAAAATCCCCGCAGAAGTCTCTAAAATCACCGGCATTACGGACGATATGGTGGCTATGAGCCCTACTTTTGAGCAGGTCGCGGGCGATTTGTATAAATTTTGCGACGGGGCGATTTTGGTAGGGCATAATATTTTGGAATTTGACTTGCAGGTTCTTAATAAATACTCCGATATTACGCATTATTATTACGACCAGCACAAAGTAGAAGACACGCTTTTGATAGCGCGAGAGAAACTGAAAGGAAAAATAAATAACTATAAATTATCCACTATAGCTGAATATTTCAACATAACCAACCCTATGGCGCACAGGGCGCAATTTGACGCCTTGACCACGGCTAAAATTTTTCTAGAACTTGCCAAATTGCCGTAATATTTTTAAAAAAAGTTTGCAACATAGAAAAATTTTTGTTATAATATTGGCGACACTAAATCCGATGACTAACTAAGAGTGGGTAAATTATTTCCCACTCTTGTTGTTTAAAGGAAAAATAATGGAAGACATTACTACAAAAGTTTACGACGCTATAGCCCCGACCGTTCAAAGCTTGGGCTACGAGCTTGTTCAAGTTACCTATAAATACGAATACAAAGCATGGCAATTAACCGTTTATATTTATAAACCCGAAGGAATTTCTTTGAACGACTGCGAAAGAGTGCATTACGCCATAGACGGTATTTTGGACGAACTGGATCCTACCAACGGCGCGCCTTATAATTTAAACGTCTCGTCCTTAGGGCTGGATTGGCCTATGAAGACGGATAGAGATTACGACAGAAACATTAACAAAGAAGTCGAGGTAAAACTCAAAAACCCGGTAGACAAAAAAAGAGTTTTTGAAGGCGTGCTTAAAGGCTACGATCAAGATACTGTTTGGGTTGAAGACTTAAAGACCAAAAAAGAATACAAGTTTGAAAGAGATAACATTAAACTTATGACGTTATTAATAAAGTTTGATTAATAATAAGGAGAAAATAGATGATAAACAAAGATTTCTTTCTGGCGTTGGACGAGTTAGAAGCCAGCAAAAAAATAAAAAAAGAAGCTTTTTTGGAAGCGTTAGAAAGCGCTTTGGTCACCGCATATAAAAAGAATTACGGGGAAGCCAACGATATCGAAGTCAAGCTTAATCCCGCGCGTAACACTATTAAGATTTACGCGTGCAAGACCGTAGTAGAAGAAGTAAAAAATAAAGACAAAGAAATATCCCTAGAAGAAGCTCAAGAAATAAAAAAGACCGCCAAAATAGGCGACGTCATAACCAAAGAAATAACCCCCAAAGACTTCGGCAGAATAGCGGTTCAAACCGCAAAACAAGTCGTAACGCAAAAATTAAGAGATTTAGAGCTTCAAGTGGCTTACCAAGAGCTTGCCGAAAAAGAAGACGAGCTTACTGTTTGCGTGGTAAGGCGTATAGAAGGCAAAAACGTTTATGTAGATCTGGGCAAGCTTGAAGCCGTTATGCTTCCTGCCGACCAGATTCCTAACGAAAAATATAACGTAAACGACAAAATAAAAGTATACGTAAAAAAGGTCAAAGCCGGCCCTAAAGGCCCGCAAATAATGGTTTCTCGTTCTTGCGAAGGTTTTGTAAAGAGATTGTTTGAGCAAGAAGTGCCTGAAATCGCGGCGGGTTTGGTGATTATAAAAAACATTGTCCGCGAAGCCGGATATCGCACTAAGATAGCCGTTTATTCGGAAGACCCTTCTATTGACCCCGTGGGAGCTTGCGTGGGCAACAGGGGAATGCGTATTAACACAATAGTAGCCGAATTAGGCGGCGAAAAAATAGACGTTATTCCTTGGAGCTCCGATCCTTCCGAATATATCGCGAGAGCTTTAAGCCCCGCTAAAGTCTTAATGGTTCAGATCAACGAAGAAGAACGTTCGGCTAAAGTTATCGTTCCCGACGATAAGTTGTCGTTGGCGATAGGCAAAAAGGGACAAAACGCGCGTTTGGCGGTTAAACTTACCGGATGGAAGATAGACGTAAAATCTTTGACCGCAAGCCAGAACATTGAAGAGCTAAAGGAATCCGACGACGATTCTTCCGAAGATTTTGAGCTTGAAGACTTTGAAGCGGATTTGGGAGAAATCTAAAAGATGAAAGTTCCTATCAGGACTTGCGTGGCATGCAGACAGCCCCAGCCCAAAAAGCAG
>DATCKP010000092.1:0-2417 GCA_036562165.1 Clostridia bacterium
CAATAAGCCCGCGAATTTGAACGTAACAAACATCTTATCATAATTTTGAACGTCGTCGGTTTTTTTGATAATCTTAACAATGTTTCTGGCAAAACAAGCTAACAAAACCCCCGCCAAAGCCAAAAAAAATCCGACCAAAACATTCCATTGAGCAAGCCTTTTTATTAAGCTGTCTAAAAAATTAACCCGCAAATAAAAAAACATCTAAACTAGCTCTTTTGCAAGAAATTGTTTAAAACATTATACTAGAAAAAAATCAAGAAAGCAAATTATGAAATATGTTTTAAGGTTAATATATATAAAAAAAGCCCTAAACTTTAGGGCTTGATTCTTGCTCGGTTT
The DNA here is from genome assembly GCA_036562165.1 of Clostridia bacterium. Classification (GTDB taxonomy): domain Bacteria; phylum Bacillota; class Clostridia; order Christensenellales; family DUVY01; genus DUVY01. The sequence continues at coordinate 343 of DATCKP010000092.1, forward strand.
CTATTTCGTGCTCTTTAAAATCCAGCGCGTCTGCGCCGCAATCCCTTTTGTGCAAGCCAGTCATATAGTTTAAAGCGTCGATATCTTCTTTGGGCGGGAACAAGTATTTGGCTATCGTGTTAATAGTATGCCGATTGTGCAATTTACTGTCAAATATTCTTTTTGTTACCGCCGTCAATTACCCCCGCCTTACACATTTGCCCTAACCAAATAATATACTGACTATATAGGCAACCATTAATATTTAATTCTAAAAGAGCGTCATATGAAAATCATATTATGTTTGGACAGGGTGAGTCATACTTACCATTCAAAACAGGGCGAAACTCTGGCTTTGAAAGATATAAGTTTTTGTTTATACGACGGCGAGTTTTTGTCAATAGTCGGGCCGTCGGGCTGCGGAAAGACCACCATTTTGTCGCTTATCAGCGGTTTGATTAAGGCGTCCAAAGGCCGCATAGTGATAGACGGCGTTCCAGTAACCGGAACAAACCGAGACACAGGCTATATGTTCCAAAGAGACCAGCTGTTTGAATGGCGGACTATACGCCAAAACATTACGCTGGGTCTTGAGATCCAAAAGAAAATGACGCCCGAAAACTTAAAAATGGTGGACGAACTTATTGAGAAATACGGGCTCAAAGATTTTGCCGACCATTACCCCCGCTCGTTAAGCGGCGGCATGCGTCAAAGAGTGGCGTTGATACGCACGCTCGCGACTTCGCCCAAGCTTTTGCTCTTGGACGAACCTTTTTCGGCCTTGGACTACCAAACAAGGCTTAACGTGTGCGACGACGTCTACAGCATAATCAAAAACGAAAAAAAGAGCGTAATCCTGGTAACCCACGACATAAGCGAAGCGATTAGTTTGTCGGACCGCATAATTATGCTTACGCCTAGGCCCGCGACTATCGCTCACGAATATGTCTTGGATATGCAGGAATGCGAAACGCCCTTAAAGAGAAGGGAATCCAAAAAATTCGGATACTGGTTTGACCGGATTTGGAAAGATTTACAAGCGTTAGGAAAAAACTTAAGGCGGCAAAAGCGATATGAAAAAACACAAGCAAGCGGCATTTTCTGAAGAACATATTAAATATCTAAAAAGACTAAAGATAAACAAACTATCCATACTTTCAGCGCAGATAGGGTTATTAATAGGGTTATTGCTTTTGTGGGAAATCTTGACTAGATTTATGGTTTTAGACCCGCTGTTTTTCTCGTCGCCCAGCCGTATAATAAAGACAGCGGTCGAGATGTTTTCGCAAAAAGAGATTTATAAGCACATAGGCATTACTCTATACGAATGCTTTTTGGGCTTCAGTATCTCGACAGCCGCGGGCGCGCTGATAGCCATTGGGCTTTGGTGGAGCAATTATTTAAGACGCGTGCTTGACCCTTATCTTGTAGTCCTAAACAGCCTGCCCAAGATCGCTTTAGGCCCGGCAATAATCGTGATTATGGGTTTGGGCATGAAAGCCATAGTCACTATGGCGATATTGATTTGCATAATTATTACGATAACTACCATTCTAAACGGAATGCTTACATGCGACCCTGATAAAGTGCTTTTGATGAAATCTATGGGGGCAAGCAAATGGCAGATACTCTTTAAGCTCTTGCTGCCCTATTCCATACCCAACCTTATTTCAGTGCTCAAAATAAACATAGGCTTGTCTTGGATAGGCACGATTATGGGCGAATACCTGACCAGCCGGGCGGGTTTGGGATACCTGATTGTTTACGGCGGGCAGGTGTTTAAGATGGATTTAGTAATGACTTCGGTCTTTTTGCTGTGCGTTATGGCGGCGGGAATGTATTTTTTGGTAAGCTTAATAGAAAAAAGGGTAAACAAATCCAGAATGTAGCGATATGCCTTAAATCGCGCTTAATTGGCAAGCGCGATTTTTTATTTGCAGGCACGTAAGCAAAAAACTATAGGTAAAATCAAATCGCCGGGCTATGTTAAAACCAAGCCTGGCATTTTCATTTGCGCGCTCCATGCGGAGCGCGACGACAAATTAGCAAAAAATACTTGACAATTGACAATTTCAATCCACGCGCTCCATGCGGAG
>DATCKP010000097.1:0-17205 GCA_036562165.1 Clostridia bacterium
AAATAACAGGCTCTATGCCGTTAGCCTTAGCGGCGATTATCAATTTATCAGTCAAATACAAATCCACTAAAGGCGCGCAAGAAATAACTATAATTATTTTGTCTATATTTGCAATCGGGGGTCTTATCAGCTTATTTTTTCTAGGCAAAATTTTTTCAATGACGCAGTTTTGGTCGTCGATCTCGACAACATCGCCCGCAAGCAATTGACCGTTTTTTAGCTTTTTTCTTGCAAAGCAGTCAATGACTTTTCCGTCTAAAAAAACAGAAAATCTGCCAGCCACGCATTTAGTAACAGTTCCAATTTTCAGCATACCTTACGACTCCGTTTCAGCCAAAAAACTATTTCTCAATTGACCGCAAGCTCCTTCAATATCGCTGCCCATAGAGCGTCTTATAGTAACCGAAACGTTATGTTTTTTAAGTTTATTTTCAAATTCTTTTGCCTGTTCTAAAAAGCAAGGCTTTAAGCCTTTTTCTTTAACATAATTTAGCATAATCAAATTAATATGGCAAGAATAGCCTTTAGTTATATTGACCAGCGCTTCTAAGGATTTGTCGTCCATATTAACGTCTTTAATCAAAGCGTATTCGTATATCACTCTCCTGCCGGTCTTTTCAAAATAATATTTAGCCGCGTCTACAATATCAGCGACTTTATATTTATTGGCTATAGGCATTATTGATTTTCTTAATTGGTCAATAGCCGAATGAAGCGATATGGTCAAGGTTATCTTATAGCCTTCGTCCGCAAGCTTTCTTATGTTTTCGCAAATCCCGCAAGTCGAAAGCGATATATTTCTTTGGCTTATATTAATGCCGTCTGGACTGCTTACTAGGCTTAAAAATTTAGTTACGTTTTGATAGTTGTCCAACGGTTCCCCGCTGCCCATAAGAACGATATTTGTAATCTTTCTATCCGATAACGAGCCGCCTAGATATTTATTGACCGCTATTACTTGACCCAAAATTTCGCCTGCGCTTAAGTTCCTGACCAGCCCGCCTATTCCTGACGCGCAAAATCCGCAGCCCATACGGCATCCTACTTGAGTGCTCACGCAAATAGTAGAACCGTATTTATATTCCATTACGACGCCTTCGATTATATTGCCGTCGTTTAGCTGATATAAAAACTTTTGGGTATTGTCTTTTTGGGAACGCAAAATTTTAATTATTTTTAAAGGTTTTGCGGAGAAATTTTGCGTTAAATATTCTCTAAAGCTTTGCGGAACGTCAGTCATATCCGCGAAATCCGCGTCGTTATGAAGCCATCTAAAAATCTGTTTCGCTCTAAATTTTGGCTGATCTTTAAATATATTATTAAGCTCTTCTATGCTGTAATCCATTAATAGCGGTTTCATTTGCGTCTTACCTTTGCGATAAAAAACCCGTCCGTGTTAGAAATATGCGGTATTAATTGGGCATAATTGCCTATTTTAATATAATTTACGTCAATATTTATAGGAACTGCTTCGAAATCAGGATTTTCGATTAAAAATCTGTCAACAATATTTTGATTCTCTTTTTTTAATATCGTGCAGGTGGAATAAACCAAATGCCCGCCTTCTTTTACGTATTTGGAAGACGCAGCAATAATTTGATATTGAAGTTTTGTTAGATCTTCTATATTTTCTTGAGTTTTATGCTCGAAGATATCCGCTCTAGAGCCTATAACCCCAAGACCGCTGCAAGGAACGTCGCAAAGCACCAAATCAAACCTTTTTTCCCATTCGGGTCTAAAAACTGTCGCGTCGTTTTGAATAACAGTTATGTCGTTTTCGTTCATTCTAGCTTTATAAGCGTTTATCAAATCGATCCTGTGCGGATGCAAATCGCAAGCGATAAGCGAAATATCGGCTAGCTGCCTTAAAAACACGCTTTTGCCGCCCGGGGCGGCGCATACGTCCAAAACCTTATCGCCGTCTTTAACTCCGGCGGCCATGCATACCGCCATAGAGCCTAAGCTTTGAACGGTAAACAAAGAATTATCTATACTGTTCAGCTTCTTTAGAGTATTATGACAGACATAATACCCATATTCTGTCTTCTTATCTATCCCGAAATCTAAATATTTTTCAAAATTTTCTTTAGATATTTTCTTAGGATTATGTCTTATATGGGTTAAAAGCTCTTTGGGATGAGAAAAAAACAAATCTGCTATATCTCGACCAAAGTCGTTTTCGACTTCTTTTATCGCCCATACGGGAACGTTATATTCTAACGATTTCCTTTCGTATTCGTCTTGGGGAAGTTTGATATCTTTGCATCTTCTTAATATTGCGTTTATGAAAGAAGGGCTGCGTTTAAGTTTTTTGGCGAGCTCTACCGTGTTGTTTACGACGGCGTATTCAGGCTCGTTCATAAAATAAATCTGATAAATGCCGATTTTTAAAATAACCGCGTCGCTAATGTGCGGATATTTCTTAGTAAGCTGTTTGATTACATATTCTAAGAAAAGATTTTTTTCAATAACGCCGTAAACAATTCGCGTTATTGCCTTTTTGTCTTTTTCGTTTACGTATTTAAGCCCTTCGTTTAGAGCTAAATTGACATAAGCAGATTTTGCGAAAATTTTATATAAAATTTGATAGCATCTAAAAATCATTCAAACCTTTCGCCCACGTATCTTTTGTGTCCCCTTAAATAATCGGACACGCTCATAGCTTTGCCGCCCGGAGCTTGAATAGTCAAAATATCCAACGAGTTTTTGCCGCACATTACGGTTATAACGTCGCTTATATTGGCAATAGTGCCGGGCTTTAAAGGAAATTCCTTCGGATTGACTCTAGTTTTTATAATCTTATATTTTTCTCCCCACAACGAGCTGTAAGCCCCCGGCCAGCCGTATACTCCGCGGACTAATCTGTCTATCTCTTCGGCGCTTTTAGTCCAATCAATTTTTCCTGTCTCTTTTTTGAGCATAGGATAATACGACGCTTGGTCGTTGTCTTGCGGAGTAAATTTTGCTTCGCCTTTTTCTATCAAATCCAACGCTTCGATCAACGCTTCCGCGCCCAAAGCGCTCAATTTTTCGGTCAGCGTAACCGCGTTGTCTTCCGGGTCGATATCTATCTCTTTAGACAAAATTATATCGCCCGTATCCAAGCCTTGAGCAGTCTGCATAATAGTTACGCCTGTTTTGGTTTCGCCTTTTATTATAGCCCATTGTATAGGAGCGGGTCCTCTATATTTAGGAAGGAGTGATGCATGTATATTTATTATTCCATAAGGAGCGATATTTAAAATATCTTTGGATAAAATTTGACCGTAAGCCGCCGTGACCATAATATCAGGCTTGAGATTTATTAAAGTTTGGCTTTCTTTATTAATGTTATTAAATTGATATACCGATATATTATGCTGTCTAGCAAACTCTACAACAGGCGGAGATACCATTTTGTATCCTCTGCCTTTTGGCCTGTCCGGTTGAGATACGACGGCAATAACTTTATGATGAGAATTTATTAATCTTTCCAAAGGCAAAACGGCAAACTGGGGCGTGCCCATAAATATAACGTTCATAAAAAACGCTCCTAGACTAATCTTCGGGATCTATTGAATGCAAAGTTCCTTCGATTACTTTATCGATATACAAAACTCCGTCCAAATGATCAAGCTCGTGCGCGACAGCTTGAGCGAAATAACCTTCTGCGTCGTATTTTACTTTATTGCCGTGTCTGTCAAAACCTTCGACTGTCAAATATTGCGGACGCATTACCTTGCCGCGTTTGCCGGGAATGCTCAAACATCCTTCCTCGCAAGGCACAAGCGGGCCAGTTTTGGTGATTTTAGGGTTGACTAATTCTATAAGTCCGACGCCTACGTCTATTACCACAACGCGTTTTAAAATACTTACTTGGGGCGCGGCTAAACCTACGCCTTGGTTGTGATACATAGTCTCGGCCATATCGTCTATTAATTGAGCTAAACTTTGATCAAATTCGGTAACTTCTTTTGCTCTTAATCTTAATACTTCGTCGCCGATTTTAACTATTTCTCTTAACGCCATATCAATTAACTTAAGTCTTGGGGATTTATCTCCGAATAGACTATTACATCCTTTTTGTCGTTATTTTTATTTATTATATTATAGATTTCAGCCAAATGATTGTCAACACCGTTTGCTGTCAACCGCATTAATATCTGAACCCGGTATTTTTTCTTAATACGCTTTATAGGCGATTTCATAGCCTTTAAATACAAAAAATCGTCTCTATAACTTTCCGCCAAAGGCTTAATTTCGTCGTAAATATTTTTTAGAACTTCTATCGCGCGTTCTTCGACTTCAGAACAAGCTAAAATTCTTATTATCGTTGAAAAAGGCGGATACTTGGTAACCTTTCTAATATTGACTTCCTTTTGATAAAAGCCCAAATAATCATAATCTTGAGCGAATCTATAAACGTAATGCCTAGGCGAATAAGTCTGCAATATGACCAAACCTTCTTTTTGATCGCGGCCCGCTCTTCCAGCAACTTGCGTGATTAATTGAAAAGTTCTTTCTGTGCTGCGAAAGTCCGAAAAATATAAACTAAGATCCGCGTCTAAAATTCCTACCAAAGTAACATCCGAAAAATCATGGCCCTTAGTGACCATTTGAGTGCCTAAAAGTATTTGGGCTTTATGTTCGGAAAAATCTTTTAAGATTTTTAAATGCGCGTCTTTTGTTTGGGTCGTGTCGTTGTCCATTCTCAAAACGCTTACGTTAGGAAACAGTTTTTTAAGCTCTTCCGTTACCCTTTGAGTGCCGTATAAGCCCTGTTTTATATGCTCGCTTCCGCATTGAGAGCAAACCTTTAATACGGGCATTCTTTTTGAGCAGTAATGGCATTTTAAGACGTTTTCGTCTTTATGATAAACCATAGAAACGTCGCAGTCAGGGCATTTTACCACGTAACCGCAAGAACGGCACATTTGATACGACGCATATCCCCTGCGGTTTAAAAATAAAATTATCTGATCGCCTTCGTTTAAGACTTGTTTCATTTTTTCGATTAATTCTAACGAAAAAATGCCGTTATTGCCCCGCCTTATCTCTTGAGTCATATCCACTATTTTTATTTTAGGCAAAGGCTTTTTATTGATTCTATTGGGCATTTCAATCAAATGGATATTACGGCATTCCGCTTTATAATAACTTTCTATAGAAGGCGTCGCGCTTCCCAAAACTAGTTTTGCTTTGTTATAACTTCTTCTAAACTCGGCGATCTCGTGCGTAAAATATCTTGGATTGCTTTCGGATATGTAGCTTGAATCGTGCTCTTCGTCAATTATAATTATTCCCAAATTTTTTAAAGGGGCGAATATAGCGGATCTTGCTCCTATCACTATTGACGCTTCGCCTTCTAGAATTCTGCGCCATTCGTCGTAACGCTCGCCGGCAGACAAACCGCTGTGCAAAATCGCTACGTTTTCGCCAAACCTGCTTTTGAACAAAGAAAATACTTGGGGCGTCAATGAGATTTCAGGAACAAGCAAAATAGCCGTTTTGTTATTTCGAATGCAATCGTTAATACAGCGTATATAAATCTCGGTCTTGCCGCTGCCCGTTACGCCGTGTAACAAAAACGTTTGGTCTTGACCAGAAGAAATTGTTTTGTAAGCGTTTTGCTGCTCTAAAGTTAAAGAAAATAATTCTTTTTGGGCTATTACGTCCTTGTAAGGCTTTCTTTTTACTTCTTTAGCGAAAATCTCTACCAAACCTTTTTGCTCTAAAGCCCTTAAAGCCGAAGCGGAAAAATGGCTGTTTATGTAAGAAGTCTCTACGTCTTCTTCGCAAGACAATAAAAATTCGATTAATTCTACTTGGTTTTTGGCTTTGGGATTTATTAAATCAAATATATCGCTTTGAGTCAATCCGCTTTTTACTCTGACAAAATTTTTAGTCAAAGCCTTGATCCTTCCGCCTCGCAGCTGAGCGGGAATAAAAAGCCTTAAAGCGTCTACCTTTTTTACGTTATAACGTTTGGTCATATAGTTCATAAGCGACAACATTTCGCCGCTTATGACTGGAATTTCGTCTAAAGGCTTAATAATTTTTTTCAGCTTGGAAAAATCGTATTCGGGATTTTGTTTTTGACCTATTATGTAACCTTCTATATATCTGCTGCCAAAAGGAATGTAAACTCTGCTGCCTATTGGAATGTTTTCAGGGTTAAGATACTCAAAAACTTTATCGACGTTGGAATGATTTATATCTACGATAACCTCGGCTATCATAGATTAAGATTTCTCCAAAAGCAAGATATTGTCAAAAATAACAGCGGCGAGTTCGGTCTTAAGCATTTTTTCTAAATTAACGACTTTGTCCTTAAAAACCAAAGAAGCTATATTGGTATCAGTACCAAAGCCCGCGCCTTGTGTTTTTACGTTATTGGCTACCGCCATATCGGCGTTTTTCTTAATAAGTTTTGCTTGGGCGTTTGCTATTGTTTCTTGAGTTTCCGCCGCGAAAATAACTAATATTCTATCGCCCTTTATTTTGCCTAGCTCTTGGGCGATATCTACATTTTTTTCAAGCTCTAACGCAATTTTATCAGACTTGATTTTTTGGTCAAATTTGTTTTTTACGCGGTAATCGCAAGGGGCTGCTGACATTATTATAATATCCGCCGCTCTATAATTTTTCATTACCGCGTCATACATATCTTGCGTAGAAACGACATTTATTTTTTCAGCGTTAAAACTTAAAGGAACGCTTACGCTGCCGTGAATAAAAATAACCTTAGCGCCGCGGCTTACAGCCTCTTGAGCCAAAGCCGCGCCCATTTTGCCGCTGGAATAATTAGTTATGCATCTAACCCCGTCGATGTCTTCTCTTGTCGCACCCGCAGTAATTAAAACCGTTTTTCCAGCTAAGTCTTTCTTTTTATTTAGTATATATTTTATATTTTGCTCTATGACTTCGGGCTCCGCCATTCTGCCAGAGCCGACGTCTCCGCAGGCGAGCATTCCTTCTTCGCCGTATAAAATATGACAGCCTAGGCTTTGAAGCTTTTTTATGTTTTCTTGGGTTATAGGATTATTAAGCATTTCGGTGTTCATCGCCGGGCAAATTAATTTAGGAGACTTTGTAGCCAAAATATTAGTGGTCAAAAAATCGTCTGCGATTCCATGAGCTATCTTAGCAATAACGTTAGCTGTAGCCGGCGCGATAACCAAAATGTCGGCTTTTTTAGCTAAAGAGATATGTTTGACGCTGGGCTCAAAATTAGTGTCAAACATATCTATAATAACCTTGTTTTTTGATAAAGTTTGCAATGTCAAAGGCGTAACAAAATGCCGGGCGTGCTCAGTCATAATGACATGAACGTCCGCGCCCTGCTTTTGCAAACTGCTAACAAGCGAGCAGATTTTATACGCGGCTATGCCGCCGCTTATTCCTATGACTATTGTTTTATCTTTTAAGCTGTCCATTATTCTTTAGATGCGTGAATTTTACCCTCGTAAACTTCTTGAGAAGCGTAAGAAATAGGCTTCATATTGGATTCTTCCAAAAGTTCGGGTTTTTTATCTACAAGCTGACGAGCTCTTTTAGAGACCAAACAGCACAAAGCGTATTTGCTGTCAACCATTTCTATCAATTTATCAATGGGCGGTTGGGTCATCATGTTATGCTACCTCCTTTGAGTAATTCGTCTATTTTATCTATATTTCTAGAAGTTTTTGCTTTTTCGGCGGAAATAATTTCAACAATTTTTTTTGCGGCTTCGTCGATATCGTTGTTTACGACTATGTAATCATAATATTTGGCTTCCTCAAGCTCTTTTTTGGTCTCGGATAATCTCAAGGCTTTTACTTCTTCGGTTTCTGTGCCCCTAAGATTGAGCCTGTTAGCCAATTCTTCTATTGAAGGCGGAGAAATAAAAATTCTTACGCAGTCTGAATAAGCTTTTTTTATTAATCTTGCCCCCTGTATATCTAATTCAAAAATCATATCTTCGCCTTTTTCCAAGGCTTCTAAAACAGGCTTTTTGGGCGTGCCGTAAAAATTCTGATAAACTTGAGCGTATTCCAAAAGCCCGTCGTTTTGAACAAGATCGTCAAACTGTTCTTTGGTTATAAAATGATAATGCACTCCGTCTATCTCGCCGGGTCTGCGAGGTCGCGTGGTAACCGAAACAGATTTTTTTAGATTAGGCAATAATTCTCTAACTCTTTTATTAACCGTGCCCTTGCCTACTCCGCTAGGCCCGGACAATACTATCAACAAGCCCTGAGACATTTAATTACTCCACGTTGCGAATTTGCTCTTTTATTTTTTCAATCTCGGTTTTCATTTCTATTAAGAGTTTGGAAGTTTGGATATCGTTGCATTTACTGCACATCGTATTGACTTCGCGCGTCATCTCTTGCGCGATAAAGTCAAGTTTTTTTCCGGAACATTCTTCGCTTGCTATTTCGTTTGCGAATTGGTTTATGTGTGAAGTCATTCGGCTTATTTCTTCGTTTATATCCGCTTTGTCCGCAAAAAACGCCACTTCGTTAAGAAGCCTTGCTTCGTCTATAGCGTAGTCGTTTAATAATTCTTGAATGCGGGCTTTTAACTTCTCTCTATATTCTTCGACAATTTGCGGAGCTCTTTTTGAGACCATATCCAGAAGCGATTGCAAATTGCCTAACAGCTTATTCAAATCATCTTGAATACTTTGCCCTTCGATACGACGCATTTTATCGTGCTCTGCAAGGCAATTAGTCAAACAATCTATGACTATGTCTCCCCAAATATCTTGATTTGTATTGACTTTTAAGACGTCGGGAAATTTTAAAATCGTAGAAGTAGTAAAATCGTCGGGAATATTAAATTGCTCGGTCAAAGTTTTTGCGCAAGATAAATACGCCGTAACGGCCGATAAATCTAGTTCGACAGGCTTGGGAACGTCAGCGTTAAGAGCAAACGTAAAAAACACGTCTACCGTTCCCCTTTTTATATAATTTTGAATGCATTTTCTTATTTGATCTTCGTTTAAAACCATGCTTTTAGGCACATGGGTATTTATTTCCAAAAATCTGTTGTTGACAGATTTTATCTCGACGGTCAACTCGCCGTAATCGTTTTTAAGGCTGTATTTGCCGTAACCGGTCATGCTTTTCATTTTTTATCGCCTTTTTAAAGTAAAAATATGCCGAAAAATATTACTCATTATTATATCACAAGCGTTCTGTTGTATCAATCATTAAGCATTGAGACAAATTCTTGCTCGCTTATTATTTTTACGCCTAATTTTTGGGCTTTTTGTAGTTTGCTGCCGGCGTCTTCGCCTACCACCAAGTAATCTGTATCTTTTGTTACGTTCTCCGAAACTATGCCGCCGCGCTCTTCTATAAGCTTATGAGCTTGAGACCGCTTGTAGTTTTGCAAAGTTCCCGTTATTACAAACTTTTTGCCCGCGATAGCGCTGTTTGAAACGTTTGGAGTATCATATTTAGGCTTTATTATTTTTTCAAGTTCAAGAGCGTAATCTTTGTGCTTTTTAAAATACTCAATAATGCCGCCTGCTATTACTTCGCCTATGGAGTCAATCGCGCTTAGACGCTCAAAATCGGCGTTCATTAAAGCTTCTAAAGACCTAAACTCTTGAGCAAGATCCTTAGCAGTTTTTTTGCCAACGTTAGGAATACACAAAGCGTGTATAAATGACGCAAGGTCTTTGCCCTTGCTGTTATTAATAGCGTTGATCAAGTTATCGGCTTTTTTGTCCTTAAAGCCTTCCAAAGTCAATAATTGCTCTTTTGTCAAACGGTATAAATCTATAGGCGAAGTTACCTTTAGTTTTTCATATAACTGCTCTACCGTTTTTTCGCTTAAACCGTCAATATCCATACAATCTTTTGAAGCGAAATGCTCTAAGCGTCCCTTTATTTGAGCCGGGCACTCAAAATTCACGCAAAAACTGTTCGCTCCGATTTCTTCAATTTTTTGACCGCAAGAGGGACAAAGTTTAGGGATTTCTATTTCTTTATCGTCGTTATGAGCCTGAGCAAGCCCCGTAATTTCAGGTATGACGTCGTTGCTTCGTCTTATAAACACTCTTGAGCCTATCTTAACGCTCTTTCTTTCTATGTCTCCAGCGTTATTAAGCGTCGCTCTTGAAACGGTCGCGCCCGCAAGCTCGACAGGCTCTAGCAGCGCAAGCGGGGTTAATTTGCCCGTTCTTCCGACTTGCCAAACTACGTCTTTTACTATGGTTGTGGTCTCTTCCGCTTCAAATTTATACGCAACAGCCCATCTAGGAAATTTATCAGTATAGCCTAGTTTTTCTCTTAATGCAAGGTCGTTTACTTTTATTACTATTCCGTCTATAACATAATCTAAAGAGGCGCGATCGACCTTGTCTATTGCGTCCATTAATTCTTCTAAATTATGACACACATAGTATTCTGAAGTTCTAAAGCGGTTTTTCTTTAAAAACTCCATCATTTCAATTTGAGAGTTTATCCCGCCGCCTTCGATATAATTTACGTTATAAAAATAAATATCCAAATTGCGTTTAGCAGTAACCTTAGGGTCAAGATTTCTTATAGCGCCCGCGGCGGCGTTTCTAGGATTTTTTAAGACTTCGGCGGCCGTTTTGTTATACTCGTTAAATACCGAAATCCGCATTATGCCTTCGCCTTGAACTTCTATTAAGCCGTCATAATCTATTTTTAAAGGAAAACTCTTAATTGTCTTTACTTGCTCGGTGACGTTTTCGCCTATTTCGCCGTTTCCGCGCGTAGCAGCGCCTGCGAAATATCCGTTATTATATGTTAAACACAAAGTCAAACCGTCAAGTTTATGTTCTACGGTCAAAACAGGATTTATCCCGCCAAGCAGTCTTACAAGCCTGTGATACCAATTTTCTAGCTCTTCCTTGGACTGCACCTTGTCGAGAGAATATAATTTTGCTATATGTTTATGCGTTCCAAATTTAGCTACAGGCTCTCCGCCTATTCGACGCGTGGGAGAGTCTTGCAAAACGATACCCGTTTGCTTTTCTAAAGCGACTAACTCGTCATAAAGCTGGTCGTATTCTTTATCGCTTACAATAGGGTCGTCTAAAACGTAGTAATGATACGCATAAAGGTTGAGCAAATCAACCAATTCTCTCATGCGGTCACTCATTTACGACCTCCAAAGGCGCGATCTCTAAAATAAGATTTTTAACGCCAACGCTGTCAAAATCGATTTTTGCTATCGTATTATTGCCTTCTCCGCTTACGCTTAAAATAACGCCTTGCCCATACGCTTTATGCTTAACCTTTACGCCGGGAACGGTCAGTCTTTCGTCAAAATTATGAGTTTGAACTTTGGAAGGCTGTCTGGAGGCAGCTGGCGTAAAACTTGTAGTCGTCGAATAGCTAGAATTGCTAGCGTAATTGTACACTCCGACGGCGGACGGTTTTTTTCGATTAATTTCAGACGCCATGTACGACAAATAACTATTGCGTTTTGCGGCGTTGGGGTCTTCAAACATCTCGTCTAAAAAACGCGATTGAAGACGATTTTCTATTTTGCCGTATAAATATCTCATACGGCAGTTAGTAACATACAGCCTTTTTCGCGCTCTAGTTATCGCGACATACATAAGGCGTCTTTCTTCTGCGACGTCGTTATAACCGCTTGATCTTAAAACAGGGAAAATGCCTTCTTCAAGCCCTGTTATGAATACCGTGTTAAACTCAAGTCCCTTAACCGAATGCACTGTAGCCAAAATAACTTTATTGGACTGTTCTTCGTAGGTATCGATATCGGATTCTAAACTAATCGATGTCAAGTAATCGTTTATATCGTCCGTTTGATTCTCTACTACGTATTTTGCTATAGAGTTTAATAACTGGTTTATATTGAGTCTTTTGTTAAAGTTTTCTTCGGTGTCTTGGCTGTATACGTCCCATATGCCGGCGCGTTCAACTATATATTCCGCGGTCTTTTGCAAGCCGTTTTTTTCATAATACTCTACTATATCTTTCACCACGTTAGCAAAAGGCCTTAATTTCGCCGCAAGCGAATCTGGCAAATCTTGGCTGTCCAAGTTTAATAACGCGTTCCGCATACTGATGTTTTGGACTAGACAATAGTTCTTAAATTGCCCTATCGTTTTGTCGCCTATTCCCCTTTTGGGAAAATTAATTACTCGCAACACAGCGTTATCGTCGTTTGGATTGGCGATTATAGTCAAATAAGCTATTATGTCCTTTATTTCTTTTCGGTTATAAAATTTAATTGTTCCGAAAACATCGTAAGGAATATTATAATTTAAAAATTTTTCTTCAAAGTTTTGGGTCAAAGCGTTAAGCCTTACCAAAACGGCTATATCGCTATATTTATATCCACCGTAATCCACCAAACTTCTTATGGTGCTTGCTACATATTCGCTTTCTTCGCTTTCGTTAAAAGCGGTGTATCTTTCGATTTTTACGCCGTCTTCGTTAGTCGTCCAAAGTTTTTTAGGTATTCTGCCAGTATTATACGAAATCAAACGATTGGCTGCTTCCAATATTTTTTTAGTCGAACGATAGTTTTGCTCAAGTTTGAATATCTTGGCGTCAAAATCTCTTATAAAATCCTTTATATTATTTATATTAGCGCCGCGCCAGCCGTAAATGCTTTGGTCTTCGTCGCCCACGATAAATATATTCTTATGATAAGACGCCAATAACTTGACTATTTGATACTGAATTTTATTAGTGTCTTGGAACTCGTCGACGCTTATGTATTCAAATCTTTTGGAATAATGTTCTAATACGTCAGGGTTAGTTTCAAGCAAAACTTTAGTCTTAATTAACAGATCGTCAAAGTCCAGCGCGTTGCTGGCTTTCATTTGCTTTTCATAAGCTTGATAAACATCGTAAATTATTTCAAAATTAGCTATATCGCAATATTCCTTGGCGAATTCTTCCAAAGTAAGACCGTTATTTTTTGATTCGGATATAAGGTATTGAATTGTTTTAAGATAACGTTCGGGGTCTAAATTCTTTTCGTTTAATATGCTTTTTATTACTCTTGTTTGGTCGTTATCGTCATATATAGAAAAATTGCGGTTATAGCCTTCAAGCTTATCTATATTTTCTCTTAAAATACGGGTGCAGAGAGCGTGGAAAGTCATTACCCACATATATTTGATGTCGGGCACTAACTGACTTAACCTGCTCTTCATTTCGTTTGCAGCTTTGTTGGTGAAAGTTATGGCTAAAATATTATAGGGACTTACGCCCTGTTCGATTATGTTAAGAATACGATAAGTTAAAAGTCTTGTTTTGCCGCTTCCTGCTCCAGCAGTAACTAAAACCGCGCCTTTTACGCATTGCGCAGCTTCTCTTTGCTCTTGATTTAATATTGACCAATCCACAGTTACTTTTTGCCTTTAAGTCTTTCTATAGCTCTTTTGTAACCATTTTCCCCGTAATTTAAACATTTATGAACGCGGCTTATGGTAGCTGCGCTTGCGCCTGTTCTCTTGGTAATTTCGGTATAAATTAAGCCTTCATCTAACATAAGCGCTATTTCAAATCTTTGTATCATAGCACGCATTTCTGCTACAGTGCACAAATCTTCAAAAAAATCGTAGCATTCGTCGAGCGTTTGCAACGACAAAATAGCTTCAAACAACTTGTCCGCTTGCGGGGATTTAAACTTAGACGACATACAGAATACCTCTTTAGCAGTATTTTAACAAAAAATAATATAACAGTCTAGCGTAAAAATAATATAATTAATTATTATACTTTATTATTATACTTTTTTTAAATATCAAAAAAACAACCTTCTTTTTTAAAGAAGGTCATTTTACGTCAAAACTTATCTTCTTCGATCTTATTGACTAGCAACTTCATTCTTGCTACCGTATCGTCGCTTATTACATGTTCGATTTTGCAGGCTTCCACTTCGGCCGTTACTTCGTCGACACCCAAAACCTTCATCAAAAACGCTTTTATAGTGGTATGCTTTGATAAAATATATTCGGCGCGTTTTTCGCCGGCTTCGGTTAATTCTACCAATCCATACCTTTCTTGGTTTACAAAACCTTTTTCTTTCAACAAGTTAATAGCGTTGTTTACGCTTGGTTTTGCGATGCCTAACTCGATGGCGATATCCGTAACTCTTACGCTGGAATTAAGCCTTCTTAAATTATAAATAGCTTCCAAATAATCTTCCAATGAAGGAGATATCTTTTTTCCTGTATTATTCATAATACTATATTATTACAAATAGGACTTTAAAGTCAATCCCAATTTTGAAAGGGTTATTTGTCTCTTTGCTTTTGAATGTTATATACTATATTTCTTACCGCTCTTCTAGGAAGCAGCTTAACTCCAACAGCCGCGATTTTGTTAAAGAATCCAGGCACAGCGATAACTTTGCCTTGATTCATCTTTTTGTAACCAAATTCGGCTACCTTTCTAGCGTCAGCCACTTGCAAATTCACAAACAATCCCGACATTCCTAAATTAGCGGCTTGTTGGAAATTAGTTCGCGTAGGGCCGGGACATAAAGCGGTAACGGTAACGCCCGTTCCTTTCAGTTCACGTGATATAGCTTCGGAAAACGACAAAACATACGCTTTGGAAGCGTAATAAACCGCCATCAAAGGCCCGGGTTGAAAACTGCCAAGAGAGCCTACGTTTAGTATTTTGCCGCTTTTTTTGGCTATCATATGGGGAAGATATAATCTTGTTAATTTAGTTAATGCTCCTATATTAAGCTCAATCATTGTATCGACTTTGGAAATATCAGATTCGGCAAACTTTCCAAAATCGCCCACTCCGGCGTTGTTGACCAAAACGTCTATAAATATGCCTTCTTTTTGGGTTTCGTTATAAACTTCTTGAGCGGCATTTGGATTAGATAAATCTTTTACAATAATAAAAACGTCAGAACCGTATTGTTCAAACTCTTGTTTTAAACTTAAAAGTTTATCTTGGCTTCTTGCGACTAAAACCAAATTATACCCGTCTTTTGCGAAAATACGCGCAAACTCGAAACCTATTCCGCTGCTTGCTCCCGTAATTAACGCTGTTTTTTTCATATATATCCCCCCATAATTAATCTAATAATTTTCCTTCTTTTTTCTTTTGGATTTGACGCCTTATGTTAATATCGCTTTCTGTGCCGTTAAACAATCTTACTATATTAGACCTGTGAGCAAATATTATCAACGCCAATATGCTTGCAATCAAAATAAGAACTAAGATACTATCTTTAAAAACTATAGCTAAAACAATTTCAGCTACGCTTACGCCAAACAAAAATATAAAAGACGCTACCGAGCCGTATTTGCCTATGCAAAGGTAAGCAAAAGCTATGGCAAACGAAATAACAGCGGCTATAGGGTTAGCCACCAAAAAGACGCCTACGCTGCTAGCCACGCCTTTTCCGCCTTTAAACCGTTTAAAAACGGGAAACATATGCCCGATTATAACGCTTATTCCGCCAATATACACGCCGGCTTTGGTTCCGCCTGAAAAATAATAACCAAGCCATTGAGGCGCTGAAGGAATCGCTCCTGTCAAAATTTCGTTGTTATGAAGCAAAAAATATCCCGCCAACGCCGGTATAGCGCCTTTTAAAGCGTCTAAGATCAAAGTAATAGCGGCTGTTTTGACCCCGAAATTTCTAAGCATATTCATCGTTCCGGGATTGCCGCTTCCTAAAGTTTTGATATCCACGCCTTTTAATTTAGAAATTATAGACGCGAAATGAATACCGCCCAGCAAGTAAGAAAATACGACTAAAAGCGCTATTTTTAAAAATAATTCCATACCAGCTGACATATTAATCACCTTTGGTTTTATTTTTGTATTGCAAAGAAATCGGCGTGCCGGAAAAATCCAATGCGCTTCTCAAACAGTTCTCTAGATATCTTTCGTAAGAAAAGTGAACTAACTTATAATCGTTTACAAACAAAACAAACGTCGGGGGAGCCGTTCTGGTTTGCGTAGCGTAATAAATCTTAAGCTGTCTGCCCGCGTTTGTAGGCGGCGGCGTCGTAGCTACAGCGTTGCTTATTATCTCATTAAGCAAACCGGTCGATACTCTGCGCCTGCTGTTTTGATAAACTTCTTTTACTAACTCAAGCAATCTGTTTATTCTAAGCCCGGTTTTTGCTGATATAAAGACTTCTTTATAATAGCTCATAAATTTGAGCTTTTCGTCGAGCTCTTTTTTATATAGATTCATAGTATGAGTATCTTTTTCCACGATATCCCATTTGTTCATAACTATAACGGAAGGTTTGCCTTTTTCATGAACATAGCCGGCGATTCTGACGTCCTGCTCCGAGACAGTTTTGGCTGAGCTGTCTATCATTATTAAGACAACGTCTGCTCTTTCTATAGCCTTCATAGATTGGATAGCGCTTATAGCTTCAATAGAACTGTCTACCGACCTTTTACGCCTTAATCCGGCTGTGTCTATTATTACATAATTTTCGCCGTTTATTGTCACAGGCGTGTCAATCGGATCTCGGGTAGTGCCGGCTATATCGCTGACTATTACTCTTTCTTCGCCTAATATCTTATTAACAAGCGAAGATTTTCCGGTATTAGGTTTTCCGACTACCGCGATTTTAATGTAATCGTCATAGTCGTCAGCCGTCTCTATCTTAGGGAAAAAGCTTACTATTTTGTCCAAAAGATCGCCTATTCCCAAGCCTTGCTCTGCGCTTATGCCGTAAACGTCCTTATAGCCTAAGCTATAAAACTCATACAATAATTCGGGCTGATATGTGTCAAGTTTGTTTACGGCGACTACTACCGGTTTTCCTACCGTTCTTAACATATCGGCTATTTCGTAGTCGGATAAGGTTATGCCCTGTTTTACGTCCGTAAAGAAAATAATAACGTCGGCCGTGGCGATAGCAAGCTCCGCCTGTTTTCTTATATGACGCTGCATTTGATCGTCGGACGCGGGTTCTAATCCGCCCGTGTCCACAAGGTTAAAGCTGTGACCCGCCCATTCGGCTTCCGAAAAAATCCTATCCCTTGTAACGCCGGGCACGTCATGCACGATAGAAATACGGCGTCCGCTTATTCTATTAAAAAATGTCGATTTTCCAGTATTTGGTTTGCCTACTATAGCTACGGTCGGTTTCAAATCACAATACTCCTAGTAATTAGTTATAGCCAATAAAATAATAACACAACCTTAAAAAAAAGAAAAATGCTTTATTATTTTAATTTTTTCTATAATCAAAAACAGCTGTTATTTAAATAACAGCTGTTTTTG
>DATCKP010000099.1:0-11870 GCA_036562165.1 Clostridia bacterium
CTGTCGAAGCGTTAAATATCGACCCCGAAATTAAATTGATTTTATCCGGCAAACAAGACGTTATTTCTAAAGAGCTTGAAAAATATCAGGCTGATTTAAGCCGTATTGAAATTTTGGATGCCCAAGACGTAATCGCTAACGACGAACAGCCTACGCTTGCTATCCGCGAAAAAAAAGAGTCTTCGCTGGTAAAAGGGCTGTATCGTCTAAGAGAAGACGCGGACGTTTCCGCCATGGTGTCCGCGGGCAGCACCGGGGCGTATCTAACCGGCGCTATGCTGATTGTGGGAAGACTTGAAGGCGTGGACAGACCGGCGCTGGCTCCTGTTTTGCCTACCTTAAACTTTGGACACGCTATGCTTATAGACAGCGGCGCTAATATGGATTGCAAGCCCGAATATCTTGCCCAGTTTGCCGTTATGGGCTCGGCGTATATGCAAGCCGTGCATAATATAGAAAATCCTAAAGTAGGGCTGGTTTCGGTAGGCACGGAAGACGAAAAAGGCAACGCCCAAACAAAAGCCGCGTTCGAGCTTTTGAAAAAAGCCCCTGTAAACTTCGCAGGCAATATGGAAGCAAGAGACGCCTTAAGCGGCGAATACGACGTTTTAGTGGCCGACGGTTTTGCGGGCAACGTTTTGTTAAAATCGATTGAAGGAACGGTTAATTTAATTTTTTCCGCGCTCAAGCAGGCTATCAACGAAAGAGCGCTTTCTAAATTAGGCGCGGCGCTTATGAAGCCTTCCTTTAAAAAACTCAAAGACAGATTGGACTACAATAAAGCGGGCGGAGCTCCCTTTTTGGGCTGCAAAAAGATTGTCATAAAAACTCACGGCTCTTCCAAAGCCGAATCCATAAAAGCCGCGGTCTTGCAGGCAAGAACCATGGCTAAGATGAATCTTATAGAAAAAATCAAGAACGGAATAGAAAAGTTAATTTGATGGACATACAAAAAATACAAAAACTAATAGGATACGAGTTTAAGAACAAAGAGCTGTTAATTACCGCGTTCACGCATTCGTCCTATTCAAACGAGCACCGCGTCCAAAGCAACGAAATGCTTGAGTTTTTGGGCGACAGCGTATTAAGCCTTGTGGTAAGCGAGTTTTTGTATCAAAACGCAAATTCCAATTGGAAAGAAAAAGAGTTATCCGAAAAACGCGCTTTGATAGTAAACAAAACTCCTTTGGCTAAAGCTATAGACGAGAACTGTTTGATAGGTTTTTTAAGGTGCGGAGTAGGCGAAACTCGTTCTAATCCGGACAAATCAGAGGCGACCAAGTGCGATTTATACGAAGCCGTGGTGGGCGCTATTTTTTTGGACGGCGGAATTCAGGCGGCTAAGGATTTTATATACAAAACGCTGGGCGGCAATATGCGTCAGGCGTTAAAAGCCAAAACTGATAATTACGTAGGTCTGCTTTTGGAACATACTTTGCTTCAAAAAAAAGATATTTTTAGATATTCCCAAATAGATAATGGTCAGCCGATGTTTTTGGTGGAAGTTGTATTTAACGATAAAATCTTGTCTAAAGCCATAGCAAAAAGCAAATCTCAAGCCGAAAAAATCGCCGCCAAAGCCGCCTGCGAGCAGTTAGGATTGCTTTAAGATTGGCTCTAAAACGTCAAAAGTCGTTTTTTTATCGCTTTGCAAACAATATGTATTTATGTTAAAATAACTAAAGTTTAGTTAAAAGGGAAACTGGCTTTGTATTTCAAAAAACTAGAAGTTTACGGTTTTAAATCCTTTGCGGATAAACTTACTTTGGAATTTGGCGACGGCGTAACCGCGATTGTCGGTCCCAACGGCTGCGGCAAAAGCAACGTAGCTGATTGCATTCGTTGGGCGTTGGGCGAGCAATCGCCTAAGACTTTGCGCGGTTCTAATATGCAGGACGTTATTTTCAACGGAAGCGCCAATAGAAAATCTCTTTCTTATTGCGAAGTTTTGTTATATTTTGACAATTCCGAACGCATTTTTGATATAGATTACGAAGAAGTCGTCATTTCCCGCAAACTTTACAGAGACGGCGAAAGCGAATACGCCATAAACAAGACTCCTTGCCGCTTAAAAGACATAATGGCGCTTTTGCATGATACCGGTTTAGGCAAGGGCAGCTATTCTATTATCGGACAAGGAAGGATTGACGAAATCTTAAGCGCCAAGCCTGAAGACAGGCGTATTATTTTTGAAGAAGCAGCCGGAATAGCCAAATATAAAAATATCAAGATAGAAAACGAACGCAAGCTGCAAAGAGCGGAAGAAAAACTGGCTACTCATATCGCTATAATGAGCGAGCTTGAGCGGAATTTAGAGCCCCTGAAGGCTCAATCCGAAAAAGCTCAAAAGTATTTGGAGCTAAAAAAACGCCAAAAAATATTAGATATAAATAACTACATAGTTTTATACGAAACGGCCGAAGAAAAGAAAAGACAAGCCCAAAAAGCTTTGGACGCCGTAAACGAAGAAATAGCTAAAAAGCAGCAGGAATACGACCAAGCTTATGACGCGTATATTCAAGCTATGGAGCATTCCGGCAAATTAGATACGGATATCAAAGCTCTCAACGACGAAAGGCTGTCTTTGTCTTTAAAATTAGAGCGCGCCGAAAGCGAACAAAAGCTCATAAGAGAAAAGATTAATTATCTAAAAGAGCAAAACGAAAAGCTTTCCGCGCAACTATTAAAAGACCAAGCCGAACTAGAAGATAGCAAAAAAGCTTTAGACGAAAATATTGAAAAATCCAATCAGTTAAACAACGACATAGAAAATTTACGCAGTCAAATAGAAGACCTTAACGCCAAATACATAGAAATTTCGAGCGTAATAAGCGAGCTGGAAAGCCAAGCTCAAATCGCTCACAAGCAAGAGCTTGAAGCTCTAAACAAAATTACGGATATAAAATCCCAGCTTTCTAGTCTTGCTCAAAGAAAGACTAATTTAGAAGAAAAGATAGGCGAATATACTAACAGAATACAAAATCTTACAAGCAGGCTTACCGAAGACGAAATCAGGGCGATAAAACTAGCTAAAAACGTAGAAACCTTAGAGTTAGAGCGTTCAAAACTAAAATCCAATCTTGACGCCCTGACTAATCAATATAATACTCAACTAAAACAGACCAAAGATTTGGCTAATTCCACGGATTCTTTGTCCGCTCAATACCACAAACTCAAAACCCAGCACAAGCTCTTAAGCGATATCGCCGAAGATATGCGAAATTACAGCTACAGCGTCAAGTCTTTGTTTAACGCGGCAAAGACCGATTCCGTATTAGCCAAACATATAGAAAACGTCGTAGCCAGAGTAATTAAGGTAAAACCCCATCTAGAAACCGCCATAGAAATGGCTTTGGGCGCGGCCGCTCAAAACATTATCACGCCTGACGAGCAGGGAGCAAAATACGCGGTTAACTATCTAAAACAGCATAATTTAGGCCGCGCTACTTTCTTGCCCGTTTCCGCGGTTCAGCCTAGATATTTAGAACAGCATTTGCTGGATAAGATTAAGAATTTCGAAGGCTGTTACGGCGTCGCCGCCGACCTTATTGATTACAATCCCAGATACGACGGCATAATCCGCATGCTGCTTGGCAGAACGGTTATCGCCAAGGATTTGGACACGGCTGTCAATATCGCAAAAAGCTGCGGCTACGCCTTTAAGATTGTAACCTTAGACGGAGACATTATAGCTTACGGCGGGGCTATTACCGGCGGAAGCAAAAAAAGAGAAGTTTCCAACCTTTTAAGCTACGAAAACGAACTGGAAAAAGTTTCGCAGCTTTTGAAAGATTGCGAGCAACGCCTTACCCAAGCCCTGAAACAAAAGACCGCAGCAGAACAGGCGTTGGAGAGCTTAAACCAAGAGCTCAAAAAATGCCAGCAAGATTTGCACGTTAGAGACGTGGAACTTACCGCCGAAAAAGAGCAGTATAAAAAAGCCTTGTCTCAAATAGAAAACTACAAAAGAGAGATACTATTCTACAGCCAAGAAATACAAAAAGCTCAAGTAGATATCGAAGGAATAAACGAGAATATCAAGATCTTAAGCGAGCAAGAAAAAAATCTTTCGACTAATAAGCAAGCAGAAGACTCTCAATACGCTCAAAAGCAATCGTATTTGGACGAGCTTAAGACGCAAAGAGAAGCTTTGCTTAATAAGATAACCAACGCGAAAGTAGACCTTGCCGCTTTTAACACTCAGAAAAACGCTTGCGACAACGAAATCAACAGGCTTTCCTCAAGAATCAAATATTTAGAAGAAAGCATAGCCGAGTGCAAAAAGAATATAAAAGCCAACAACGACGTGATAGAAACCGCAGATCTGCCCTTGATAGGCGGAATCGCGGCTGACCCTAAAGACCACGAGCGTCTAAAAGAAATTGAAGCCAAGCTTCAAAGTCTTGACGACTATAAGTTGAGCTTCCAAAAAAAGCTCATAGAACTAGACGAAGCAAGATTAAAAGTCCAAGAAGAGCTGAATTTGCTCAAAGAAAAAAGATTTGAATGCGAAAAAAGGCTCAACGATATAGACATAAGTTTGCAAATTGACAGCGAAAAAATAGCCGAAGAATACAACCTTGATTATCAAGGCTGTTTGGAATTCAGGCTTCCGGATTACGATTATCAATCGGGCGCAGCCGAAGCCAACAGGATAAAAAGAGAGATAGTCAGGCTAGGCCACGTCAACCTAGAAGCTATCGAAGAATACCGCGTATTAAAAGAGCGTTTGGAAGAGCAGGCCAAACAAAAAGAAGACCTTGAAAAATCTATAGCGGATATAAGAAAGGTAATCAAAGAAATGGTTAACGAAATGATAACAAGGTTTAACCATTCCTTTGAGCAGATTAAGATCAACTTTTCTCAAGTCTTTAGGCAGCTCTTTGACGGCGGCAACGCAAAACTTATATTAGAAGAAGCCGAAGACCCCTTGCAAGCGGGCATAGAAATCATAGCCGAACCGCCGGGCAAAAAACTCCAAAGCATATCTTTGCTGTCGGGCGGCGAAAGAGCGTTGACGGCAATAGCGATACTGTTTGCGATTTTGAAACTCAAGCCTATGCCGTTTTGCGTGCTGGACGAAATAGAAGCCGCGCTGGACGACGCCAACGCCGAACGATTTGCTAGGTTCTTAAAGACGTTCAGCCAAAAGACGCAGTTTATCGTCATAACCCATAAAAAATCCACTATGGAAATCGCTGACAGAATGTATGGCGTAACAATGGAAGAGCAAGGCGTTTCTAAGGTGGTAAGCGTCAAGCTTGAAGAAGCCGTAAAAGTAGCCCAAGTGGAAGGAGCGTAAATGTCGCTATGAATCTGTTCAAAAAAATTTGGGAAGCCCTAAAAAAGACTAGAGACTCTATAGGCTATAAACTTAGCCAGCTTTTTGGCGGCAAGGTTTTAGACGACGATTTTTACGACGAGCTTGAAGCAGTATTGTTAAGCTCTGATATGGGCGCTGAAGCCGCCATGGACATTTTGGACAGATTAAGAGACGAAATAGAGCAAAACCGCATAAAAGACCGAGACGGCGTGATAAACGCCCTAAAGCAAATAATGATAGATATATTGGAAGAAACGCCCGCTCCCGAGATTACCGCTCCCGCTGTAATTACCATAGTGGGAGTAAACGGCGTGGGCAAGACAACCGCCATAGGCAAGCTTGCCAAGTATTTCTCAAACCAAGGCCGTAAGGTTATGATCGCGGCGGCGGACACTTTCAGGGCGGCCGCGGCAGATCAGTTAAGCGTTTGGGCGGAGAGAGCCAAAGTAAAAATTGTCCGCCAAAACGAAGGGGCGGATCCCGCGGCGGTAGTTTACGACGCCATTCAGTCCGCAAAAGCCAAGGGCGCGGACATATTGCTTGTGGACACCGCCGGCAGACTGCATAATAAGAAAAACCTTATGGAAGAACTGAAAAAGATAGTAAGAATATCCGAACGCGAGTTTGAAGAAGCGGCGCACTTAAGGTTTTTAGTTTTGGACGCGACCACCGGTCAAAACGCTATTTCTCAAGCTGATATATTCAACGAAGCAGTATCTTTAGACGGAATAATCTTGACAAAACTAGACGGAACGGCAAAAGGCGGAGTAGTGCTTGCCATCGCGAAAAAACTAGAGCTTCCCGTTATGTTTATAGGCGTGGGCGAAGGCATAGACGACTTGGTAGAATTCGACGCCAAAGAATTTGTTGAATCTATGTTTTAGCCTTTAGCAAAATTATTATATCGCCCTAAAACTTTTTAAAAATTGCTTAAAACCAAGCGATTAAGAAGCTTAGTTTTAGGCAATATTTTTTTGTTGACAAAGATGTTTTCCAATGTTATATTATTCGTTGTAAAGTAATTATACTTTACAGGCGATAAAATGAAAGATTTGGAAATAGGGCTTTTAGCGGATTTTTACGGCGGGCTTTTGAATCAAAAGACCAAAGACATATTGGATTTGTTTTATAACCAAGATATGTCGCTTGGAGAAATATCCAAACAATTGGGGATAACCCGCCAAGGAGTAAGAGATTATCTCAACCGCGCGAAAAAATCTTTGCTAAAATATGAAGACAAGCTCAAGCTTGCTTCAAAATTTTATGAACTAAAAGACGAATTGACCCAATACAAGCAAAAGATAAGTTCGTCAGATACTATAGACAAAAAAGATTTACTCGCTTTTTTGGACAGTATCTTAGACAAAATATAATTTAGGTTATTACATATGGCGTTATTTGAAGGATTAAGCGAAAAACTCAATCATATATTCTCTAAGATAGTCCATAAAGGCAGGCTTACCGAGCTTGAGATTAACACGGCGTTAAGAGAAATACGCGTCGCGCTTTTGGAAGCCGACGTAAACTTCGCCGTAGTAAAAGATTTTATAAATAACGTAAAGCAAAAGGCTTTAGGACAAGAGATTTTAGAAAGCTTAACCGCGTCTCAACAAGTCATAAAAATAGTCAACGAAGAGCTTATCAAGCTTATGGGCGGCTCTGTAGCAAGGCTTGAGTTTACCGGCAATCCCGCCGTTATAATGATGTGCGGGCTTCAGGGCGCGGGCAAGACCACAATGTGCGGCAAACTTGCCCATCTTTTAAAAAGGCAAGGCCGAACGGTAATGCTTGCCGCATGCGACGTGTATCGCCCCGCGGCGATTAAGCAATTGGAAATTGTCGCGAAAAACGCTGACGCCCAGTTTTTTGAGCAAGGCGTAAGCGACCCCGTAAAAATCGCGAAAAACGCCGTAAAAGAAGCGGTCAAAACCGCTTGCGACGTTTTGATTTTGGACACAGCTGGCAGACTTCATATAAACGAAGAATTAATGCGCGAGCTTGAAGATATAAAAAAGGCCGTCCGTCCTTGCGAGATTTTATTGACGGTAGACGCTATGACCGGTCAAGACGCCGTAACGGTGGCGTCGTCCTTTAACGAAAAGCTGGATATTACGGGCGTTATTTTGACTAAATTAGACGGCGACACAAGGGGCGGCGCGGCATTGTCCGTTCGCGCGGTAACAGGCAAGCCCATTAAGTTTTGCGGCATAGGCGAAAAGATAGGCGATATCGAGCCTTTTTATCCCGATCGAATGGCGTCCAGAATATTAGGCATGGGCGACGTTTTGACCTTGATCGAAAAGGCTCAAGCGGCTGTAGACGAAAAACAGCTCAAACAAATGGAACGCCGTCTTGCCGAAAACTCTTTTACTTTGGAAGACTTTTTGATTCAATTTGACAGCATAAGCAAAATGGGCGGGCTTGCCCAAATATTATCCATGATGCCCGGGGCTAACAAACTTAACATTAAAGAAAGCGATTTGGACGAAAACCTAATAAAATCTTTTAAGGCGATAATCCAATCTATGACGCCCGAAGAGCGCGCTAACCCCGCGATAATCAAGTCGTCGCGCAGACAGCGCATAGCCAAGGGCAGCGGCACGACCATTCAACAGGTAAACCAATTATTAAAACAATACGAGCAAACCAAAGAACTAATGCGCAAGCTAAAAGGCAAAGGCGGAAGATTGCGCTTGCCTTTTTAGAAATAAAAAATAAAAATTTAATATACATAAGGAGAATTGGTATTTATGGCAGTTAAGATTAGATTAACTAGAATGGGAGCAAAAAAATCGCCTTTTTACAGAATAGTAGTAGCTGATTCTCGTTCGCCTAGAGACGGCAAGGTGATCGAATATATCGGTTATTACAATCCTATCGCCGATCCTGCTGAAATCAAGGTTGACGTAGAAAAGGCTAAGGATTGGCTCAAAAAAGGCGCGCAGCCGACCGATACGGTAAAATCTATATTGATTAAAGCAGGCGCTATGGAAAAGCCCGCTAAACCCGCGCCGCCTAAGACCAAGGCCGTTAAGAAATCAAAAGGAGAATAACTTTATAAATGGTAGAACTAGTCGAATATTTGATTAAAGGGCTTGCCGACAACCACGACGAAATTAAGGTAACCCAAGACGGCTCGACTATCAAAGTAGAATTAAGCAAAGACGATATGGGCAAAGTCATAGGCAAACAAGGCAAGATCGTCAAGGCTATAAGAACAATAGTCCGCGCCGTCGGAATGAAAGAAGAAGGCGTAAAATACACGGTAGAAATACTTGACAAGACTGATTCGGCAGAGCAAAATTAAAAAAACAAAATAGGCGGCAAGTATTGCCGCTTGTTTTTTAAGAGAACGGGATATGGACAAGATATTAATCGGCACAGTATTAAAAACGCGCGGAATTAAAGGCGAAATCAAGGTCAAGCCTTACACGGACAATATCGACAATCTTTTGAAAGTAAAAACTATTTATATAGACGACATGGAATATAAAGTATTGTCCGCGCGCGAAAGCGAAGGAATGCTTTACCTTTATTTGAGCCGCGTATATTCAATAGAGCAGGCGGAGACTTTGCGCGGCAAAGATATCTATATCAATAGAGAAGACGCCGCGCCTTTGGGCGAAAACGAATACTATATCATTGATATTTTGGGCTGCGACGTTTACGCTGACGACGAATATATCGGCAAGGTGGAAGACGTAAGCAGTTTCGGGGCTGCCGACGTATACACGGTAAAGGGCGAAAAAACGGTAAGATTTCCTTTTTTGAAAAAGCTGGTTAGACAGGTCGATATTCAAAACAAAAAAATTGTTTTGAATAAGAATGTTTTTGCCGAGGTAAGCGTTTATGAAGATTAGCGTATTAACGCTTTTCCCCGAAATGTTCGACTCTCTAAAGCACAGCATCTTAAAAAGAGCGATAGAAGCAAAAGCCATAGAAATAGAGTTTTTTAACATAAGGGATTATTCCAAAGACCGTCACCAAAAAGTTGACGACTATTCTTTTGGCGGCGGGGAAGGAATGGTAATGATGCCCCAGCCTATATACGACGCGCTGGAAGCGGCTGACCCCGGGCATAAAGCTTTAAGAATATATCTTTCTCCCAAAGGCAAAACCTTTAATCAAAGCCTTGCCAAAGAGCTTGCCAAATTAGAGCATTTGGTATTGCTTTGCGGTCACTACGAAGGCGTGGATCAAAGGATTATAGATTATTATATCGACCAAGAAATATCTATTGGCGATTACGTATTGACCGGCGGAGAGCTTGCCGCCCAAGTTATAATAGACTGCGTGGCAAGACTAGTCCCCGGAGTGTTGGGCAACCATCAATCCGCCCAGTTTGAAAGCTTTGAAAACAATCTTTTGGAATACCCCCATTACACCCGTCCCAGAGTGTTTATGGGACACAGCGTGCCGGACGTTTTATTGAGCGGCAACCACCAGCAGATTCAGGCTTGGAGAGAAGAACAGAGCAGGCTTTTGACAAAAAAAATGCGTCCCGACTTGCTAAAGGAATAGCCTATGATCATACAATGGTTTCCCGGTCATATGACCAAGGCTATAAGAGAAGCCGAGCAAAACATAAAAATCATAGACGCGCTTGTCTATGTTTTGGACGCGCGCGCCCCGAAAGCTTGCATTAACAGCCATTTTTTGAGCAAGATGGCTGGCAAGCCTGTCTTGTATGTCCTTAACAAAGCTGATTTAGCCGACCCGGTGGCTACGAAGCAATGGATACAATACCTAACCGGCCAAGACGCGTCAGCCGTAAGCGTAATCGCCACAAAAAGCGGAGGCGCCAAAGTAATTTTGCCCGAGTTAAGAAAGCTGACATCTCCTAAAATCCAAAAATGGAAGCAAAAAGGCGTGAATTATATTCCTAAGGCGATGGTGGCGGGCATTCCCAATACGGGCAAGTCTTCCATTATCAACTCTTTATGCGGAGCGGCAAGGGCGAAAACGGGCAACAAGCCGGGCATTACCCGCGGCAAACAATGGGTAAGGCTAAACGATATAGAGCTTTTGGATACGGCGGGTATCTTGGCTCCTAAGTTAGACGATCAAACGCTGGCAAGACACCTTGCGTATATAGGAAGCATTAAGGAAGACATATTGGACATAGTCGAATTGGCTAGAATGTTTTTGGGCGAAATGCTCCAAAGATTTAGGGAAAACATAACCGCTCGTTACGGAGACGCGGTTGAATCTACTGATCCGCTTCTTGCGATTTCGCAATCCAGGGGCTATTTGTTAAAGGGCGGCGAAGCGGATTTGGAAAGGGGAGCCAAAGCGGTTTTGGACGATTTTAGATCGGGCAAACTAGGCAATATTACGCTTGAAAATCCGCCTTTAAAGGATTAAAACAAAGTGGGCAAAGACAGAATTTTGGATTACGAAAAAAAATATTCAAATCTAAAATACATATGCGGCATAGACGAAGCAGGCCGCGGGCCTTTAGCCGGCCCTGTGTCTTGCGCCGCCGTTATTATGCCTAAAGAGCCTTATATAGAAGGCATAGACGACAGCAAAAAGCTTTCGGAGAAAAAACGCGAAGAGCTTTACGAAATCATCATAAAAACCGCGATAGCTTATAACATAGTCTTTATCGACCACGAAACAATAGACAAAATCAACATTCTCAACGCCACAAAATTAGGAATGGAACAGGCGGCTAAAGGGCTCAAAATAAAGCCCGACATTATTTTAGTGGACGCGGTAATGGGTCTAGATCTGCCCTGCAAAAGCGAATCCATAATCAAAGGCGACGAGCTGTCTTATAATATAGCCGCCGCGAGCATTTTGGCTAAAGTCGCTAGAGACCGTTATATGCGGGAGATGGACAAAATTTATCCTGATTACGATTTCAAAAACTGCAAAGGTTACGCGACACCCAACCACATAGAAGCTTTAAAAAAGTTTGGAAGCTGTCCTATTCACAGACAAACCTTTTTGACGCATTTGGAAGTAGCTGGAAGAGAAAATAAAGAATGAAAAATCAAAATATCCAAAAAGGAAAAATCGGCGAAGCCAAAGCGGTTAATTATCTCCAAAATTTAGGTTACAAGATAATTCAGACCAATTTTAGATGCGTCCACGGCGAAATCGACATTATCGCCGAGGATCAAGGCGTTTTAGTTTTTGCGGAAGTAAAAAGCAGAAAAAACGCTGATTTCGGTTTTCCTTCCGAAGCGGTAGGCTTCAAAAAACGGCAAGCCATAGCCAAATCGGCGATTGCCTACATAAAACAAAAAAATCTATTTAATAAGCCTATGCGTTTTGACGTCGTGGAGATTATAGGCGACTGTATAAGGCTGATTAAAGACGCTTTTACTACAGATGTATGGTATTAACAACTATTTGACATCTCCTAAAAATTGATATAAATATTTTATGAAAAATACATAGGAGGGTTTATTAGAATGGAAAAAAAGGAGTTCAAAGCCGAATCAAAACGATTGCTTGAACTTATGGTCAATTCTATTTACACCCATAAAGAGATATTCTTAAGAGAGCTTATATCCAACGCGAGCGACGCTTTGGACAA
>DATCKP010000101.1:0-2255 GCA_036562165.1 Clostridia bacterium
TAGAAGAAAACTTAAGACTATTTGAAGAAATGCGTCAGGGCAAATACCCCGACGGCTCTTTGACTTTGCGCGCGAAAATTGATATGGCAAGCCCCAATATCAATATGCGCGACCCTGTATTGTATAGGATTTTGCACACCAGCCACCACAGACAAGGCGAC
The DNA here is from genome assembly GCA_036562165.1 of Clostridia bacterium. Classification (GTDB taxonomy): domain Bacteria; phylum Bacillota; class Clostridia; order Christensenellales; family DUVY01; genus DUVY01. The sequence continues at coordinate 162 of DATCKP010000101.1, forward strand.
AAGTGGTGCATTTATCCTATGTATGACTTCGCTCATCCTATAGAAGACGCTATTGAAGGCATTACGCATTCTATTTGCACTCTTGAGTTTGAAGACCATAGACCCTTATATGACTGGGTGGTAAAAGAGTGCGAGTTCGAGCATCAACCCCGTCAATACGAGTTTGCTAGACTCAACCTGACCCGCACTATTATGTCCAAGCGTTATTTGAAAAAGCTTGTGGACGAAGGCGTAGTGGACGGCTGGGACGACCCCAGAATGCCTACCATAGCGGGAATGAGAAGACGCGGTTATCCGCCTGAAGCTATAAGACAATTCTGCGAGCTTATAGGCGTCTCAAAAGCGAATTCCGAAGTGGACGTAGCTTTGCTTGAGCATTGCGTAAGAGACGTGCTCAACGTAAAAGCCAACAGAGCGATGGCGGTAAAAGAGCCTTTGAAGGTTACCATTACTAACTATCCCGAAGGCAAGACTGAAATCCTAAAAGTTGAAAACCATCCCGACAATCCTGAACGCGGAACCAGAGACGTGCCTTTCTCTAGAGAAATTTATATAGAAAAAGAAGATTTCAAGCTCAATCCCCCGCCTAAATACAAAAGGTTGGTAAAAGGCGGCATGGTAAGGCTAAAAGGCGCGTATATTATCCGCTGCGACGATGTCGTGCTTGACGAAAACGGCGAGCCTATAGAATTAAAATGCGTATACTTCCCCGAGAGCAAAAGCGGCCAAGACACAAGCGGTCTAAAGGCGAGCGGGGTAATACACTTTGTGGACGCGCATCAAAACTATCCTTGCAAAGTGATAGATTATGATTATCTATTGCTGGACGACGACTCTAAAAAAGACTTCTTAGAAAGGCTCAATCCCAATTCTAAAATAGAATATCCCAACGCTTTGGCTGAAATATCCTTAAAAGACGCCAAAGCGAGAGAGCCTTATCAATTTATGAGAGCCGCTTATTATTGCTGGGACGAAAAAACAAACGCGTTTATCCAGATAGTCGGACTAAAGGACAGCTACAAAATTAAATAACCTTTTAGGGCATATATGAAGTTATTAATCACGGGCGCCGACAATTTTGTGGCAAAAAGTTTTGTCCGCAAATACGAAAAGCGTCATAAGATAACCGAAATTGACAGCGCCGCCGATATAACTAATATAAGAAATCTTATATCGGTGTTTAAGAAAAAAAAGTTTGACGCTATACTGCACTTTGCCGAAGTCCACGGCAGGCCCGACGAAGTTGACAAGGAAATAGAAATTTTAAACATTATAATGTTTAAAAACATACAGTCCTTGGCAAAAGCTTATAATGTTAAGAAAATTATTACATTTTCTAACATTAGAGAGCTTAAGACCGCCGAAGGCTTGCGCGCTTTTAAGGAATCGGCGCTTTCGGATTATATGCCGCTTGATTCTTACGGGCTGGCGAAATTTAATATCACAAATATGGCTAAGATGGACAGTTCGGCGTATGTGTTAAGAAGCTTCGAAGTTTTCGGCAAAGGCGCGCTCGACAGCGTAATAACTTCTTTGATTGTCCAAGCCGTAGAAGGCAGAAATCTAGCGGCGGAAAAGGATATAATATTGTCCGCTATATATATAGAAGATTATTTAAAAATAATTAACAATTTTTTGATACACGACTATCCGCCCGGGGATTATAATATAACCGCGGACGAGCTTGTCAGCGTTAATAATGTTATGAAAACTTTAAGAAAGCTTGCCAACAACGCTATTAATATCAGTTTAGGACAAGAGCGTATAGAGTTTACCGCGAGCAACGACAAGCTTAACGCCGTGTTGGGCGGCTTTAAGTTTACTACGTTGAAAAGCGCGTTGAATAAGACTTTTAAAGCTTACAAAGACAATATCTAATTACGGAGACTACATATATGAAGAAGCTTACGAGCAACGAATTAAGAAAATTATGGTTTGACTTTTTTAAGGAAAAAGGCCACGCGATCATAAGCTCAGCGTCGTTGATACCCGAAAACGACCCGACGGTCTTGTTTACCACCGCCGGAATGCATCCCCTTGTGCCTTATCTTATGGGCGAAAAGCATCCCGCGGGCAAGAGACTATGCAACGTCC
>DATCKP010000116.1:0-6383 GCA_036562165.1 Clostridia bacterium
AGAAGAAGACGTGTTGACTTACGCGCTGTTCCCGCAGCTTGCGTTGAATTTCTTCAAAAACCGTCAGGCTGCGAAATACAAAGTAGACACTGACATCTACACATCCAAAACCCCCGTTCATCCTGTCTAAGAATTACTAAAAAACCCCTTAAAATTTTAAGGGGTTTTATTTTTTAAAAAAAACCGTCAAGATTTGACGGTTTTATTTTTTTTATAAATTAAGCACCGCGGAAACTCTGGTAGTCAATAGGTCGTATAACTGTTCGGGATTTTCCCATTTTATTAGGTTATTATGTATAATGTCAAGCTGTCTTTTTACCGAATAGCCGTGCTTGCATGTATATATTACGGGCTTTTTCAAAGCTTCGGCGTAGCCTGTTTCGTAATAAATATGCGGTTTTTGATAGGTTAGGTCGGCTATAACAATCTTGCTTCGCCTGATTTCGTAAAAAATTTCCGAAATCATAGGCTTAGAATATAACGCTTCGTCCGCAAATTTAGGCGTCAAATCCAACGCTAGCGCGACTTTTTTAAATACGTCTTTGCACGCAGTTACGTTTTCTTTGTCGCTTACGATCAAATAAGCTTGGTTAGCCGAAGAAGCTTTGTTTTGCAATTTTTCAACCCGCATCCAGCCTTTAAACGAAAGCGTCAAGGCGAACATTCCTACCGAAACAGGTTCTATATACCCAAGTTTTTCCAAATGCTTTATCAAAACGTTGACTTGCTCAATATTATTGTCGTATACGCAGAATATCGTTTTTATCAAAGCGCTTTTTTTGGCGTATTGGCGTTCGATTACGTTGTTAAGATAAATATTAGTTATTTTTGAGCCTATAGTCTTTATGTAAAAAGCTATATTTAAAACTATTTGATCGATAAGCTCAGTAAGATTTTTGGGATATAAGTCTAATAATTGCTGGGGCGTTACGATCTCCATATTAGAGTCTAACGGCCAAGGTAAATTTATATTTTTGGTAAAAACAGGTATAACTTTGTTGTTATTTATGGCTTTATAAATATAGCCGCATACCGCTACTTTGGGGTCTTCAAAAAAGTTTTCTTCAAAATAATACTCTCCGCATATAGGGCAGACTATTCTTTTGTGACTGTTATATGGGGTATCTTCTATAGCGGTTTCGCTATAACACATCGGGCAAAAATCCATAAATTCACCTCTAATCTTAAGTTATTTAATGAGAAAGTTTAAGTATATTTTTTAAAAATATTTATATTAAAATTATAGCATATCGGATTTTTTAATTCAACGAGCGATATCCTTTTAGGGATACTAAAAAAGTTTTAGCTGTTTGGCAAAACAATTTTATTTAGTTATAATAAAAATATGGATACAAAATTAATCCAGTACGAAATCGAAGAAAAATATTTAAGCCCTTACGCTTTTAAATCCAAAGACACTCGGGGACGCTTAAAACCCGAAGAGCCTTGTCCTTACCGCACAGATTTTATGCGGGATCGGGACAGGATTATTCATTGCAAGTCGTTTAGAAGGCTCAAGCACAAAACCCAAGTATTTTTATCGCCCGAAGGCGACCATTACCGCACGCGTCTGACGCACACGCTAGAAGTTATGCAGATAGCAAGAAGCATAGCCCGCGCGTTAAGGCTCAACGAAGACCTTACCGAAGCGATTTCTTTAGGACACGACTTGGGTCATACGCCTTTCGGCCACGCGGGCGAAAAAGCCCTAAAAGAATGCGGTTTTGAGCATAACGTCCAAAGCTTAAGAGTTGTGGATGTTTTGGAAAATAACTTCAAAGGACTTAATTTGACTTACGAAGTAAGAGACGGAATCCTAAACCATCGCTCAAGCGGCAATCCTAGCACGCTCGAAGGCAAGGTAGTATGCTTGGCTGATAGAATCGCGTATTTAAACCATGACATAGACGACGCGATAAGAGCCAATGTTTTAAAAGAAGAAGATTTGCCAAGAGAGATTACCAAAGTATTAGGCGGAAGCGTGCGAGACCGCATTAATAATATGATAATCAACGTAGTAGAAACCAGCAAAGACACGCCTGACGTAAAAATGAGCGACGAGTTTAAGCAGGCAAGCGAAGAATTATATAATTTTTTATACAAAAACGTCTATCAAAACAGCAAGCCCAAAGAAGAAGAAAGCAAGGCAATAACAATGCTCAAGATGTTGTTTAATTATTATATGAAAAACATAGACCAATTGCCAAAAGGCTACGCCGAACTTGACGCTTCTAATCAACAAAAGGTCTGCGATTATTTGGCGGGAATGACCGACAGTTACGCGATATATACCTTTAACAAAATTTTCGTTCCTAAAGGTTGGGAATACGAATAACGAAAAAACCTTCCCATTAATGCGGGAAGGTTTTTTCGCTCTGTATAACCGTATTGTTTTAGGAAGTAATCTTTAGCTTTTCTATTAGTCTATACTTTGCCGCAAAATACGATCTTTTGCTTTTTTAAGAGATTATAAACACCGTAGAAGTGCAAACCGCGACTACTGCCAGCAACACGCATCCGATGATGGTCAGGATCAAGTCTTTTTTGGTAGTCATAGACTTCTCCCAATCAATCGCCAAATTTCAAGCCGATAACGATTGATTTTCTTTGGTGCAAGTTCATTATAACATAGCGTAAAGAGCATTTCAATACCCCAAAAGAAAAATTTTATTAATAAAATTGACGATTGATAAAGAATTTTAAAGCGAAAAATCCCGCTTAAATTCTTTTAATCGTCTAATCTTATCTTATTCATTTTATGAGTTAATTTAAATTATTGTCAGTTGCGTTTATAAATATTAAGCGAAAAAAAATGCTTCTTGAATAATTTATTTATTAACCCCATAATATGCCCGTTTATTCCCATTTTTGAAAAAATTTACAAAAATAAAAGGGTTTGCGGAAAAAATGTCGAAATATATATATTGAAAGTAAAAATATTAAGTCTAATTGTATTGGTGAGTTAATTGGCGGTTTTAGACAGAGATTGGTTGGACAAGCTTATAGACAGCCACAATATCGTAACCGTTATTTCCCGATACGTGCCTGTTACTAAAAAAGGCAACAATTATTGGGCGCGTTGTCCGTTTCACCATGAAAAAGAGCCGTCTTTCGCCATAAACGAAGACCGTCAATTTTACCATTGTTTCGGATGCGGCGAAAGCGGGGACGTGATAAAGTTTGTCCAAAAGATAGAAAATATTGATTTTATGGAAGCTGTAAAAAGGCTGGCTGACGAAGTCAAGCTTGAGCTTCCTTCTTATAAATTTGACGACCAAGCCAAAGAACTCAAACAAAAACGAGATAAAATATTGACTTTAAATCGTTTGGCCGCGTTGTTTTATTACCAAAAACTATACTCAAGCGAAGGCAAACAAGCTTTGGAGTATTTAAGAAAACGCGGGCTGGACGATAATACTATCAAAAAATTCGGTTTAGGTTATAGCCCGGATTATTATCAATTGGTAAAACATCTTGTCGGACAAGGCTATGATCCCGAAGATTTGGTAATGGCCGGGCTTTGCGCAAAAAACGAAAGCGGGCATTATTACGACGTGTTCGGCGGACGGTTAATGATACCTATTATTAATAACTTTAACGAAGTAATAGGCTTTGGCGGCAGAAGCTTGCAGCCGACCGACTTCGCGAAATACCGCAACACGTCGTCCACTTTGGTGTTTGACAAATCTAAAACGATATACGCGATTAACGAATTAAAAAAGGCAAAGCAAAAATCGCCTATACAATATATTATCTTGTGCGAAGGCTATATGGACGTAATGGCGCTGCACGCGGCGGGCTTTAACACGGCAGTCGCGTCAATGGGGACAAGCCTTACTCAAGAGCAGGCTAAAATTCTAAAGCGTTACGCTCCTTTGGTTTATATATGTTACGACGGCGACGCCGCCGGTCAAAAAGCCGCATTGCGCGGCCTTGACATTTTGGAAGAAAACGGGCTGGAAGTAAAAGTCGTCGTTCTCCCCGAAGGGCAGGATCCCGACGACGTTATAAAAAGCGAAGGGGCTGCGGCGTTTAAAGAAAAATATCTTGACAACGCTCTGCCTCTGTTAAGATATAAGCTTGAAGCTTTAAAAAAGGACTACGACCTAAATACCCAAGAAGGCAGGTCGAAATACGCTATCGCAGCGTGCAAAATGGCGGCTCAGCAAAAAGATTACGTTTCTATCGAAACGGCGCTTAAAATTATTCAAAGCATAACGGGTTTTACCTTCGAATCCTTAAAGGCTCAAATTTCAATGAGCGTAGAAGGCGTCCAACCCGCGTTAGTTGAAGAAAAAAAGGATAATTTACATACAAAAGCTATAAAATATCTTTTGTGGGCAATCATAAATAAGAAAGATTACGCTCGCTATGACTTGCCTTTTGACAGATTGCCCATGGACGACTTGCATAGGAGAATATTAAATTACGCTTTGAGCGGAAAAGATATAAAGAAAATATTTTTGGAATTCGACGAAAGCGAGCATAAGGCGATAGGCGTGTTATTGGAATACGCCGAAAACGATTCGCCCGAGCCCGAAATCCAAAAAAGTTATTACGAAGGCTTTTACGCTCAAATTAAGCTGCAGCTGTTGCAGCAGGATTTGGATAAACTAAGCAGAGAAAACGAAAAAGAACTAGACCCGGAAAAAAAGAAAATGCAAAGGCAGTATATAGCCAAACTAATAGAAGAAATTAATAAAATAAAGAAGGAGTTTAAGGTTTAATGGAAGAAATCCTTACCGAAAAACAACGTCAAGAAGTCGAACGCCTTATAGCAATAGGCAAGTCCAAGGGCTATCTGACCTATGACGAAATCGCGGCTAAGTTTGTTACCGAATTAGAAGTCGACGCCGCGACAATGGACGAGATTTTCCATATGATCGAAGAAGAAGGCGTTCAAGTCCTGAAAAACATCACGCAAATTGATAAAGACGACGAAGATATCGACAAGCTGATGCGCGACGTCAGCGTGGAAGACCCTGTCAAGATGTATCTAAAAGACATAGGCAAGGTTCCGCTTTTGACCGCGGAAGAAGAAATCGAGCTTGCCGAAAGAATGGCAAAAGGCGATCAAGAAGCCAAGAACAAGCTCAGCGAAGCCAACTTAAGATTAGTAGTAAGCATAGCCAAAAGATACGTCGGCAGGGGCATGCAGTTTTTGGATTTGATTCAAGAAGGCAATCTGGGTCTATTAAAAGCCGTAGAAAAGTTCGACCCCAGCAAGGGCTTTAGATTTTCCACATACGCTACATGGTGGATTAGACAGGCGATCACAAGAGCAATAGCAGATCAAGCTCGCACCATAAGAATCCCCGTACATATGGTGGAGACCATAAACAAATTAGTAAGGGTATCTAGACAGCTATTGCAGACTTTGGGCAGAGAACCTACTCCCGAAGAAATCGCTGAAGAAATGGGCATACCAGTAGAAAAGGTAAGAGAGATCCAAAAGATCGCTCAAGACCCCGTTTCTTTGGAAACCCCTATAGGCGAAGAAGAAGACAGCCATTTGGGCGATTTTGTTCCGGACGAAAACGCTATATCTCCGGCTGAAATGGCGGAGATTTTGGACGCCCGCGACAGAATAAGAAAAGAGCTTGAAGCCTTGACCGCAAGAGAGCAGCAAGTATTAAGGCTCAGATACGGCATTTACGACGGCCATCCCAGAACATTGGAAGAAGTCGGCAAAGTATTCAACGTTACGAGAGAACGCATAAGACAGATAGAAGCCAAAGCGCTTAGAAAATTAAGAAATATCTCTAAGAGCCAAAAACGCCTAAAAGACCTTAACGGATGAGACTGTCAAAAAGGCTGCAAAAAATCGCCGATTTAATCGTTTATTACGACACTATTGCGGATATCGGCTGCGATCACGGCAAACTTTCTGTTTATCTTGCGGAAAAAGGGCTTTGCGGCAAGGTTTTGGCTACCGATATAAGCGAACTGTCCTTAAAAAAAACCCAAAAATTAGCCCAAGAAAAAAACATATCTCATAAAGTCGTTACTCTTTGCGGCGATGGGATCAGACCGTTAATAGAATACGGTCAAAAGGTCGATTTAGCCATAATCGCCGGTATGGGCGGACATGAAATAGTCAAAATTATAGAACAGGACAAAAATTTTATCGACCGATATATCTTTGCCCCGCAGCAAAATGTTTCTTTTTTGAGAAAAAAACTTAACGAATTTGGATATAAAATTATTAACGACTTTATTGTTTTGGACAAAAATAAGTTTTATGATATTATAGAAGCTGAAAAAGGCTGTCAAGAACTTAGCGAGTTAGAACTCGAATGGGGAATAAGCAATCTTAATAATCCTTCTAAAGATTTTTTGGCTTATTTGGACAAGAAAATTAATTTATTGACTCAGGCTTACAA
>DATCKP010000117.1:0-9720 GCA_036562165.1 Clostridia bacterium
CTCTCTTTAGCGCTTCCGCCAAAATCTCTTCGGCGGGTTTGGTTTTGTCGCTTACTTTGTTTACCGCGCTTATTGCTTCCGCTTTGGTCATTCCCAGCGACATCAGCGCGAATATCGCGTCGCTTACGTTGTCCGGCAAAACCCCGGCGTCTATAGGCTCTTGCTCGGAGCTTCCATCTGCGGATATCTTGTCCTTTAATTCCAGCACTATGCGTTCGGCCGTCTTTTTGCCCACGCCTTTTATCTTGCTCAACGCCGAAACGTCTCCGGCGGCTATTTTGAGAGCAAGCTGCTGGCTGGAAATACCCGATAATATATTGGAAGCAAGTTTTGGACCTATGCCGGTGACCGAAATTAAGCGGAGAAACATCTCTTTTTCGATTTTGTCAAAAAAACCGAACAGCGTAATGCCGTCTTCTTTTACGCTCATATATATGTAAAGCTGGACTTCGGACTTTCCTTGGCATTTTGATATGGTGTCGCCGCTCGCGGCGATCTCATAGCCTATGCCGTTGTTTTCCAGCACAATCCTGTTTTCGCCTATTTCGACTATGCGTCCGGTTATAAAACTAAACATTGATTCTCCATTGAATAATTCTTGAAAGATTATAACATATTTTGGTTGTTTAAGTCATTGGTTTGGGCGTGAGTCAGCGCCACCGCCAAAGCGTCCGCCGCGTCGTCGGGCTTAGGCGCGCGTTTTAGTCCCAGCATCATTCTTACCATAAATTGTATTTGACGTTTTTCCGCTCTTCCGTTGCCCGTCATCGCCTGCTTGATCTGAAGCGGCGTGTATTCGTACAGCTTTTTGCACCCCTTTGCCGAACACAAAATTATTATCCCGCGAGCTTGAGCCACGTTGATGGCGGTCTTTGTGTTGGTGTTAAAAAACAGCTCTTCTATAGCTATGGCGTCTGGATTGTATTTTTGGATTAGGGCGTTGATAGAGTCGTATATTGCGCAAAGCCGCTGGGACATAGAAAGCTCTTTGGGCGTGACAATAGCCCCGTAGTCCAACGGCTTGACGTCGCCTGATTTGGTTTTCTCTATCACCCCGTAGCCCAAAGTAGCAAATCCGGGGTCAAATCCCATTATAACCAATTAATTTTTGCCCTTATATATAATTTAGTTGACTGTTTATGCACAATAATTTATAATTATACAAACAATTGCATATATTTAATTAAATTCTTTTTATAGATAAATAATAAACATATACAAAATATAAGTCAAGATAATGTTGATAAGGAGAATATAAATATGGCTAAAGAAAAGGTTGTTTTGGCGTATTCAGGCGGTCTGGATACTTCTATAATTATTCCTTGGCTAAAAGAAAACTATGATTACGAAGTCATAGCTATGGCGGCTGACGTAGGGCAAGGCGAAGAGCTCGCTCCCCTAAAAGAAAAGGCGATTAAGACCGGCGCGTCCAAGATTTATATCGAAGACCTAAAAGAAGAGTTTGTCACCGACTTTATCTTCCCTACCCTAAAGGCCGGCGCAATATACGAAAGAAAATATCTGTTAGGCACTTCTTTCGCTCGACCCGTAATAGCCAAAAGATTGGTAGAAATCGCGCGCAAAGAAGGCGCTGCCGCGGTGGCTCACGGCGCTACCGGCAAGGGCAACGACCAAGTGCGTTTTGAGCTTACGATAAAAGCTCTCGCTCCTGATCTTAAGATTATCGCGCCTTGGAGAATATGGGATATTAAGTCGCGCGAAGACGAGATCGAATACGCTCAAGAGCGCGGGATACCCGTGCCTGTAACCAAAGAAAACAATTACAGCATGGACAGAAACCTGTGGCACTTGTCTCACGAAGGTCAAGACTTGGAAGACCCGGCTAACGAGCCTAAAGAGTCTTTGCTCATGATTACCAAGCCTTTGTCTCAAGCGTCCGACACGCCCGAATATGTAGAAATAGAATTTGAAAAAGGCATACCCGTAAAAGTAAACGGCAAGAAATATTCGCCCGTAGACCTTATTATGACGCTCAACGAAATAGGCTCTAGACACGGCATAGGCGTGGCGGATATGGTAGAAAACCGCCTTGTAGGAATGAAATCCCGCGGCGTTTACGAAACCCCCGGCGGAACGATTTTATACGCCGCTCATAATAACTTAGAAGAAATTACTTTGGACAGAGCTACTCTGCACTTTAAAGAAATGGTGGCTGTCAAATTTGCCGAGCTTGTTTATGACGGGCTTTGGTTTACGCCTTTGAGAGAGAGCTTGTCAGCGTTTGTGGACAAAACGCAAGAAACAGTAACCGGCAAAGTAAGACTCAAGCTTTACAAAGGCAACGTAATACCCGCCGGCGTGACTTCGCCTTATTCGCTTTACGACGCCGATATGGCTACCTTCTCCAAAGACGAAGTTTATAACCAAAAAGACGCCGAAGGATTTATTAACTTGTTTGGATTGCCGCTTAAAGTGCGCGCTCTAAAACAAAAAAATTGGAAATAAAAGGAAAAACATGTAATGAAACTTTGGGGCGGAGTTTTCAAGGGCAATATCGAAAAACTCGCGGACGAGTTTAACTCGTCTTTGAGTTTTGACCGCAGGCTTTGGAAGCACGATATAATAGGAAGCATAGCGCATTGCAAAATGCTCGCCGCGCAAAACATTATTTCTGAAGAAGAAAGCAAGCTTATTATAGGCGGGCTGGAGAGCATTTTGTCGGATATTCAAAACGGCAAGCTTGAAATCCGGGACGCAGAAGACATTCACAGTTTTGTAGAGCAGGAGTTGATAAAGCGTGTCGGAGACGCGGGCAAAAAGCTTCACACCGCCCGTTCTAGAAACGACCAAGTCGCGACTGACATAAGGCTGTATCTAAAAGACAGCATAGACAATACGGTCAATAAGCTAAAAAATCTTTGCGAAGCCATGCTTGAGCGAGCAAAAGCTTTGGCGGACGCGATAATGCCCGGGTTTACGCATATGCAAAAAGCCCAGCCCGTGACAATCGGGCATTATTTCAACGCGTATGTTTGCATGTTTTTAAGAGACATAGAAAGACTAATAGACTGCAAAAAACGGATTGACGTAATGCCCTTAGGCAGCGGGGCTCTAGCGGGAACTACCTATCCTATAGATAGAACCTTGACCGCGAAAGAGCTAGGCTTTGCCCAAATTTCGCCCAATTCTTTGGACGCGGTATCGGATAGAGACTTTTTGGTGGAATATTTGAGCGCGTGCTCTTTAATTGCCGTGCATATGTCCAAAATCTCTGAAGAATGGATATATTGGGCGTGCGATGAGTTCGGGTATATCTCTTTAGACGACGGTTATTCCACCGGCTCCAGCATTATGCCCCAAAAGAAAAACCCCGATATGCTGGAGTTGATCCGGGGCAAATCGGCTAAAGTTATAGGCAACTTAACCAGCGCGGCGGTATTGCTTAAGGCTTTGCCTTTGGCGTATAACAAGGATTTGCAAGAAGACAAGCTTATTTTGTTTGAGACCGAAGATAATATAAATATATGCGTCGATGTCCTAACAGGCGTTATAAAGACGACCAAATTTAACGTTAAAAAAACGCTTACATCAGCTTCGGGCGGATACTCCGCCGCCACGGATATAGCGGATTATCTTGCTAAAAAAGGCGTTCCCTTTAGAGACGCTCATAAGCTTACCGGGCAGATTGTGCTGTATTGCATGGAAAACAATCTTAAGCTTGAAGATCTAAATTTAAACGTCTTTAAGAAATTCAGCCCGGTCTTTGAGCAAGATGTTTTGGACGCCGTAAAACTAGAAAACGTGGTAAATAACAGAAAGAGCTTCGGCGGAACTTCGCCAGAGCAAGTAAGAAAGACAATTGAATTATTGGAGCGAAAATTAAAAGAAATATAAAAAACAGCCCCTTAGGGCTGTTTTTTTAAATTAAAATCCCGCTAAAAAATTTATAATATGACGAATTTTAAGCCGTTTATAACGGCTTTTTTATTTTTGGCGCTGCCGCTTTTTTGCGTCTTGAAGCATAAGATATTTTACCTATGTCTTTTTTTGCTCTTTTTTATAAAAAAACATAAAAAAGCTAATAACTATATATAAAAAACAAAGGGGAACTAAATTATGAACGACAGAGACGATACTTTTTACGACATCAACACCATAGCGTCTATGAGCGAATGCACGGGGCTTATCCCTTCCGCCATCGAAAGCGAAGAAGAAGCCGAACATTACGGCGAGCTTTATTCTATTCATAAAAACAAAGAAAGGGACACATTTAATAGAAAGAATAAGAAATAAATCTTATATAACAATAATTTTAAAGCCTTTATATTGCGATAGCTTTATAATACGCGTTAACGCCTTGGGCGTCATTTAGGCGGCCGGCATAAAAAAAATCAAAGCGATATTTGCAGCTAAATTAATATAATACTGTAAAAGCTTACCGGCTGGCGATTTCGCCAAAGAGACGTTATAAGCTTATTAAATTAAAGCTTAAAACTAATAAGCTATTATTGAAATTATTAATTAAAAGTTTTTGAAGCTTTAATCGCCGCATAAAACTAAAAAAGTCTATAAGGAGTTTTCCTTATAGACTTTTTTAATATTTGGCTATTTTTTATTTTCTCACTTGACCGTTGCCGTAGATTACGTATTTATAAGAAGTAAGCTCTTTAAGTCCCATAGGCCCGCGCGCGTGAAGTTTTTGGGTGGATATTCCTAACTCAGCGCCAAATCCAAACACTCCGCCGTCAGTAAATCTGGTGGAAGCGTTGACATACACGGCGGCGGCGTCCACGCGTTTGGTAAACTCTTTTGCGACTTCTTCGTCTTGGGTTATTATCGCTTCGCTGTGTTTTGTGCCGTAGCGGTTGATATGATCTATGGCTTCGTTATAGTCTTTTACCACTTTTACGGATATTATATAGTCCAAAAACTCAGCGTAATAGTCGTCTTCGCTAGCGGACTCTGCAGCTGGAAAGACCGCGCAAGTTTTGGGACAGCCTTTGATTTTTACGTTATGCTCGGCTAAAGCTTGGCATATTTTGGGCAAGTATTCTTTATAAATCTGCTCGTCTATCAACAAGCTTTCCGCCGCGTTGCACACGGACGGCCGGGATACTTTGGCGTTTACGGTAACGTTGACAGCCATATCCAAATCCGCAGAGCTGTGGATATAAACATGGCAGTTGCCCGTGCCTGTTTCTATAACCGGGATGGTGGAGTTTTGGACAACGGTTTTTATAAGCTTATCAGAGCCCCTGGGCACCAAAACGTCTATGTATTCATTGGCCTTCATAAGCTCGACAGCTTGCTCGTGGTCGCAATCCACGTATCCGACTATATCGGGATTAAAGCCGGCGCGTTTTATAGCGTCTTTCATTACTTCGACCAACGCGGTATTGCTGGAAACTGCGTCGCGGCTGCCGCGCAGGATTACCGCGTTGCCGCTTTTTATGCACAAGGCGGCTACATCCACCGTAACGTTTGGACGAGCTTCGTAAATTATGCCTATAACACCCAAAGGAACGCGGACTTTGACTATTTTGAGTTTGTTAGAGTTTTCGTATTCGTCCAAAACTTCGCCTATAGGGTCGGGCAGATTAATCACGTCTTTTACGCCTTGAGCCATAGACATAATCCGGTCTTGAGTCAGGCGTAATCTATCCAAATAATGCGAAGGCTTATTGGAAGCGGCTTCCAAATCAAGCTTATTGGTGTCCAAGATTTTTTGAGAGTTTTTGATAAGTTCTTGGGCTACGCATTCCAATATTTTGTTTTTTTGCTCGGTAGTATAATTCGCCAGTTCCATGCTGGCGGCCTTTACGGCCGAGCAAATTTTTTGGATAGAGCTTTGCATAGAATACTCCCCGAATATTATATTTTATTCTTCGTCGGGCAAATCCGCGTTGTGATAAACGTTTTGAACGTCGTCGCTTTCTTCAAGCTTGTCAAGGAAGGCTTGGAACTTTTTAGCGTCTTCGCCTTGAAGCGTAACGGTGGTTTGGGGTATCCTGTCTATTTCGGCCGACAAGACATTAAGCCCGAGCGACTCCAATCCCGATCTCATATTGCTTAAATTCGCAGGGTCGGTGATTATTTCGTATTGGTCGCCGTCCGGAAGAATGTCTTCCGCCCCCAAATCTATAGCTTGAAGCATTATTTCGTCGTCTTGAGCGGGGTCTTTTCTTTCGGCTATGACCACGCCTTTGGTGTCAAACATAAAAGACACGCAGCCCGTAGTGCCTAAAGAACCGCCGTATTTATCGAATATATGACGCATCTCGCTGGCTGTGCGGTTTTTGTTGTCGGTAAGAGTTTCGACTATAACCGCCACGCCGCCGTTGCCGTAGCCTTCGTAAACGATATTTTCGTAGTTGACGCTGCCAAGCTCGCCTGCCGCTTTTTTTATGCTTCGCATTATGTTGTCGTTAGGAATGTTGTTGGCTTTAGCCTTGGCTATGACGTCTCTTAATTTTGAGTTAGTATTGGGATCGGAACCGCCTAACTTAACCGCTACCGCGATTTCGCGTCCGATCTTGGTAAAGATTTTTGCTTTTTGGGCATCTGTCTTTTCTTTTTTGTGCCTGATGTTAGCCCATTTGCTATGACCTGACATAAAATAAACTTTCTCCTTATTTGGCTTTGGTTTAATCAATAATAATTATTGATTACTATTTTTATATATAGAATATTATATATTTTCTTATTCTATGTCGTCAAAAACTTTGGCTTCTATTAGCGCAAGATTTTTAATTAAAAATTTATATCTACATTTTTTATATATTACGGGCAGTTATATAAGGTTTATTGCTAACCAATGAAATAACCGCAAGGCTTATTAAAAAACATATGTAAAATAACTATAATATCAAGCTCTATTACAAAAAATCTTTATATTTATTATACCGCAAATAATCGTTATCGCAAATTTTTCAAATAATAAATCAAAATACCCGCGCTGACCGCCGCGTTAAGAGACTCGACGTTTTGCATAGGTATGGACAAAAAACGCTTGCATTTTTGTTTGGATATGTTCGACAGACCGTTAGCTTCGCTGCCTATTATAAGCGCGGTATTGCCCGTCTTTTTGTATCCTAAATAATTTTCTCCATACATATCCGCCCCTATAAGCTCGCACGACTGCGCGATGGCATCCAAAAAATCGTAGCCTATATCGTAGACATTGACAAAAAATATCCCGCCCATCGTGCTCCGGATAGATTTGGGGCTGTATGCGTCCGCGCAGTTTATAAGGTATACGTCCTTTATTCCCGCCGCCGCGGACGTGCGTATGATGGCGCCGACGTTGCCCGCGTCGCTTACGCCGTCCAAAACCACGCAGTCGCCTTGGGGAAGACGTGGCGAAAAGGTCTCAAACTTAACCGCCGCCAAAACGCCTTGGGGGGTTACCGTTTGGCAAGCGTATTCAAACACGCTGTCTTCCATTATGACAGCTTTGGGAGCAAACGAAAAATATTTTTGGTATTCTTGGGCTTTGGATCGGGCGGCCGCTATTATTTCTATTTTATAGCCCGCCCTGATACAGTCTTCTATCATCTTACGCCCTTCCACCAAAAACAAACCGTATTGTTTGCGGTATTTTTTGTCGTCTAGTTTTTTTATGAGTTTAACAGTTTGGTTTGACCGAGACGTTATTACTTCCATAATTAAAAATTAAGCCCATAAAAATTATGGGCTTTTTTTGATTTCTTATTTCAATGCCGCTTTAGCTTTTTCAGCCAGCGCCGAGAACGCCGCCGCGTCGTTTACCGCCAAATCAGCTAAAACTTTGCGGTTTAGGTTGATTCCCGCGCTCTTTAGACCATACATAAAACGGCTATAGCTTAAACCGTTGTTTCTTGCCGCGGCGTTGATACGAGCAATCCAAAGCTTTCTTAAATCTCTCTTCCTTAATCTTCTGCCGATGTAGGCATACATTAAGGACTTCATTACAGCTTGTCTTGCTACTCTATATAATTTTGACTTGCCGCCAAAATAACCTTTTGCCAATCTAAGTATCTTTCTGCGCTTTTTAACCGCATTTACTGCTCTCTTAATTCTCATATGCCTTGGCCTCCTTAAGCTTTGATCAATCTCTTTATGGTATCAGCTTGCGTGTCGCTTACGTATGCGGTCTTACGCAAATTTCTGATAGTCTTGCGGCGTTTTTTGGTCAAGATATGGTTTTTGCCTTTTTGGCCTCTCTTTATTTTACCGCTGCCTGTTAATCTAAAGCGCTTTTTAGCGCCGCTGTTTGTTTTCATTTTGGGCATAGTGATACAGTCCTCCGTAAATTACTTTGCTGCTTTTATGGGCGCCAGCATCATTATAATGCTTCTGCCTTCTTTATAAGCATTCTTCTCGATTACGGCTACGTCTTTTAGAAGCTCATAGAATCTCTCCATGACTTCCACGCCGATATCGGAATACGCTTGTTGTCTGCCTCTCATTCTGATAGACACTTTAACTTTGTCGCCGTTTTTGATGAACTTAGCCGCTTGTCTTGCCTTGGTTTCTAAATCGTGCTTGTCAATCGTCATTGACAGCCAAATTTCTTTGAGCTCGCTGACTTTTTGGTTTTTCCTGTTTTCTTTTTCTTTTTTGGCCGCTTCAAACCTATATTTGCCGTAATCCATTATTTTGCAAACAGGGGGATTAGCGTTTGGAGCGACTTTGACCAAATCAAGATTTTTTTGGTCAGCCAGTTTCAAGGCTTCTTGCGGCGACATAATGCCGAGCTGCTTGCCGTCTTCGTCGATTACTCTGACTTCGCGGTCTCGTATTCTGTCATTGATTTCTAGATCCTTAAAAATAACCAACCTCCGTCAATTTATAAAATAGAGCAGGCAAAAATTACCTGCTCTCAATCTTCGTCAAATATTTATAATTAATATTGACGCGGTTCGAGTAAAACCCAACCGGTGAGAAGCCTGTAACTTCTGCTTGCTGTATTATTCTATTATAAAGTAAATATATTTGTCAACTGTTTTTCAAAAATTGCTTTTCTCTGTAGTAGCGTTCTTTGAGCTCGCTGTATTTGGACATAAGCATAAGCAAATATCTTTGCCTTGACACAAAATCCATCTGCTCGTATTTTTCTTTGTCAATCAAGCAGTTTACGGGATTAATAATATCTTCGTCTTTTTCCAAAATCTCGCACACTTTTTTGTATAATATTTCGTCGGAGTTATTGACGCTGTTGATAGTCGCCTTGATTTCTCTGGAGTGCTTGTCCTTATAATACTCGTCGATCATCTCCGACGTTCTGCCTTCTTCAAGCGCCCTCTGACGCGCAAGCTCTCGTTCTTTTTTTACCGCCGTCCAATAACCGCTTTTTAGACGCATTTTAGCGCTTTGAGCAAGCTTTTTTAATTCGCTTTTTTCTTTCTTCCCTCTCATAAATTCTGCCCCTTTTTTATTTTTGCGTATATAAAAAGAAAAGACCAAAATCTCTACAGACTTGGTCTTTTGTAATTTTTACATTTGGATTTAAAGAATCGAATTATTTAGCTTTTGCTTTGCGCTTCTTAGCCGCCTCTTTTTTCTTCTTGCGGCGAACACTAGGCTTTTCATAGTGTTCTTTGCGCCGAAGGTCGCTGATTATATTGTCTTTTTGGCACTTCTTCTTCCAGCGTTTTATGGCGTCATCAATAGTCTCTTTATCAGTGACTCTGACGGTTGACATTAACTTGTTTTCGACCTCCTTTCCGCAAACGGACAAATTTACTCCATCAGAAAAACAAAAAAACTTTGTTTTTAGAG
>DATCKP010000118.1:0-6979 GCA_036562165.1 Clostridia bacterium
AAAGCGACGGAATACATAACGTTGGCGGTTTTTCTGCCCACGCCCGGAAGCGTCATTAGTTCTTCTCGCGTTTTGGGGACTTTGCCGCCAAACTTTTCGACTATCTCTTTGGACGCGTTTATCAAGTTTTTAGCTTTTGCGTTGTAAAAACCGCAAGAATATATTAATTCTTTTAACCGCTCTATGTCGGCGTCAGCCATT
Organism: Clostridia bacterium; assembly: GCA_036562165.1. Classification (GTDB taxonomy): domain Bacteria; phylum Bacillota; class Clostridia; order Christensenellales; family DUVY01; genus DUVY01. Next base: position 202 of record DATCKP010000118.1, read on the forward strand.
TTTTCGGGCGTCCCGTATTCTTTAAATAAGGCGGGAGTGACTTTGTTGACGCGTTCGTCAGTGCATTGCGCGCTCAATATCACCGCTACCAAAAGCTCGAACTCGTTGCTGTAATGCAAAGCCGTGGTCGGCTCGCCGTAATGATCTTTTAGTTTTTCTATAATTATGCGCGCGGTGTTTTTGTCCATTTTAGTTCTTTTAATTCTATCATATATTGCGTTGATTGCAAATATTTTTTATCTTAACGCGTTTTTGTTGTTATCCAGCCATTCTACAGTGTCCCGTATGGTTTGAGATAATTCCCTAGGGCAAAAGCCTAATTCGTTTATAGCTCTTTGAATGTCAAAATCGCAATTGCGCTGCAAAATGGACACGCTGTAAGGGTTAAACGCGCAAGACTTTCCGGCTATCTTAAACAATCCTTCGGCCAAAAACGCGAACGCGTATATTAAAAACAAGGGAAGTTTAATATAAACGCTTTTATGAGCAGAAACCCCGCCTATCAGCTTAGAAATTTCTTTTATGTCTTTCTTTTGGTTAGCCAGAATATAATCGCGATTACGGTAAGGCGAATTCATCGCGCTTATCAAAGCTTGCGCTACGTCCCTGACGTCCACGAAGTTATAAGAGCCTTTGAAATAAAATTTCAAAAAGAAGTCAGACTTATAATAAGATATTATCTTACGGGCATACGAACCCCTGTAGTCTCTAGGCCCGATTACCGCCGATGGATAAACGCTTATTATATCCAGTCCATTATGGCGGCCTTTTTCTACTTCTTGAGCCGCTAAAATTTTGGTTTTAGCGTAAGCTCCCTTGGCTTTGCTTAAGTCTTGTTCTATCTCTTCGACGATCTTTCTTTTTTTGGGGGTTTTGAGAGCTTCCACGCTGTTAGTGTATATCAATCTTTTTACGCCGTGTTTTAAGCAAGCGTCTATAATATTTTTTGTTCCTAAAACGTTGGTTTGGTATAAACTAGGCGTCATTTTTTTGCCCAAAGATATGACCGCGGCGGTATGAAAAACGTATTCGCAGCCTAAAACGGCTTTTTCTACGTCTTGGTAATTAGTTATATCGCCTATTACGATTTCTGAAACAAGGTCTTTTATGTAATCAATGCCTTTATCGCTTCTTACCAAAATCCTTAATTGTTCTTTAGGATAAATCTTGGATAATTCATAGATCAAAACGTTGCCTATATGCCCTCTTGCTCCGGTAATTAGAATCATATGCTAAGTCCTTTTGATAAAAAAATAATAAAAACATATAAAGTATAACATCAAAAAAAAGGGCTGACAATAAAACTAATAAAAACAAAAAAAGGCTGAAAGTTATTTTAGCCAATCCATATAAACGTTAAGATCCACGTAACCGTCGTCCGAAACAAAAACGCCTTCGCTTTCTAATAATTTTTTCTGGACTTGCATTCCGCCAAAAGCAAAACCGGGGGCGAGCCTGCCCAATCTGTTTACTACCCTGTGGCAAGGAATGGCAGCCGGGTCGGGATTGCGATGCAAAGCGCAGCCGACGGCACGGCCGGCGCGGGGACTGCCCGCCATCAACGCTATAACACCGTATGTGCACACCTTGCCTTTGGGAATCTTTTTTACAGCTTCGTATACTCTTTGGTAAAAGTTTGACATCATAGCCTTTTATACAATTAATTGCCCTTTTTTATCAAAGAGCCGATAGACATTCCTAAAACCATGCCTATAGAAACCCCTAAAGGCATATACAAAACGATATTATCTAAAGCCGCGCCCAACGCGACTCCTATTCCTACGCCTAAACACATTCCAACGCTTGCGCCTTCGGCCATAAAATTGTCTTTTTTCGGGTTATTATTATTTTGATTATTATCTTTCATATTCCGCCTTCTTTAAATATTTTTGCTTAATATCTTTTGCATAACTTCTAACAATTGATATGATTTTTGCAGGTCAAAGACAGGGCTTTGTTTTTGGTTGTTTAAATGCAAATTCTCAAAATACTCTATTTCGTATTCGTAGCCTATATATTTTTTGGGATACGAAAATTTTTTATTTCCGTCTTTAGTTTTTAAAATAACCTTGCTTGCCCCTATAAAGAATGGTAAAATTATCTTTCCTTCTTCGCCTGTGACTACCGCCTTGATAGACGGCAGCTTTTTCTTTATGCTGCTTGTTAATACCGCGTCGCCTTGCGGGGTTGATAAATAAATTTTATCTGTTAAATCTATGCCTTGGTCGTCATATTCCAAATAGGCTTTTATATCTCCGAATTCTCCTAACAAATATTGCGCCAAAAATAAATTATAAATGCCTACGTCCAGCAAAGCCCCGCCGCCGATCGCATCATATAACCTAGAAAAAGATTTTGGAATATATATGCAAAACCGGCTGTCTAGATTTTTTATTCTGCCTATCGCGCCGCCGTCTATTAATTCTTTGGCTTTTTGAATCGCGGGCATATACGCCGTCCAAAGCGCTTCGGCTAGTAAAGCGTCGTTGTTGCGCGCGGTCTCTATCATAATCTTAAGCTCGTCTGTGTTGACGGCTATAGGCTTTTCGCAAAGAACGGACTTGCCTTTTGATAAAAACATACAGCTGTCGGGCATATGACGCTTATTGACAGTGGCGACGTAAGCGATGTCGAATTTGTCAAAATCGACGTTTTCGTAAGAATAATAATTTTCTACTCCGCGCCCTAAAGCAAACTCGCGGGCTCTTTTTAGGTCGCTTGATATTACCGCCGTTACGTTTTTGCCGCAGCTCTTAAGCGTTTCCAAAAATCTCGCGGCCATTCTGCCTGTGCCGCAAACAGCCCACCTTGCGTTCATAAATCGTCCTCAAAATATGGTATGTATTCTATTTTTAATTTCGAATCAGGGAAAAGCTTATAGAAAACGTCCACAAAATAATCGTCCGTCATGCTGGCTATGTAGTCCACGACTAAATCGTTGCAGTCTAAAAAGTTATCCAAATCCAAGCCGTTTTCTAAATAATTTTGCCCTATATATGCGTAATTGAAATGATGCTTAAACAGATAGGACGAATAATTTTTCGAAACCGCGTCGTCTAGAAATCTTTCATACAGCATGTTAAACATAGGGCGTATTTTTTCGTAATATGCTTCGTTAAGTTTGGGGTTTTTGTAGATTATTTCGTAATTTTCTTCCATAAAGTCTTGCATTTTGCGATAGACTTCAGGATCCATAGCTATATAATCTTGATCAATGCTGTTATTTATAATGCTGTCGGTAATCTCTTTTATAATTTCTCTATTGGATTGGCTGTAAATCTTTTTTCCGAATTCTTCTCCGAAAGCCTTGAACGTGTCCTGCCTGTCCTTACCCAAATACGCGATTATGTCGCTTATTCTTACCACGCATCCTTCCAGAGTGCAAGGCATAAGCGTGAAAGAATAGTCAGGGTCGATATAACAGCGCTCTACTTTTTTGTCAAATTCATCAAAATCGTAAGGCTCGGAAGGCTTGTAAACTTCTTTGGGTTTTTCGCCGTTATGGCACAATATGCCGTCCAAAGTCTGCAAACACAAATTAGACTTGGTTATTTTGTCCAAAACCCTTACGCTATGGACATTATGCTTGAAATACCTGCCCGTGTGCCTGTGATAGTTCTCGTTTAGAAACTCTTCGCCTTTATGCCCAAAAGGCGTATACCCTATGTCATGCCCTAGGGCTATAGCTTCTATCAAGTCCAAGTTTAAGGACAAAGCCTGACCAATAGTGCGCGCGATGCGGGAAACATATTGAATATGCTGGCCCCGCCGCGTTATGTCGTCGTTTTTGTAAAGGGAAAATACTTGAGTTTTGTCGACGTAACGGTTATAAAAAAGGTTGTGAATAATCCTGTCCGTGTCTACGATAAACGGAGTTCTATAAACGCTGTGATCGCTTGAATTTTTTCGTCGCAAAAAATCGGAATCTTTTGTAGCGTAAACGGACAATAAGCTGTTTCTTTGCACTGCTTTTTCTTTTAGTTTTTGAGTTACGCTGTCGTCTAAACCTTGCCCCATCTTGTCCCAAACTTTAAAAATATAAAATAGTATTTTTATACAGTTTATCAAATAAATAGACAAGATGCAATATGGAATTTTTAAGGCTATAACGCCTGCTTGGACATTTCTTTGCGGAGTCTGAAGATAATTTTCTTTTCCAATCTAGAAATATACGATTGCGATATTCCAAGCATATCGGCGACTTCTTTTTGGGTTTTTTCGGCGTTGCCGCCAAGACCAAATCTAAGCTGCATAATTACTTGTTCGCGGCTATTGAGTTTTTTTATCGCCTGCCATAGCATATCGTTTTCTACAGATGTTTCTATGTTCTTATAAACCAAATCGGAGTCCGTTCCTAAAATATCGGACAAAAGAAGCTCGTTGCCTTCCCAGTCCACGTTGAGCGGTTCGTCCAAAGATATTTCGCTCTTTAGGCGGACTATACGCCTTAAATACATCAATATTTCGTTTTCTATACAGCGGGACGCATAAGTAGCAAGTTTAATCTTTTTGTTTACGTCAAAAGAATTAACAGCTTTTATAAGCCCTATAGTACCTACGCTGATCAGGTCTTCAACTTCCACGCCAGTGTTGTCAAATTTGCGGGCTATGTATACCACTAACCTTAAATTGCGTTCTATCAACTTTGACTTTATTTCGGGATCGCCGGCTTCCAATCTTTCCAAAGCCGCCTGTTCTTCTTCTTCGTCCATAGGCAGCGGCAACGATTCGCTTCCGTAAATGTAATTTAAATAGTTATCGCATTTTTCCCCGAACAGCTCTTTTAGAAGTTTTGCCACCAAATTAACCAAAAACATAACGACCTCCAAGGTATTTTTTTGTCAAACCAGCGCGGGATGAATCAGCGCCTCGTATGTTTGTCCCCCGACGGCGTTTTGGGCAAACCCAAGCATCACATCATATATCGTATTCACCTTGCCGTCCGAATATATCAAAATTTTGTCGGGTTTTATAATCAACATTTGGCTTAAGTTGGAAGCTGTCCCGTAATCGATAATTTTGGCGTCTTTTAGTTTGGGTTTTTGGCCTTTTGCCAAAGTTATAATCGCCTGATCGTCCAAAAGGTTATATATCGCGTTTTTATTTACCACAACTACCGGCAGATTGCTGTCCGGGTCGTATAAGTTATTGCCGCTGTCTATAAGCCCGTTTAGGCTTATGGATCTGTCCTTGTAAAATATCTCAATCTTTCTCAAAAACGGCTTTAGCTGCTTAGACTTTTGAGTCAACACGAAAAATCTAACCCCAAAAAACACCGCTAAAGCAAGACACGCTACGATTACGCCTATAGGGAAATCGTTGAAATAATTTATTTTGAAAGAGAAGTTAATATCTTGGTTTAGAGCGTAAAGCAAAGCTATGCACATACCGCCCAAAAAAAACGTCACGCCCAAAAAAGTAATAAAAACCACGCAAAACTTTTTTAGCGTGAGCTTTTTGGGCGCTACAAGGCAAATCAACGCTCCGCTTGCGGCTTTTAGAAGTATAAGCCAAATTTCGCGCAGTCTTATTAATGGAATTAATACCGCGCACAGCGTTCCGAAACAAGACGCGATAATCAGCCGCGGCCAGACAATATCTATATGCAAACATTTTAAAGCGATTATCAAAATAGCCAAAGTAATAAAGAAGTTATCTAAAATTACGTATTCTATGTAAATTTCCATAGTCTGATTATATATGCCGCAAAATAAAAAAAATTTCGCTCTTTGTCTAAAAATCTTATAAAATAAAAAAGACCAAGAAAAATTTCTTGGCCTTAAAATTTCATGTTTTTATGTAACCTTATTTTTTAAAATGCTTTTTTATCCAAAGCGGTATTTCGTCGTTGTCGGGGTCGGGATTAATTTTTGCTACAAAGGTTTCGGGCAAATCGTCTACTTTGTTAAAAGTCCCTAACGGTTTTTTGTCCGGCGTTACGCTGTAGACGCTTGACCTGCCTGTAGGAGAAACGTAACCCCGAGCCGTTTTGTCAAAGCCTGTGGCTATAATGGTTACCATAATCTTGCCGTTTAAAGCGGGGTCTAATCCCGCGCCGAAAATTATGTTAGCGTTTTTGTCGGCTACTTCCTTTACAAGCTCTACCGCTTCGTTTACTTCGTCCAAAGTTATGTCCATTCCGCCGAATATATTAATCAGCACGCCGGTGGAATAGTCTATAGTGGTATCAAGCAGCGGGCTGTAAACGGCTTTTTTGACCGCGTCTATCGTGCGGTTTTCGCCGCTGCCTTCGCCTATGCCCATATGCGCCATTCCTTTGTCTTTCATTATAGTAAGCACGTCGGCGAAGTCCAAGTTGATAAGCGAAGGAACGACTATAAGGTCGGTAACGCCTTGTATGCCTTGTCTTAACACGTCGTCGGCATATTTAAACGCTTCGACCATAGGCGTGCCTTTAGGGAATACTTGGAGAAGTTTGTTGTTGGGAACTATAAGCAAAGTGTCCACTACCTTTTTGAGCTCTTGTATTCCCTTTTCGGCGTTTTGCATACGCACGTTTCCTTCGAAGCTGAAGGGCTTGGTAACTACGGCTATTGTGAGTATGCCTTTTTTCTTGGCTATCTCGGCTATAACGGGGGCCGCGCCGGTGCCCGTTCCGCCGCCCATGCCGGCGGTGATAAACACTAAGTTTGCGTCCGAAATGATTTCTTCTATAGCGTCTCTGCTTTCTTCGGCGGCTCTGCGACCAATCTCGGGGTCAGAGCCCGCGCCCAAGCCTTTGGTAAGCTTTGCTCCTATTTGAAGCACGATATCCGCC
>DATCKP010000121.1:0-1829 GCA_036562165.1 Clostridia bacterium
AGACACGAGGTTTTGTTTGTTGGACATTACCGTTCTGGCGATGGCCGCCTTGTTTTGCGCCTGCATGGCAGCCCTTAACAGCTCAAAAGGCTTTTCCGCGCCGTCGGGATGCACATAATAAGACTTGGCAAAGTAAATGGGGTCTATTTCCTTGATATCCACAAAAGCTTCTATATTAATGGACTTATCTTTGGGGGATTTTAGCTTTTCAAAGTCCTCGTCCTCAAAAATCACGTATTTATCTGGTTCGTATTCATAGCCCTTGACTATATCCTGAGGGCTTACTTCTTCTGAACAGCTTGGACAGGATTTTTTATACCGTATTCTTTCCCTGGTCTTTCGGTGCAGCTGATTAAAAGATATATCGTTGCTTTTTACCGCCACTTCGAGCTTGACGGGAATATAAACCAACCCAAAAGTAATCGACGCTTTACTCATCGCCATAACGAAATCTCCCCAAAAAGTATGATTTTATTTAGAGATCTTATTGTCAATAATTCAAGCAAATATTAACCAAATATAGCCAAAAAAATGCAAAGTTGATTTTATTATTTTGTATTATGCGCAGTTTATGATATAATCATACTTTGCAAGGGTGTTATATATATTAATATAGGTTATTTTTATGCAAACGGAGAATATTATGCGAAGCTGAAACCAATACGATATGAATACTTATTAAAGAATGCCAGCTTTGCAGCCGATTATTAAAAAATAAGAGGATGAGGGAAAATGGCGGTTACTTATGAAAAAGCGTTGGAGGAGACGATGCAAAATCTAGAAAAAATCAGTTTGGTTACAATTGAGAATAAGGAAGAAAGAAAGACGCAATACTTTATTGAAAAAGTTGAAGAATTAAAGCCAAAATATTTCTATAATTTTGTTAAAAGAACCTTCGATATTTTTTCTTCTGGTCTGGCGTTAATCGTATTCTTTATTCCTATGATTATAATTGCCGTTTCAATAAAAGCTAATTCGAAAGGGCCGATTATTTACGCTCAAGAAAGGCTCGGCCGTAACGGCAAGCCATTTAAGTTATATAAATTCCGTTCGATGTATATTGACGCTGAAAAAAACGGTCCGCAATGGGCAAAAGAGCATGACAACAGAGTAACAAAAGTAGGACGCTTTTTAAGGCTTACGCATTTAGACGAATTGCCCCAATTGTTTAATATTTTAAAAGGCGATATGAGTTTTATCGGACCTCGTCCCGAAAGGGCGGTCTTTTATGAAGAATTCGAAACATATATCCATGGATTTAAACAGCGTTTGCTAGTTAAGCCCGGTCTTTCTGGTTGGGCTCAAGTAAACGGAGGTTACGACTTGCTTCCCGAAGAAAAAATAATTTATGATATTTATTATATAAAAAATCGTTCGCTGTTATTGGATTTAAAGTGCTTAATAAAAACTATCGGCGTAGTATTTAAAAGAAGAGGAGTAAGATAATAGAAGAGATTACTTTTTAGACCGTTGTCTGTCGCTGTCTTCGCATTTTCCGCTGACATAGCAACAGGACCAAACAAAAAACGAATTAATTAAAGTTATTAATAAACAAATTATAATGATTATTATTCTCATTTTGTGAAACCATCCGCTTTACTTTAATATTTTAAAAAAGAATGTTTTTTATTCTTTATTATGAATTTAAAGAGAAGAATGTTAAATAATCTATATAAAAAAATCTTAAAATCTAAACTTAAATTGCAACTACAAGTGCAACGGTTTGTATAATAAATTTGTTTTACAGTTCCCTTTACCCCGAGGGGTAAAGAGAAAATTTTTCTAATTCTTGAGCGAACACTTGTTCTGCTGATTTGTAGCCAAGCCGC
>DATCKP010000001.1:0-2962 GCA_036562165.1 Clostridia bacterium
GAAGAAATATACGGCAAACCGCTTAAGATTGACGAATACGAATACGTTGAAGTTGATGACGAAGAAAGCGTGAAAGAATATTTAGAAAAAAACACCCAAAATTCCAATTCTCAACAAAAAAAGTAAAGCGTTAGCTAAAAAATTAAAATTAGATAAGAATTATTATAATATAATGAAATTATAGAAAATACCGCGGGTTTTATATTATAATTATTAATGTAGAATGTAAACACTACCTAGAATTTATACGTAAGGAGTCTATTTATGTCCAACAACCCCGAACAAAAATTACCCAGCGTTAATCGCAGCTTGCTTTCCACAATATTTTGTTCTCTGGAGTTGATACTATTTGGAGTCTTTTTGCTAGTAATTAATTTTAATCCTAATCTTTTGGGCTCTCAATGGGGGGTATCTAGAATTTGGCTTCCTGCGCTGCTTGGTTTGTTTTGGCTTATCAGCTTGACTCACAGCGCGTTTGTAAAAAATACCGTAACGCTTTGGATTAGCTATGTGTTTTTGACTTGCTTGGCGGCATGGCTTATCAAAAACGTAGGCGGCGTGGAATATAAAGAAATATATCCTATTTACGTGGCTATTCCCGCTATCGCGAGCGCGGGCACTGTATTGTTCTCTAGGGACAAGAATTTGCACCTAAAGAGCATAATCTTCTTCGGCTTAATAGCATTTATTTTGTTTTTGAATTCTTTCTATAAAGTGGACTGGTGGGTTATCGCTCCCATTGTGGCTATTATGATCGGCGCGTTTATATTTGTCAACGCCATCACATCTAGAAAAGGCCGTTGGGACGACGGCGACAGACCCCAAAGAGATACGCCTTACCCTTCGGCGTCTGCTAATATTACTACTGCTACCGAAGACGAAGAAAAATAAACTTATAAGGAAGATAGATTGTCAAAATGGAAGATTTGTCTTTATTAGCGGATTATTATGCCCTTACGATGATGCAAGGGCTTTTTTCTCAAAGACGGCAGGAAAAAGCCGTATTCGAAGTATTTTTTCGTCAAAGCTCTACCTTTAACTACGCTATAGCGGCAGGCTTGGAAGAAGCCATAAATTTCGTAAAGAACATAAAATTCGGGCCTGAAGAAATCAAATATCTTCGCGGTCTTAAAGTTTTTTCTGAAGACTTTTTGGATTATTTAGCCGATTTTAGATTTAGGGGAAGCATACGAGCAGTGCCGGAAGGCACTGTAATTTTTCCCGGCGAGCCTATCTTTGTGGTAGAGGCCGATATAAAAGAAGCCATGTATATCGAAGCCGGAATACTTAACATAATCAACCATCAAACGCTTATCGCTACCAAGGCTTCGAGAATATGCTGGACAGCGGGAGACAAACCCGTAATTGAGTTCGGCTTAAGACGCGCTCAAGGCCCTGACGCCGGCATCTACGGCGCAAGAAGCGCGATAATTGGCGGATGCGTAGGCACGAGCAACGTTTTGTCGGGATTTAAGTGGGACATACCCCTAAAAGGCACTCATTCTCACGGCTGGGTTTTGAGCTTTCCTAGCGAACTAGACGCCTTTAGAGCTTACGCACAAGCTTTTCCTGATAGCTGCCTGTTGTTAGTAGATACATACGATACCCTAAAAAGCGGCGTTCCCAATGCCATAAAAGTTTTTGACGAACTAAAAAGCAAGGGCCATAAGCCTTTGGGCATAAGACTGGACAGCGGCGACTTGGCGTATTTGTCCAAAATGGCGCGAAAGATGCTGGACGAAGCCGGACACACCGAAGCTAAAATTTTCGCAAGCGGCGACCTGGACGAAAACGTGATTTTGCATCTTAACGCCCAAGGGGCTTGCATTGATTTTTACGGCATAGGCACAAAGCTTATAACAAGCCAAGACCAGCCAAGCTTAGGCGGAGTTTATAAGATAGTAGCGGTAGAGTCAGGCGGTCAATGGGTACCCAAGATGAAAATGTCTGATTCCTTAGAAAAAATTACCAACCCGGGCATAAAAGAGTTGTATCGTATTTATAACAAGAGCAACGGCTACGCCGAAGCCGATTTAATTGCTTTGCGCGGAGAGCATATTCCTAAACCGCTTACCATTATTCACCCTATCGAAAGATGGAAGACGACGACCTTTGAAGACTATGATCTAAGAAGCCTGCTTGTAGACATAATGAAAGACGGCGAAGTGGTATACGACTTCCCTAAACTTGAAGATATCGCTAAATATTGCAAGCAAGAGCTTAGCACTTTCTGGCCCGAATACAAGAGAATAAGCAACCCGCATATTTATAAGGTGGACTTGTCAGACGGTTTATACGAATTAAAACAAAAGCTCATAAACGAGCTAAAATCGGTTCAATAACATAAAACCTGTAAAAGACGCCATAAAAATATTATTTACTATCAAATTTGACAAAATTATATTTAACTATATAATATAATAAGATTAAAATGGAAGAAATCAATCTCAACAAAAAAAGTCTTAGCCCCGAAGAAGTAAGACAATATATTGAGCTATTAAAACGCAATTACGAAAAAAGCCTGTCAGAGCAAAAAGACAGGATTTTTGAGCTGCGCGAGCAGATCAAAGATCTAGAGGCTAAGCTTGAAGCGTATAGAAGCCGCAGCCGTCAAATCAACCAAGCTCTTTTGGCGGCGGTAGCGAAAGCCGAAGAATTAGAGCAGGCGGCGAGAATCAAGTATGACATGGAAATCAAAGAACTTAAGATATTCCATGCCAAATGGCTTTCTTATTACAAAAAAATCATAGAAAAATATCCTATCGACGACGAGCTTATCAAAATAGCTAAGTTCAACAAAAATATGTCCGAAGCTTTGGGGCTTGAAGAACCCGAAGATTGTTTGGAAGCTTCGCCGCAAAAAAATACCGTATCACAAGAGCAAGAAGTCAAAAACGCAATCGAGGCGGCAAAAGCTTACGCGAAATCCAAGGATCCGCAAGACGCGGCAAGCCTTCAATAC
>DATCKP010000034.1:0-12541 GCA_036562165.1 Clostridia bacterium
GACGTAACCTTGCGTCCCCAGACGCTCAAAGAGTTTGTCGGTCAACAAAAACTTAAGGAAAACCTGCAAATATATATAGAAGCGGCCAAGATACGCAAAGAACCGCTTGACCACGTTATGCTGTACGGCCCGCCGGGTCTGGGCAAGACCACGCTAGCCCATATAATCGCTAACGAGTTAGGCGTGCAGTTTAAGATTACGAGCGGTCCGGCGATAGAAAGAGCAAGCGACCTGGCCGCTATTTTGACCAATCTTCAAGAACGCGACGTTTTGTTTATAGACGAAATCCACAGGCTCAACCGTTCGGTAGAAGAAATATTGTATCCCGCCATGGAAGACTTTTGCCTTGACTTTATGATAGGCAAAGGCCCGTCAGCTAGATCTATGCGTCTTAAGCTTCAAGGCTTTACTTTGATAGGGGCGACTACAAGAGCGGGCAATATTTCCGGGCCTTTAAGAGACCGTTTCGGCGTCATCTTCCGAATGGAAATGTATACCCGCGAAGAATTGGCAATAATAATCAAAAGATCGGCTTCTATATTAAATATAAATATAACGGACGAAGCCGCTGACAAGATAGCGTCCTGCTCTCGCGGCACTCCCAGAATAGCCAACAGGCTTCTAAAACGCGTCCGCGATCACGCGTTGGTGGCGGGCTCTAACGTAATTGACCAAAAAATAGCCCGACACGCTCTACAAAAAATGGACATTGACCCTTTGGGCTTGGACGACAACGACCGCAAGCTGTTATATACTATGATAGAAAAATTTGACGGCGGGCCAGTGGGATTGGACACTTTGGCGGCGGCTACTGGCGAAGAAGCTGTCACGATAGAAGACATTATCGAGCCGTATCTGCTCCAGCTTGGCTTTTTGGCGCGGACGCCTAGGGGAAGGGTGGTAATGCCTGCGGCGTATAAACACCTTAACCTAAAGCCCAAAGACGTACAAATCAGCATAGACGATATAACCGACAATATTTAGGACAATATAAACAAATGAAAAAAAGCGATTTTTATTACGATTTGCCCCAAGAGCTTATAGCTCAAACCCCTGTCGAACCCAGAGACTCCAGCAGGCTTTTAGTCTATGACAGGGCTCAAGATAAAGCAACTCATACTATTTTTAGAAACCTAGGCGATTTCTTAAAGCCCGGCGACGTTTTGGTAGTCAACAACACCAAGGTAATCCCGGCGCGTCTTATCGGCAAAAAAGTCTCTACTCAAGCCGCGGCCGAGGTTTTGCTGTTAAAAAGGCTTAACCTTACGGACTGGGAAGTCTTGCTCCGCCCGGCAAAAAGGCTCAAGCCCGGAACGGACATAGTCTTTTCCGAAAAGCTGAAATGCAAGGTTTTGTCGGCGGGCGAAGGCGTTTGGACTGTAAGGTTTGAGTTTGAAGGCGTGTTTGAGGAAATTTTGGACGAGTTAGGACAAGTTCCTTTGCCGCCTTATATAAAAGAAAAGTTAATAGACAAATCCAGATACAACACCGTTTACGCAAAAATCGAAGGCAGCGCGGCCGCGCCTACTGCGGGCCTGCATTTTACTCCCGAGCTGATCCAAAGCCTGAAGGATAAGGGCGTTATCTTTTGCGAAGTCCTGCTGAACGTAGGGCTGGGCACGTTTTTGCCTGTAAAGACTGATAACATTGAAGACCATCACATGCATACCGAATATTACGAAGTCAGCCAACAAGCCGCGGACATTATCAATCAAGCCAAGGCGGAAAAAAGACGCGTAATAGCGGTAGGCACTACGAGCGTAAGGGTTCTGGAAAGCTGCGGCGGCCAAAACGGTTTTGTAAAAAGCTGCAAAGGCAACACCGATATTTTTATTTACCCGGGATATAAGTTCAAAACGGTGGACGCTTTGATTACCAACTTCCACTTGCCCGAATCCACCCTTATTATGCTAGTATCGGCGTTTGCCGGCAGGGAAAAGGTTTTGGAATTATACCGCGAAGCCATAGAGCTGAAATACAGGTTTTTCAGCTTTGGCGACGCTATGTTTATAATGTGATTATTAAGTTTATAATTCTCTTATAAAGGAAGGCTGGATGGAACACTTTTCGTTTAGGACGATCAAGGTTTGTGCCCAAAGCGGCGCGCGTATAGGCGAGTTTACTACCCCGCACGGCGTAATTCAAACGCCCGTTTTTATGCCCGTGGGCACGAGAGCGACGGTAAAAAGCCTTGCTCCGCGCGATCTAAAAGACGCAGGGGCTCAAATAATACTGGCTAATACTTATCACTTATATTTAAGACCGGGACACAAACTGGTGGAAGCCGCGGGCGGTTTGCATAAGTTTATGGCTTGGGACAGGCCCATCTTGACGGACAGCGGCGGATTCCAAGTGTTTTCGCTCTCAAAACTTCGCAAGATAACAGACGAAGGCGTTACCTTTTCTTCGCACATAGACGGAAGCATTCACAAACTCACCCCCGAGCTTGTTATGGAGATAGAAAACTCTTTGGGCGCGGACATCATAATGGCGTTTGACGAATGCGCAAGCTACGGAGTGGACTACAAAACAGCTAAAGACGCTTATAAACGCACTATATATTGGCTCAAGCGTTGCTATAATTCTCACCGCAATCCTAAACAAGCCCTGTTTCCCATAGTACAGGGCAATATGTATGAAGACTTAAGAATAGCGTCCATTCAAGAAACCTTGCCTTACGCGAAATACGGCATAGGCATAGGCGGCTTGAGCGTGGGCGAGCCAGCCGAAGTTATGTGCAAGATGCTGGACATTTTGCAGCCGTATTATCCCGAAAATATGCCCAGATACCTGATGGGCGTAGGAAGCCCTGATTATATAATAGAAGGCGTAATAAGGGGCATTGATATGTTCGACTGCGTCTTGCCTACCAGAATCGCCCGCAACGGCACTGCGATGACTGCCCAAGGCCCGCTTACCATAAGAAACAGTCAGTATAAGGAAGATTTTTCGCCAATAGAAGAAGGCTGCGACTGCTACGCTTGCCAAAACTTTACCAGAGCGTATATCAGGCATTTAATCAACGTGGACGAGATTTTGGGCGGAAAGCTTTTGAGCATTCATAACATAAGATATCTTGTAAGGCTTACGGAACAAATCAAAGAAGCTATTTATAACGACAGGCTTTTGGACTTTAGAAAAGAGTTTTATGAAAAATACAAAAAAACAGCAAATTAGACACATTACAATTGTGTCAAATTTACAATAAAGCGTTATTTTACTTGTAAATAATTTTGCAATATTATATTATTGTATTAGTAACAAAAGGAGATTAAGTGGATGATACAATTTTTATTAGATACCACAAACAGCGGCAGCGCTTTTAAAGACAATTGGGTTTTGCTGGTTTTGCTTGGCGTTTTGTTAATAGTGTTTATGGTTTTGCCTATCTTTACGCAAAAACGCAACAACAAAAAGTTCCAAGAAATGATTGACAAAATCCATATCGGCGACGAAGTCAAGACTATCGGCGGCGTCGTAGGAAAGATTATAGAAATAAGAGAAATATCCGCTACCGAAAAGCATATGGTTTTGGAAACAGGCGCAGGCGAAAACAAAAGCACTATTATCTTTGATATGAACGCCATACTCAACGTAGTAAACCCCGCCGCAGTCCCTGAAGTCGAAGAAAAACAAGAGGAAGCTAAAAAAGATTAAGAACAGCTAAAATTATAATTTTAAATGCGCTTTATAAAAAAGCGCATTTTTATTTTTAAAAATATTTTTCATAAAAAATAAATATATGTTTATTTTTTAGTTGAATATATATTTAAATTTACGTATAATCAAATTGAAAATTTGTTTAACAAAAAATTAAAAATCCCTAGAAATTATATTATCCATTAATCTAAGCAAGATTATTCAATATTCAAGGAATAGTATTTTGCCAAAAAAGACTTAAATTTCAATTATAGAGAAAGGCAAGACGCGGTCATTTAAAAAAAAATAAGAATATAAGGAGAAAAATGATGAGCAATTTTGAAGAAGGTCTTAAGATATTAGAAGACAGATGCGGCAATTATAAGGATAATATAATTTCTTTGGCGACTATCGCTCTAAACACGGGCGAAAACGGCGAAGCGATCCCATGCGTCCGCGAAGTAGACGCGTATTACGAAGACGGGGCGTTTTATATAATCACTTGGACTAATTCTTCCAAGTTAAAGCAAATATCCAAAAACCCCGAAGTCGCTTTTGCCGTAAGCAATGCTTGGATTTCTGGCAACGGAACGGCTCAAAATCTAGGCTGGCTTTTCGACCCCAAAAACGAAGAAATAAAGAATAAGCTTCGCAAAGCGTTTTCCGCTTGGTTTGACCACGCTGTCAGCGGTCAAGACCCAAACTGCTTAATCTTAACGATACGCATAAAAAACGCGGTAGTAATTAAAGACTATGGGGCGGTTCGTTATTATCTAGACTTTATAAACAAAACCGCTCAAGATAAGCCTGTAGTAGTATAAAAACCCAATAATTTATAAAAACGTTAATATGTAATTTGGGCTTTTCCGACAAAAACATAATATACAGTTTAAGGGTAAGTATTGCATGTATAAGCTTTAAAAGCTTTTATATTAATTTTACGGATTTGGTTTATACATCATTGATAATATTAAAAATAGGCAAAAAGCGTCTTTTTATATGACGCTTTTTTTAATTTTTCAAAAAATCTGCTATATTTATTTTAGGCGTTTAAATCTAGTTTTGAATTTTTATTTAATAGGAGAAAAAATTGATTTTAAGCGTAAGCAGAAGGACGGATATACCGGCTTTTTATACGGAGTGGTTCTTTAACCGCCTGAAAGAAGGTTATGTTTTGGTCCGCAATCCTATGAACTATCATCAAGTCCATAAAATTGCGCTGGCGCCAGAGAAAATCGACTGCATAGTTTTTTGGACAAAAGACCCGACCAATATGTTGGATAAGTTAGACCTTCTAAAAGACTATAATTATTACTTTTTGATAACCGTTACTCCATACGACGAAAAAATCGAAAAAAATCTTAACCCCAAAAAACGTATTATTCAATCTTTCCAAGCGCTCTCTAGTTTGACAGGCAAAAACAAAACTATATGGCGATACGACCCTGTTTTGCTGACAGAAGATATAGATATCGACTTTCATATAAGGAATTTCGAATTTTTGGCTTCAAGTTTAAGCGGTTTTACGGAAAAGTGCGTAATCAGCTTTTTGGATATCTATAAAAAAACTCATAAAAATATGCGCGGTCTTAACGCGCTCTCTCCGAACGAAAGCCAAATGATAGAAACAGCCCGATACCTATCCAAAATAGCGGCTAAATACGGCATAAAACTCCAAACTTGCTGCGAGCCTATAGATTTATCTATGTTCGGAATAGAGCGGGGAAAGTGCATAGACGATAGATTAATTGCCGAAATCGCAGGCAAAGAATTCAAAATACCCCAAGACAAAAACCAAAGAGACTTTTGCCGCTGCGCCGAAAGCGTAGACATAGGGGCGTATAATTCCTGCCCCCATGGCTGTCTATACTCCTACGCCAATTTCAGCGAAACCGCTGTAAATAACAACCTAAAAAAACACGATCCCCGTTCGCCAATGCTCATAGGCAATTTAGAACCCCAAGATGTAGTTATAGAAAAAATAATATAGGCAGAAGCGCATAAAAATATATTTGTTTCATAAAAAACCGTCTAATTTGTTTTTTTCGTATACCTTTTTATTTCCAAAGTGCTATACTGTCTTTTAGCAAGGCCTTGCGGCTAAAAGATTTTTTGCCGCGGGCGATTAAATTTTTTTTAGGCGATTTTTATGTGGATTTTAACCTCTGTATTATCTGCTGTTTTTGCGGGCGCGACCGCGATTTTGGCTAAATGCGGAATCAAAAAGACAGACTCCGACGTAGCGACTGCCGTAAGGACCATAGTAGTATTAATTTTCGCTTGGCTTATGGTCTTTATCGTTGGCTCGCAAAAGACGATTTCTCAGATAGATGCGAAATCGTTAATATTCTTAATTCTTTCGGGTTTGGCTACGGGACTGTCGTGGCTTTGCTATTTTAAAGCGCTTTCCATGGCGGACGTCAACAAAGTGGCCCCAATAGACAAATCCAGCGCGGTCTTGTCGGTTATACTCGCCATAATAATATTCCGCGAAACCAACAACCTTATTACAAAACTTATAGGCGTAATAGTTTTTTCCGCGGGCGTATACTTGATGATAGAAAAAAGGCAGACAACCGCGTCCGAAGAAACCAAAAAGAAATCTTGGATAATATTTGCCGTTCTTTCGGCAGTCTTTGCGGCTTTGACTTCTATTCTTGCCAAAATCGGAATCAATAACGTCGAATCCAATTTGGGAACTGCCATAAGAACGTGCGTTGTGCTCGTTATGGCGTGGATAATAGTGTTTTTAAAAGGCAAACAGCGCGAAGTTTTGAGCATAGACAAAAAAGAGCTTGGGTTTATATGTTTGTCGGGTTTAGCCACAGGAGCGTCTTGGCTTTGTTATTATTCCGCCATTCAAAACGGGGTAGTAAGCGTGGTAGTGCCTATCGACAAGATGAGCATTTTAATAACCATTATTTTCTCAAGAATATTCCTAAAAGAAAAACTCACCATAAAATCAATAACGGGCTTATGCCTTATGACCGCCGGAACGCTCGTTATGACGATATTTGCGTAAAAGTATTATAGACCGCTTGTTTAAAAAAGCGAAAAGACTATAATAATAGCGAAAGACTGTAATATTTAAAATAGGTTTTACGCTTTAACGCTTTTTTGCAATGTTAAGAGTCCTAATTCTTAAATGTCGTAAAAATCAAGATATAACGCCCGAGTTATTTAATTTTCCAAACTCCTAAAACGCGTTAAAATATTATAAGCGGCTTTGGGGCGTTTTTTTAAAAAGTGTTTTAACGGCTAAAGCATCTTAAAGCGCGAAAAACTTTATCGCCCGCCAGTCTATATTTTTAGGATTAATTTATGGATTTATCTATCTTAATAAACTGCGTTCTTTGCCCAAGAAATTGCCGGGTCGATAGATTATCCGGCAAAAAAGGCTGTTGCAAAACAAGCGCGGACTTGATAGTCGCAAGAGCCGCGCTTCATATGTGGGAAGAGCCGTGCGTATCCGGAGCGGAAGGCTCGGGAACAGTGTTTTTTTCTGGCTGCGCTTTGGGCTGCGTTTACTGCCAGAACAAAAGCATCTCTCATGACCTGGCCGGCAAGATTATTACTATACAACGCCTTGCCGAAATTTTTCTAGAGCTTCAAGCAAAAGGAGCGAATAACATAAATCTCGTCACCCCCAGCCATTACGTTCCGCACATCATAAACGCTTTAAACATAGCCCGCGCTCAAGGACTTAATATCCCGATAGTGTATAACTCCAGCGGCTACGAAAAAGTAGAAACAATAAAATTATTGGAAGGGTATATAGACATATATTTGCCCGATTTAAAATACTTTTCACGCGAGCCTGCCAAAAAATACTCCAATTGCGAAGATTACTTTGAAACGGCTTCCAAAGCCATAGAAGAAATGGTAAGACAAGTCCCCAAGCCCGAATTCGACGACAGGGGCATTATGCGAAAAGGCGTAATAGTAAGGCATTTGCTTTTGCCGGGCAATCTAGAAGATTCAAAAAAAGTCATAAAATATCTATACCAAACTTTCGGGGACAAAATATTTATCAGCATAATGAGCCAATACACGCCGATTACAAAAAATCCCAAATACCCCGAGCTTAACAAAAAGGTATCCAAAAAAGAATACGCCGAGCTTGTGGATTACGCCGTCAATTTAGGCGTAGAAAACGGCTTTATTCAAGAAGGCGAAGCCGCTTTAGAAAGCTTTATTCCCGACTTTAACGGCGAAGGAGTATAATTTATTTTCGACAAAATTAAGCCCTTTCTTTGAGCGGGCTTAAAATTATTTTGCTTTTTTGTATCCCCTTTCATTGAATTTTTGTTCATTATACTATATAATGTATCAAAATGTAAATTTCTACCATATATACGCAGCAATTTGGCAGAGAAACGATATGAGAATAATTCACTGTTCAGACATACATTTGGATTCCAAGCTGGAAGGCGTCAACTCCAAAGAGCGAAACAACGAGCTTTTGAATACTTTTAACAAAATGGTCGATTACGCGGCGGCAAACGACGTCAGGGCTATAATAATAGCGGGCGACTTATTTGACTCTCAAACGGTTTCTTCCAAAACCCAAAAGTTTATAAAAGACTTGATCAATCAATATTCTCAAATAGACTTTTTATACCTAAAAGGCAATCACGACTCAGTCGACGCTTTCGAAGGCGTCAAAATGCCGTCCAACTTTAAGCCCTTTTTTTCGCGATGGACGACCTATTATTACGACGACACAGCGATTACGGGAATCCAAATAACTTACGAAAATTACCAAACTTTATACGACGAGCTCAACTTAAACCCCGCTCACAAAAACATAGTCGTAATGCACGGGCAGGTATCGGCTTCGTCCAAGCCCGATAACGTAAATCTAGAGCTTCTAAAAAATAAAAACATAGATTATTTGGCTTTGGGGCATTACCATTCGTTTTCTTACGAAAAGTTAGACAAAAGGGGGATATACTGCTACAGCGGCTGCCTGGAAGGCAGGGGCTTTGACGAAACGGGCGAAAAAGGCTTTGTTTTGCTGGATACCGGCAACCTAAATGAACCCCGTCTTATTACCGGCTTGACTCATAGAACCGTATACGAAATCCAAGCCGACATCACAGGCAAACACAGTTATTTGGAAATAAAAAATGCTGTCCAGCAGGCTTTGGCAGGCATAGACTCAAGGCATTATGTCAAGGTCAGCCTAGCCGGCAGGTATAAAATCGGGGCTCAAAAAGATTTGCGTCACTTAAGTTTGGATTTTGGGCAAATGTTTTACGCGTTTAAGATTCAAGACAATTCTGCTTTAGAAATAAACATAGACGACTACAAATACGACATTTCGTTAAAAGGCGAGTTTATAAGAACGGTTTTAAGCTCAAAATTATCTCAAAAACAAAAAGAAGACATCATCAATTTCGGCATACGGGCGTTAAAAGGCGAGGAAATTTTGCGATGATTTTAAAAAAGTGCTATATTGAAAACTTCGGCAGACTGCGTAATTTTTCTTACGAGTTTAACGAAGGTCTTAACGTAATCCAACAAGAAAACGGTTGGGGCAAGACCACGTTGTCCGTTTTTATAAAGTCTATGTTTTACGGCTTGTCTTCCAGCCGAAAAAGCGATTTGACCCAAAACGAGCGAAAAAAATACATGCCGTGGCAGGGCGGAAAATTCGGCGGATACATAGAATTTGAAATAGGCGATAAGTCCTACCGAATAGAACGCTTTTTTGGCAAGACCGAAAGCCAAGACACTTTCGTACTTTACGACCTTGCGACTAACAAGCAAAGCAACGATTATTCTCATTTGATCGGCTACGAGATTTTTAAAATAGACGAAGACGCTTACGAACGGAGCACGTTTTTCCCCCAAGCCAATTACAAAAGCGGCATAAACGACTCCATCAGGGCAAAGCTTACTAATCTAATCGAAAACGCCGACGACATAGCTGGATTTTCTCAAGCGATCGAAAGCCTGAAAGAGCAAAAGTCTGTCTTTGAAAAGCGCGGCAACAAGGGCTTGATAGCGGATCTTGAAGCTAAGCTTATAGATTTGCAAGAACAGCTTCAAGATTGTCTAGACAAACAAGAAAAAAACGCGGCCTGCAAAGAGCGTCTTAAGTATTTAGAGCAGGAGCAAAACTCTTTAGAAACACAAGCCGCGGAACTATCTAAACAAATCGACCAAATTAAAGAAAACAGAGTCTATAAAGAAATTTACGAAACTTATATTCGCTATAAAAACGACTACGAAAGATCCCGCGCTCTTTATGAGAGCATGCGGCTTGAATTTAAAAACCGCCCCGTCGCGATGGACGACGTGTATTCTTTGCAAGAAAAGATCGCGTCGGTCAGCCAAAACCAACGAGTGCTAAAAGAATGCGGGCAAAAACTTGAATCAGCCCAAAAATCTCAAAGCGAACGAAGCCGCAAAACATCGCGTTTTGGGCTGGTTTTAGGCGGATTATTTGCCGTATGCGGACTTTGCGGGCTGTTTTTTAATAAAATAATCGGAATAAGTTTAATCGGCGTCGGTTTATTGGCTTTTATCGCCGGCGTTTTGGCGAAGTTTCTTTCCAAAAAAGACTCCGCGCCTGTTAAGGAATATAAAAATCAATACGACGCGTTAAGCTCCCAAGTCCAAAACGACTTAAATTATATAACCGATTCTTTGCGTTCTTATTATGCCGACGTAAACGAATACAACTTTTACGAAGTGTTTAACGATTTTAGATATAACGCCAAATTATTTTATGACAAACAAAAGGATATGGAGTCCAAGCGTCAAATCCTGCTGGATTATATGGAAGAAAAGCAGCTTGACGAGCAAAAAATTAATCTTATTTCGAAAATGAAGTTTGATTACAGTCAAGAGCAGGCTTCCCTTGATCGAATAAACAGCCGCTTGGATCAACTAAAGACCCAAATTATCAATTTAAAAAACGAAATAAAACAAAACCAAATTTATGTTAATAAAATAGAAGAATTAAAGCTGAATATCGACCAAACCGAGCAAGAGCTTGAGAAAGCGCGTTATTATAACGAAACGCTTAAGCTTACTATGGATTATCTCATTCAAGCAAGAGAAACTTTAACTCAAACTTATCTAGACAAAATGGAAAAAAGCTGCGCGAAATATATGAGCAAGTTTGAGACCAAAGAAAATTTCAGCATAGACACCGATTTGGAAGTAAGAATAGAAAAGCACGGCGAGAAAAAAGAGCTGGATTATTTCTCCGAAGGATATAAAGACATAGTAGGGCTTTGCACAAGGCTTGCTTTGGTGGACGTAATGTTCGAGCAAGAAAAGCCGTTTATAATCTTGGACGACCCCTTTGTCAATTTAGACGACCAAAATTTAGAAAGAGCAAAAAACATAATAGCCGAAATCGCAAAGACTTATCAAGTCATATACCTTGTATGTCACACCAGCCGCGCAGACTAACCCCGCGCGGCTTTTAATTTTTAATATGACTACTTTTTTATAAGAAAAACAAAAAAGCAGCAAATATTTTAAGAATTTGCTGCTTTTTATTTGTATTCATTAATATTTTTATTTATTATCAAGTCCAAGAATTTTATGACATAACCATAATCGGCATATTGATTGCTGTCGGTTATAGTTAGTTTTATGTAATTATCGCCGTTATAAGAATGCGCGCTGTCTAAAGGCTCAAATGGCGTGCTGTCTAATGAAGAACCGTTATATTCGCCAAAAAATTGGACAGAACCAACCATTCTTTGCAAGTTGATTTCGTATTCTGTGGGATCAGGGGAAAAGCTCAAAGTAATTCTATCTGAGACAATATTTCCACCAATATTTATTTCTATATCTAGATAATACGAAAAAAGATTCGATGTGTTATTGCAAGCAATAGATATAAATAATCTTGTGGTAGGAGTATCAGCTTTAGGTTTTAAAGTAATCGTCTTATAATTTATATATTCGGATAGGCCATCAACATTATTAATATTTTCTATTGTTCTTCTATAATAAACAGGATAAAGGGAAATAGAAGTGCCTTCATAAGTGTTATTAATCGCGGCTTCCACTATCGCGGGTATTATAATGCTATAGGCTTTATAACATCTAGGCGGATAAAAAGGATCGCTTGTGGTTAATTCCTTAATTTCTTCAAATCTAAGTATATTTTTATTTTTATAATATCTAATATAAATCTCATCATCTGTAGCTACTCTTGATTTCCCTATAAGTTTATTTTTTATAGCTTCGACGATTTTATCTTTATGTTCCATTGTAATACCGGTTTTAGGTATGATTGTTAAAAGAGAATTATAACCCATAATGGCTTATCGGCTAATATGCTTGCAATATAACATTTAAGATCATTTAGATAATTTTCCATTAATTTTTTTGATAATTCTCTGTGAAAAATTACCGGATCGGAATTAAAATTATAATTCGCATACATTGCCCAATCATATGAGTCGTTATATCTTTCTTGCAAAAGATTATTTTCTAACCTTGTATATGCTCCTTTCATGGCGCCTACAAACATTAAGGATTCCGGAGAGCATATTACGGAAGACTTTTTATTTAGAGCCGTTTGCAATTCAATTGGATTTTTTATATTGATTTCTTCCATAAATTCATCGTCGTTCTCGTGCGGGATAAGCTTTTGAGCCGTAACAATTTTGAAACTTGAAAAAACTGCTTGCTTGCCGTCATATACGCAATCTGTTTCATCAGGATTTTTTAAAGTATATTTAATTTCGTTATCAGTCCAATAAGTTCCGCCATAGACGTAAACCAAACGATAAATCAAATCTTGAGCAAAGATATGTATCTGTTGATCTAATAATTTAATAAAATCTACAGTTTTATTATTTTCATTTACAAATGACGCTTTGTCATATTCAATTTTTAGCCCTGAAAAATAATTTGACATGCTTTGGAG
>DATCKP010000052.1:0-1677 GCA_036562165.1 Clostridia bacterium
CTATGGTGGACAGAATTTTGGCTACCCGCTGCGGCGTGCACGCTGTCAAACTATTAAAAGACGGCATAGGCAACCGAGTTGTGGGCATAAGAGACAACGTAATTATCGATATGGACATAGTCGAAGCGTTGTCGCTCAAGCGCAAATTCAATGAAGACCTGTATCATATAGCCGAAATTGTTTCGCTGTGATATTAAGTAAGATTTTAAATAGTTTTACATAAAAAAAATCCCTAATTAGATTAGGGATTTTTTTGTTTATAAAACCTTTATCGTGGCGCTTATTTGGAAAGCTCCTAGGCTTTGTTCGTTAGCTACAATAAGGCTTTTTTTAGGGGCGTTATTTTAATATAAATGTCGCGCATTCCGCGTCTTTTTCGGCCGCCAAAACCGTAATGCCTATGGCGTGGCAGCGGTCGTGTTTTTGGAAAACGCAGGGCGCGGTGCAGGCTACCTTGGTGTCTACGCTGTAATCGGGCTTGGTTTGGTCCATGCCCATCTCAAACAGCATATCGTTTTGTTTGCCGTGGTCGACCGTGTATGTATGGCATTTTGTGTCGGTGCCGACTTTGATTTCGTCGGCGCAGCAGCAATAACCCCTGTTATAAATACAAACCTTTAAAGCGCACTTTAAATCTTTCATAATCAAACCGCCTTTAGATGATTTTTCTATAAATAGTATGCTGTCATACTTTGATTTTTATACTTTATTAGGTTTTATATAGTTTTGTTGATTTATGGGGGCGGGGTATGCTATAATCTCAAAAAAAGGAGTAAAGATGAAGGTAATATTATTAAAAGACGTAAACACCAAGGGCAAGGCCGGGGACTTAATCGAAGTCAGCGATGGCTACGCGCGCAACTATTTGCTTAAGAACAAACTCGCGATTGAAGCCACGCCCGAAAAAATTAACGAAATAAAACAAAAACAAGAGGCTTTATCGCGCAAAAAAGCCCAAGAAAAAGAGTATTGGACTAACATAGCCGCACAATTGAACTCGACCGAGATTACTCTTAAAGTAAAAAGCGGCGAAAACGGCAAGATTTTTGGCTCTATCCAATCCGCCAACATCGCCGACGAGCTAAAAAAACTAGGCTTTGACATCGACAAGAAAAAAATCGTCCTGCCCCAGCCCATAAAAACAACCGGCTCATATTCAATCGAAATCAAGCCCTACCCCGAAATCACCGCAAAAATCAAGGTCCACGTGACAGAGGAGAAGTAGGGATAAATAATTCAATTTAAAGAGAAAGCAGGAGAATTAAAAAGAGAAAAGAAAAACCGCCTAACGGCGGTTTTTTGTTATTAAATGAATTATCCTAAAAAAACGTTTTCATTATGCCATATTAAATATTCTTTGCTGGGTCGATTATCAATATTTTTAGGTAATATGCTAAGTTTTTTGCCGTGGAATTTTAAGTAACTGTTTTCGGAATCAAAATCTTCTCTTAAGCGTTTGTTTATCTCAATATTCCATATGTAATAGTAATATACCCTGCATCAAAAAGCTTATGAATGTCCGCTCTTAATAAAATGCCATTTTTAACATCATTAGGGCCTTCTTTTGAGTAAGGTTTTATATGTGTTGCTTCCAGAGCGGGAAGGATTTTTTCTCCACTTACAGCGCACTGCCTATTATAGGCATCGGTTACTAAAACTCTAAAAGCCCCTTGACCT
>DATCKP010000053.1:0-9875 GCA_036562165.1 Clostridia bacterium
TTGCTTAACTTTGTCGCTATCTTTTTGTAATTTTCTATTTCTTCGTCTGTCTTGTTTTCGAAATAGCTAAAATCTTCGCCCTGTTCTCCCGCCGTTCTAAATTTTAGCTGGAGTTTAGAAAAGATATTTTTAAGCTCGGCAAGCTTTTTTGCGATTTCCGTAAGGTTGATTGTGGTAAAAATTATGTCCGCCGCAAGAACCGTTCCTAAAAATATAGCAAGAATAGATTTTATGTTATAAGGAACAGCCGCAAGAATTCTGTTAACCGCAGGATTGGCAAGATAAACTAAAATAAGGCTTAACACGCCCCAGCCTAAAGAATAGCCTATCCAGATCCGCCCGTGCAGGTTTAACGGATAGGTCGAATAATCCCAAAGCTTGATGTTGCAAATCTTTTCAAACAAAAAGCCGATCAAATATTCAACCGCGCTGCAAATGATAACTCCGGCTAAAAACACCAGCAAAAAATCAAGAACGGGATGGATTTTTATATAAGACAGGGGAAGTCCCACCGCCAACGCCCCAAAACCGTATATAGGGCAGATAGGGCCGTTGAGAAATCCCCTGTAAACGAACCTTTTTTCCCTTATAGAACAGTAGATAGTTTCTATTATCCATCCTATAAAGGCAAAGATTAAAAACATCAAAAACAGATCGACAAAAGACATAACGCCTACCGTAATAATTATAGACCAAAAACGCTCTTTTTATAAAAAAGCTTTATCTTACGTGAATTTAGCCCTTAATTATAAAGCGGTCGTCTTTTTGGATGGAATTGATTTCTTCCAATTTCTTTTCGTAATTCTTTCTGCCCATCATGGCAAACGTAGCCTGCTTGCCTTCTTCTACGCCGGGCTGGTTGTATGTATCTATATCAAGCATAGCGCCGCAATAAGCCGTTTCATACATAAAATATTGCAGCAATTCGCCCACGGTGCGTTCATTGACTTCGGGCAATATTATAGTAAAGTTAGGTCTTTTGTACTTGGTAAGCGCGTATTCGGTAGCTTCACGTTCGTAGTTGATCAATTCGTTCAGCGTTCTTTCTTGCAAGAATTCGGTTTCAGGGGCGTCTAGACGCGGCATCTTAACCGTGCTTCTATAATTTTCGACCGCGATAAAGGTTACTACCTTGTCAAAAGGCCCTTCGGTATATAATTGGATTTGGCTGTGTTGGTCGGTAACGCCTAGAGCTTTTACAGGGGTTTGACCGGTATGCACCAAATTATTATGATTGTCTATGGCTTTGCCCAAAGACTCGCCCCAAAGCTGACAATAAAAGTCCGCCATATATTTTAGGCAGTCGGCGTAAGGCATCATTACGGATATATTCTTGCCTTTGCGCATCGACATATATTGCAAAAACGCCGTGCAAAGCGCGGGGTTCTTGGTCACGTCGGGAGCAAAGCATGCTTCGCTCATGTCCCTTGCGCCTTCCAAAAGAGCTTTGATGTCGATTCCTACCAAAGCCAGCGGAACAAGTCCTACGGGCGACAAAACGCTGAATCTGCCGCCTACCCCGTTGCCTATTCCAAATACTTTGTAGCCTTCTTTTACTGCTATGTCGTAAAGCGTGCCTTTGCCGATAGTGGTAATTACGATTATATTGTCTTTAGCCTTGTCTCCAAGCTCTTTTTTGAGAATGTCTTGGATAATCATATATTGCGCCAAGGTTTCGCTGGTAGTGCCGCTTTTGGTGATGACGCAGAACACGGTCTTTTTAACGTCGATTACGTCTAACAGAGCCTGCATTCTTTCGGGGTCGACGTTGTCTTCGACGTAAAATCTAGGCGCTTTTCTTACGCTTTTGGGAAGCTCGTTGTGTCTTAAATGCAGCAACGCGTTGGCGACAGCGATAGCGCCAAGGGCGGAGCCGCCTATGCCGAAAACTACCACGTTTTCGTAGTCAGCGTATTTTTGAGCGCAAGCCAAGATATCTTTTACGACATCTTGTTGAGTAAAAGGCAAATTAGTCCATTCCTGCCAGCCCTTGCCCCTGTTGTCCATTACTTTGCTGTAGGCAAGCTCGAGCAATTCTTTGTGTTCTTCAAAAATTGACGGGTCAAAACCTTCTTCTTCGCCTAACGTGTGGCTCATCATATTGTTGTAATCAAATTTAAGACGCATAAAACCTTTAACTCCTAAAACAATAAGTTTTTTTTATTTTACATTTATATAGAATTTTAGTCAAATCATTAATTAATTATTTATAACATATAATTTAACGTCAAATGTTTATAATAAGGATATTTTATGGATAAATCGCGGATAAATTTAGTTTTTAATATATTTTTTTGCTGTTTGATTACATGCGTAGCTACTATTTTGATAATGAACAGCGTTTATAACCGCCCCGCTTTTTCTCAAAACGAATACGGGTATCTAAAAATCCGGGTCATAGACTTAGTTACCCGCGAGCCTGTTGCCGGAGCCACGGTCTGCATAGTGGAGAGCAATCAATACTATACAACAGACAAAAACGGCTTCACGCCCACGATCCAAGCTCCTTATCTAAAAAATACCAACTTTGACAACGTTCTAGAAAGACCTTGGGGGGATATAACCATTCTCGCTTACAAGGAAGGGTATGTGGACTATCTTGTTTTTTATATAATGCTTCCAAAAAACGCTACCCGCCATCTTACCATTACGCTCGCGCCGTATAGCGCCGGCGCGGAGCCGTATCTATTAATAGAGTCTCCCGACGACGAATGGGCAAAAGAGATAATAAAAAAATACAAAAAATAGTCTAGCTGATAAGGCTTTTTATATACTCAAAGTTTTGCTTAAGCTCGTCCATAGAATTATAATCTTTGGAATAAAGCTCTAAAATGATCGGGGCTTGAATATTTTTTTGTTTTAAGACGTTGATAAATTTTTCAAAGTCAAAAAAGCCCTTGCCGATTATAGCGGTTTCGTTGTTTTCTTTTACGTCGCAAATATGTATTGTAGAAAGCCTGTCGCCTATCGCGTCCAGCATTTCGTAAGGGTCGGCTCCGCCCTGGATCGCCTGCTTTATATCCAATGTGCCTTTTAAGTCCGGACAGTATTTTTTGAGCTCGATAAAAAAGGACGGGTTGTTAAAAAACGCGTAATGCACGTTTTCGTAAGATAAATACACGCCGTAACTTTTGGCTATGTCTATTAGTTCGTTTATCCGCGTACCTAATCTTTCGTAGTCAATGACGTATTTTTTCTTTTTCATTACGTATTGACCGTGAAAGGTGATATATTTAGCCCCCAAAATACGCGCCGCTTGGCACACTTTGCGGAATATTTTTTCGGCGTCCGCCCGCACTCTAGGAGAAACGTTAAATAACTCCGGCTCAAACTGCGTGCCTAAAGCGTGAACCGAATGAACTTGTATGCCGCCTTTTCTTTGGGCAAGCAAGTTGACAAAATCTTCTTCGTATTCGCTGTAAGTGGTAAAAAAGACTTCGGTAAGGTCGCAGCCCAGCTCTCTTAATTGGTCAAACGCGTATTCGTTGTAAATTCTATTAAAAAAAGTCGCGGTCGATATTCCAGCTTTCATATCGTTTTGCCTTTATTATTATCATTATATCAAATAGCCGTATAAAAATCTCTTTTTATTATATTATTTAATCAACAAAGCCGCCAAAGTCTTGGCGGCTTTTATCTTAAATAATCGCTTCTATAATTCCCACGTCTCCGTCTCTGCGTCTATACACTACGTTGACGTTGTTGTCGTTTTCGTTAAGGAAGATAAAGAAGTCGTGTCCTAACAGTTCCATTTGCAGTTTGGCTTCGTCTACGCTCATAGGCTTTAGATGATATTTCTTGGTCTTTACCACTTTGGCTGGTTTCTCTTCTTCTTGCGGAAGTAGGCCGTTCATGGTCATTATAAATTCTTTTATGCGTTTGGAATCAAATCTGGACTTGTGTTTTGTAATCTGCCTTACTATTTTGTCGACCGCTAGATCCACGTTAGCGAACATATCTTCTTTGTTTCTGACTTCGGCTCTAAACACGTGGTCTGCGAAAATAGTGGCTTCAAAGACATGGTCTTCTTTTTCTTTTTTGAGGTTGATTTTGATGGGAGTGTCGTCGTCAAAGAACTTGGAGAGTTTGTCAAACTTCTTTTTGATAATCTCTTCCAGCCTTTTGCTTACGGGATAATTTTTGGTGATAATTTCATACTTCATAATAAGCCTCCCTGCCTTCTTAAAGTAAGATGTTAAAGACCAGCCTATGTAATTATAGACTATCTTTACAATTTTATATTACCATTTTTTAATATGCTTTGTAAAGATGGCTTGTGAAATTATCACACAAGCCATCTTTACTAAAGACTTATTCTATTTAAAAGGCTTTGGAAGCTTTTTTGACCACAAACTTGATTTCGCCGTTTTCAAGAACGCAGTCTAACGCGGAGTTCTCTTGAATTCTGCCCGCCAGCATCTCTTCGGCAAGTTTGTCTTCTATCTTTTGCTCTATTACCCTTCTTAAAGGTCTAGCGCCGTATTCGGGGTCGTAGCCTTGCTTCGCCACCAAATCAAGCACGTCTTCGGAGAAGTTGATCGTTATATTCTTTTCGGCAAGCTTTTTGTTGATGTTGTTGAGCATATTCTTGGCTATGAGCTTGATTTGGGCTTCGGTCAAAGGATGGAATATAGTAATGACGTCCACCCTGTTTAAAAACTCAGGCTTGAAGCGTTTTTTGAGCGCGTTTAATAATATTTCTTTGGTCTTTTCTTCGTCGCGCGCGCTGGGCTCGTCGGAGAATCCAAGAGCTTTAGGCGTGTTCTTCAAGTCGCTTACGCCGACGTTGGAAGTCATTATGATAATGGTATTCTTGAAGCTTACCGTTCTGCCTTGGGCGTCAGTCAGCCTTCCGTCGTCCAAGATCTGCAAAAGCATATTATAGACGTCGGGGTGAGCTTTTTCGATTTCGTCAAACAATATAACCGAATAAGGCTTGCGTCTTACTTGCTCGGTCAATTGTCCGCCTTCGTCGTATCCTACGTATCCGGGAGGCGAACCGATAAGCTTGCTTACGCTGTGCGCTTCCATATATTCGGACATATCAAGCCTAATCATTAAGTTTTCGTCGTCAAACATTGCTTCGCACAACGCCTTGGACAATTCGGTCTTGCCCACGCCCGTAGGGCCAAGGAATATAAACGAACCGATAGGTCTGTTGGCGTTCTTAAGACCGGCTCTTGCTCGTCTTATCGCCTTGGCTATGCTTTCGACTGCTTCGTCTTGGCCGATTACGCGTTTATGCAGTATTTCTTCTAGTCTCATTAATTTGTCTTTTTCGGTTTCGTTTATCTTGGTTACGGGTATCTTAGTCCATTTAGCCACTACTTCGGCTATGTCTTCGGCGTTGATTTGAGCCGAATCTTCTATGGACTTTTTCTTCCATTGATTGTTAAGGTTTTCTATCTCTTGTCTTAAGGCGTAAATTTTATCTCTTATTACCGAAGCTTTTTCAAACTCGTCCTTGCTCAAAACTTCGGCTTTTTCGGCTTCTAATCGTTTGAGCTCTTCTTCTTTTTCTTTTATTTGAGGCGGCATAATGTTGCCGCTTACCTTTACTCTGCTTGCGGCTTCGTCTATTAAGTCGATAGCCTTATCGGGCAGGTATCTGTCCATAATATAACGCTCGGACAGCCTTACCGCCGCTTCTATGGCTTCGTCAGTTATCTTGACTTTGTGGAAAGCTTCATAATTGTCTCTTAAGCCTTTTAAGATTTCGATAGCTTCTTCTTCGGTAGGCGGGTTGACCATTACAGGTTGAAAACGGCGTTCCAACGCCTTGTCTTTTTCGATAAACTTGCGGTATTCGTCCGTGGTCGTAGCGCCTATAGTCTGCAGCTCGCCCCTAGCCAAATAAGGCTTGAGCATATCCGCGGGCTTGACCTCGCCGCGTTCGGCTCCC
Source organism: Clostridia bacterium (assembly GCA_036562165.1). GTDB lineage: Bacteria > Bacillota > Clostridia > Christensenellales > DUVY01 > DUVY01. Next base: position 5,903 of record DATCKP010000053.1, read on the forward strand.
GCCGTAGCCAAAGTGTGAAGCTCGTCTATAAACACGATTATGTTGCCGTGCTTGATAATGGCTTCGATGGCTCTTTTGAATTTTTCTTCCATATCGCCGCGGTATTTAGTGCCGGCAAGCATGCTGCCTATGTCTAAGGCGAATATGATTTTGTCTTTGAGCAGTTCCGGCACGTCGCCTTTTACTATGGCTTGAGCCAAGCCTTCGACAACAGCCGTCTTGCCTACTCCGGGCTCGCCTATCAAGACGGGGTTGTTTTTGGTCTTGCGGCAGAGAATTTGGATAATGCGCTCGATTTCTTCCTTTCTGCCTATTACAGGGTCAAGCTTTTGCTCTCTTGCCCTTTCGGTAATGTCAACGCCCAATTCCTTCAAAAACTGGGGCAATGGCGAAACGGGTCTTCTTTCGCCTTGAACGTCTCCGATTGAGCCGCCCAGATTTCCCAACTTGTCCAAGATGTCTTGGGGTTTGACATTGAGCTCTTGCAAAATGCTGTAGGCTATGCTGTCCGTGCTCTGCAAAAGCGCTACCAGCAAAAACTCGCTGCTTACCGCGGGCATTTTATATTGACGGGCAATCTGCTGGGACATAAGCAAGACGTTTTTAGACCTAGTGGAATAATGCAAAGGCGCGGCGAAAAAGCTTGCTCCAAGCAGGCTTTCTATCTGGTCTAACGCGTCGCCTGCGGAAATAAAGTTTAATATTTTTTCAGGCGTCACGCCGCATTCTCTAAGCGCTTTAGCCGCCAGCGAATTGCCTTTTGCGATGCCGTATAAAATATGCTCTGTGCCTATTTCGTTGCCGCCGGTAGCTCTTACGAGCTTTTCGGCTTCTTGTAAAGCGTTTAAAGCGCTTTGCGTCGCGCTGAACTGTCCAAAAAACATACTACACTCCTCTAACACTAATTGTATTTTTTATCAGGTTTATTTTTTTTTCACACCATCTTGGGCAGGATATCTCTTAAGAATTCCGCCCTGTATATGTCCCGCTCTAAAGCGTCCAGTTTTCGACCGCTTCTTAAAGAAAGGTTAGCGGGCCTGCAAGCGACTATTATTTCGTCCAACGCCGAAGTTTTTACTTTTAGGATTCCTAAAGAAGCCCCGAGCTTAATTAAGGACATATTTTGCATAAACTCGGCGGTGTCGATTTTGTAGGCGTTGGTCAAAATGCCCCAAGCACGCATAATCATATCCGTAAGCTCGACGCGGTTTTTGGAAAGAAGCGTTTCGCGCGCTATTTCTTCGGCTTCCGCGACCTTGTAGATTTGGTTTTTTACCATATTTATTATTTCTTTTTCGTTCAAGCCCAAAGAATATTGATTGCTGAGCTGATACATATAGCCTTCGGCTTGAGTGCCTTCTCCGTAAACGCCCCTTAATACCAAAGCGTCCTTGGAGCTTGAGAAAATAACGTTATTAATGGTTCTATTTATAGTCAACGCCGGCAAAAACATCATAACGGACGCGCGCATAGCCGTTCCTAAATTAGTAGGACAGCTTGTAAGGTATCCTAGATGTATGTCAAACGCTATCTCGGAGTTTTCGCTTATAAGGTCGTCCACTTTGTCGGCAAGCTCGTAAGCGGATTCAAGATCCAAAGAGCGTTTTATAACCTGAATCCTTATGTGGTCTTCTTCGTTTATCATTACCGACAAGGTGGCGTCTTTGTTGAGCACCATCGCGCCCGTTTTGACGTTTTCCGCCAAGGCGTTTGATATCAAATGCTTTTCGGTATACGCTTTGATTTCTATAGGCTCTAGGTCTTTGAGCATTATAAGTTTGCCGTCGGCATGTTTTTCCAAAGGCTCGCTTACTTCCTTTATAACACGCAAGCCGTCCTCAAAACCCATTTTGTTAGGAAAAGGATATCTGGCAAGGTTTCTAGCCAGTCTTATTCTGGAACTTACAACGTAATTGCTTATGTCGCTTTTTATCATTTTTGAGTTCCTTTAAGCTGCTCTATTTGCTTTTTGATGAGCGCGGCGTCTTCGTATCTTTCTTCTTGCACCGCCTTTTTGAGTTCTGCGTTCAGGCGTTGAAGATTGATATAAGTTTTGGCTATGCCGTTAGGGCCTTTGCCTGTATGGATTTTGTCCTTTTGGCACTTTCTTATAACGCTTTCCATTATGGGCGCGAAAGTCTCGTAGCAGCGCGCGCAGCCCACAAAAGCGGTGTCCAAAAACTCTTTGCTGGTGGTGCCGCAATTAGGGCATTTAAGCGAAGGAACGGCAGGCGAATTTCGTTCTACTCCGAATAATTGGTCAAATATATCGTTTAAATCGTTGAATATATCGCCAAAGTCGTCCAAAAAACCGCTGGCAAAACCAGTTCCCATCTTTTGCTTTAGTATTTGTGAATTGCATTCGGGGCATAAATATCTTACCTTAGTTACGCCGTTGAGTATATACACGTTTGGTAAGCCTTCCCGTTTTTTGCAGTTTTCGCACAGCATTTAGTCCGCCTCCTTAAATATGCCTGCCAAGATAGATTTTAAAATGTTAGACCGCAAAATGTCTTTGCAGTCCGTAGGCACTATTAACGCCTTGTCCGATATAGCCGATTTTATGATTTCGGCTTCTCTTTGGTTTATAATGCCTTCTTCGCAAAGTCTTTTGATAAGTTGAACGGCTTTTTGATAGGTTAGTCCTTCTTTTAAAGTATATTCATCTAATCTTTTTAATAGTTCCTGATAGGACGGCGATATCTTGATAAGGGTTATAAACCCGCCGCCGCCGCGTTTGCTTTCTATCACAAAGCCGTGCTCTAAGCTAAAACGGGTGGCTAAAACATAGTTGATTTGACTGGGAGCGCAGTCAAAATATTGCGCGAGCTCGTTGCGCGAAATGCTTATCGTGTCGCTTTCTCCCATCAGCCTTTTTATAAATTGTTCGATCAAATCGCTTATAGTAGCCATCGTTTTACCTTAAAGTTTGACTTTCTTTGACCTTTTCAAGCAGATTATAACACCGTCATAAATCCATGTCAATATAATTTTTTGTAATTTTTTTACAAAAATTTGACGATATATCTTTTTTTGAGCGCGAATTTAACAAAATTTTTCAAGATTAATTACTTTTTTACAAGTATTGATATAACCTGAATTGTCTGGTATAATGAAATAAAGATAAAATTATTAGGGGCGAGCGATATGGGGGTAAGATTTGCAAAGAAACTTCAAGAATTAATGGATAAAAATATGATCACGCCTACGGAGCTTGCAAGAAGGCTTAATATGTCGCGTATGATGATATATCAATATCTAAACGAAATCTCCATACCTTCTAAAGAACGGCTGCCCCTTATGGCTGAAATCTTAAACTGCGACGAAAATGAGTTAATGACCGCCGCGTATGAAGATTATAAAGAGAAAAAAGAAAAAAGAAAAAGCGGGATAAGGGGCTATTTATAAAGCTGTTTGTCATACCGCGATCGTGGATTTTTAATATCTTTAAAACAAGCAAGCTGCGGCATAATATATTTTAAAATTTGAGAGTTTAAATTTTGGCAAGATATCAGTTAAATAAACAGCGTCAGAAAACGGCAAGCTCTTGGTATGCTTGATTTTTTTATTTTTAAATCAAAAAAAATCTTTTTTATTGTAAAACGCTTAAAGCTAAGTTAAAAAAGCTAGTCAAATTTCAGCAATCCGACTCTTTCGCCTGTTTTATTGCTTGACGGTTTTTATTTTTTATAATTCAGAGATAGCCATCAACGTCATTAAAATCCAAACGCCAGAAAAATGCATACAAAATAGCTTACAATAACGGCATAAATATCTAAAATGCCATTTATAAATCTAGATAAGATAAAAATTATGGTAAATAAAATGCTTTATTTTTACTAGCTTTTTAATTATTTTTCTGTTAAAATACATAATGCATTTTTAAATGCGAGAGTGGCGAAACTGGCAGACGCGCACGTTTCAGAGGCGTGTGGAGAAATCCATACGGGTTCAAGTCCCGTCTCTCGCACCA
>DATCKP010000133.1:0-7289 GCA_036562165.1 Clostridia bacterium
GTTTTCTATCATCATACCGCCACATAATATAAGCGTCTTCTAGATCTTCGTAATATTTTTTTCTTACTCCTTCTATTACAAATCCCAAGGATTTGTATAGATTTATGGCGGCTGTATTGCTTATTCTGACTTCTAACGTGATTTTATTGATTCCTATGTTCTCTAAATATCGCAATATATATAAAATAAGCTGTCTGCCTATTCCCTGTCTTCTATATCGGGAAGATACAGCTATGTTGTCCAGATGAGCTTCGTCAAATACGACCGTCAAAACGGCGTAGCCGACTATTTTTTTGTCAGCCTGATAGACAAAAATTTTGGACAGTCCGCTCTCCAACGCCCCCAAAAAGTTCTGTTCTGTCCAAGCGTCTTGCTCGAAACACTCTTTTTCAAGCCTGTAAATTTCTGGCAAATCCTCTATAATAGCCTGTCGTATCATAGGTCTCTTTGAGCCTGCGGGACTTGGATATATAACGGCTCTAATTGATAGCCGTCGACCGTTTTTCTTGTATCCGCCTGCGACATTATTCTTTTTATGCCCGTTTTGCATTCGCGTATGGAATACGCTTTGAAATTGTCTTTTTTTAAGGGCAAATCAAAGTCGCAAGCGATTAAAACAGGCTCGTCTATCAAGCTCAAGAAACGCTCAAATTCAGGCTTGGACAAGACCTTGGGGCTTAGGAGTTCTTGCAGTCTCTCGCCTTGGTTTTCGTAAACCGCTATATATACTTGCGAATTTCCGCTCGCTTGGGCGCAGACTATTGTGCAGCCCGGCGCGCTATATATATTATATGCATACATCTCCAAAGAGTTGAAAGGAACGATTTTTATGCCTTTTATATAAGAAAAAACTTTGGCGGTGGTAACGCCTATTCTTATGCCTGTAAACGAACCCGGGCCTTGATTTACGCCTATATAATCAATTAAGCCCCAATCCTTGCCTTGCATAAGATTTTGGATTGCGGGCATTAAGGTTACCGAATGCTGCAAAACGGATTCGTCAAAATAATAAAGCTCTTCGCCTTGATATTCGCCTACGATTTCTAAATGCTTTCTTGCGGCGTCTATGCAGATATAGTTCATTTGATTTCCACCAATCTTGAGTTGTCGTCTATATAGGTTATATTGACCGTATAAGTTACGCTCTTTAAAATATCTTTTACCTTGTCAGCCCATTCTATAACGGTTACGGCGTTATCTTTGCCTATAAACTCGTCAAAACCCGCTTCTACAGCTTCGGACGAGTCTGAAATCCTATACATATCAAAGTGATATAAATCCAAGTTTTCGCCTTTGTATTGCCTAAAAAGCACAAAGGTCGGGCTTAACACTGGCTGGGTTACGCCTAAACCCGCCGCAAGACCCTTGGCAAACACGGTCTTGCCCGCGCCTAATTGACCGTTTAGGGTTATTATGTCCCCGCCTTTTAGATCGGCCGCCCATTTTTTAGCCAGCTCAAAGGTTTCTTCGGGGCTAGATGTTTTGTACCGCATAAGCCTTATTATACCAGATGATTAAATTAGGAGCAAACATAAAAAAAGAGAGCCAAAACGCTCTCTTGATATATTGCTTTTAAGATCTTTCTTTGCAATATTCTTGCCTGAATTCTTCGTCGGACATAGTGGCAAGAGAAATGCAGTTAACAATGCACACAATAGCCGGGATTCCCGTCCAAAAGAAGAACAGCGAAAGGACAAAGGCGCCTATCTCTTTTAGATAAATTTTATGAACAGCGATGCCGCCTAGACAGAATAACGAAATAAGGGCTAATATCAGCGCTATTTCTTTGGACAAAGTCGAAGCAGACTTTTGGGTATTTATAGCATAAGTATTATTAGACTTAAAGCCGTAAGTTTTTACGGAAGCAAAATTATACGTTCCCCCGCTTTCTTGTTTGGGCTGAGGGTCAAAAGTAAAGCCGTAGGTATAAGTTTTGTCCTTGCCGTGAAAAGAAATATTAAATCCGCGGCCTTTCGGGGCGTTGTCAGTAGATTTCAGCCCTACGCCGCAATGGTCGCAAAAGTTTTGGTAAGGTTCTAGCGGAGCGCCGCAATTAGGGCATTTTAGAGCTTCTAACGGCATATTTGACTCCTAAAAAAACATTTTTCAATTGTTATAAACATTATATTGTATTAATATTTATATGACAAGCGGTAACTTTAAAAATAAGATTAATATAAGATTAAAAAATAATGAGAAATATCGCATACGACCGTCAAGCTGCTTTAAATTACGCTCAAGAATGGGCGTATTCGCGAAACCCTAAATATTACGATTTTTCCAATTTGGGCGGGGATTGCACAAACTTTATTTCTCAATGCGTTTACGCTGGTATAAGAGTAATGAACTTTACCCCCGTTACAGGCTGGTATTATATTTCCGCAAGCAACCGGACGGCGTCTTGGACGGGGGCAGAATATTTTTTTAAGTTTATTGTAAACAACAAAGGCGCGGGCCCGCGCGCGATAGAAACCGATATGTCAGGAATCATCCCGGGCGACGTAATCCAGTTAAGCTTTAGGGACAATATATTTTCGCATTCGCTCTTTGTGGTGTCTGTTTTTCCTGAGATAACTGTAGCCACGCATACTTTTGACGCATACGACAGGCCTTTGAGAACTTACGTATACGATAAAATAAGGTTTTTGCATATAACCGGCGGCGTAAAATATTAACTAAAAAGCGTAAATTTTTTGTTAATAGCCTTGTTTTGTGGTAACATATATAATAATCAATATATCAGCTTTAAGGAGAATATAATGGCGATTTTAGTTACAGGCGGGACAGGCTATATCGGAAGCCATACGGCGATAGAGCTTATTAACGCGGGATACGAAATTATTATCTTGGACAACCTTTCTAACTCCAAGATAGAAGCCCTAAACAGAATCAAGGCGATAACCGGCAAAGAAGTAAAGTTTTATAAGACTGACTTATTGGATAAGGAAGGGCTTGAAAAAGTCTTCAGCGAAAACCAAATTACAGCGGTTATACACTTTGCGGGGCTCAAAGCCGTAGGCGAATCTGTCGCTATACCGCTTAAGTATTATCATAACAACATAACCGGAACTATCTATCTTTTGCAAGCTATGCAAAAGTTTGGCGTAAAAAATATAGTCTTCTCTTCGTCCGCTACCGTTTACGGCGTGCCCGAAACCGTTCCGATAAAAGAAGACGCTCCTTTAGGCGCGACTAATCCTTACGGAAGAACTAAGCTGTTTATAGAATACATACTTAAAGACGCCCATATAGCCGACCCTTCGCTGAATGTCGCGATTTTGAGATACTTTAATCCCATCGGCGCCCACGAAAGCGGTCTTATCGGCGAAGACCCCAACGGAATACCTAACAACCTTGTGCCTTATATCACGCAGGTAGCAGTGGGCAGGCTTGAAAAGCTTAAAATTTTTGGCAACGACTATCCTACAATCGACGGAACAGGAGTTAGAGACTATATACACGTAGTCGACTTGGCTTTGGGGCATATAGCCGCTTTGAAAAAGCTTAAGACCAATCCCGGCGTCGTGATTTATAACCTAGGCACAGGCAAAGGTTACAGCGTGCTCGAAGTAGTCAACGCGTTCTCCCAAGTGGTAGGCAAGCCTATACCTTACGAATTCGCTCCCAGACGCCCCGGAGACGTAGCGGCAAGCTTTGCCGATCCAACTTTAGCCAAACAAGAATTGGGCTGGGAAGCTAAATACGACCTTATGAAGATGTGCCAAGACAGCTGGAACTGGCAAAAAAAGAACCCTAACGGTCTTGAGTAAAATTGAGTAAGATAATTACTTAAATAAAAAAAGCTCGTTTTATAAAACGGGCTTTTTTATTTGCGGCGGTTTTGATGTTTTTTTCTTAAGGCGTATTTATAACTAAGGATTGCTTCTTTCAATTATTTTGTTTTATTCTTGTTTTTTCAAATATTCCCCCAGCCTTTGCTTTTTCTTTTAAAAAAAACAAAAAAGCCCTGCTTTTATAACAGGGCTTTTTATATTTTAAGCTAAATTATTTCTTTCTAGGATTTTTGATGTTAGCTTGAGCCGCGGCAAGTCTTGCAATAGGCACTCTGTAAGGCGAGCAGGATACGTAAGTTAATCCTACGTTATGGCAGAATTCGATGGTAGAAGGATCTCCGCCATGTTCGCCGCAGATACCCAGCTTGATGTTAGGACGGGTAGCCTTGCCTTTTTCTACGGCTATTTGAACAAGCTGTCCTACGCCTTCGGTATCGAGTTTCGCAAAAGGATCGAACTCGAATATCTTCTTGTTGTAGTATTCTTCTAAGAACTTGCCGGCGTCGTCTCTGCTGAAGCCGTAAGTCATTTGAGTCAAGTCGTTAGTTCCGAAGGAGAAGAATTCTGCGCTCTTAGCTATCTTGTCGGCGGTCAAAGCTGCTCTAGGAACTTCGATCATCGTGCCGACTAGATACTTAAGCTCTATGCCGCTTTGAGCGATGATTTCGTCCGCGGTCTTAACAACTACGGATTTTACATATTCTAATTCTTTTACGTCGCCTACCAAAGGAATCATAATTTCGGGAACAACGTTGATTCCTTTTTCTTTCTTTACTTCGATAGCGGCTTCGATAACCGCTCTGGTTTGCATTTCGGCGATTTCAGGATAGGTTATGCTCAAACGGCATCCTCTGTGGCCAAGCATGGGGTTGAACTCGTGCAAGCTGTCGATAGTAGCTTTGAGTTCGTCATAGGTTAGACCCATTTCTTTAGCCAATTCTTTGATATCTTCAGGATCGGTAGGAAGGAATTCGTGCAAAGGCGGATCCAAGAATCTGATAGTAGCGGGACGTCCTTCAAGCGCTTCGTAAATGCCTTTGAAGTCGTTCTTTTGCATAGGCAATAGTTTAGCAAGCGCCTTTCTTCTGGACTCTTCGGTCTTGGAAACGATCATTTCGCGCATTGCGGGGATACGGTCAGCGTCAAAGAACATATGCTCTGTGCGCGCAAGACCAATACCTTGAGCGCCGAACTTAACGGCTTGAGCAGCGTCCGCAGGGTTGTCGGCGTTAGCGCGAACTTCCAAAGCGCGATACTTGTCAGCCCATTCCATAATGGTGGCAAAGTCGCCGGTCACAGAAGCGGGCTCGGTAGGAATAGCTTCGCCGTAAACATAACCGGTGCTGCCGTCCAAGGAAATAGAATCGCCTTCTTTATATACTTTGCCGTTTACGGTAAATATCTTCTTTTCTTCGTCTACTTTGATTTCGCCGCAGCCGGCTACGCAGCAAGTTCCCATACCGCGCGCAACAACGGCAGCGTGAGAAGTCATACCGCCGCGAGCGGTCAAGATACCTTCCGCCGCGTACATTCCTTCGATATCTTCAGGGCTGGTTTCAAGTCTTACCAAAACAACTTTCTTGCCGGCTTTCTTCCATTCTACAGCGTCTTGAGCGGTGAACACTACAGCGCCGCTAGCCGCGCCGGGAGAAGCAGGAAGACCTTTTGCGATAGGTTTAGCTTTCTTCAAAGCTTCGGGCTCAAATTGAGGGTGCAGCAAAGTGTCTAATTGTTTAGGATCGATCTTGAGCAGCGCTTCTTGTTCGGTAATCAAACCTTCTTTTACAAGGTCTACGGCAATCTTCAAAGCGGCTTTAGCCGTTCTCTTGCCGTTACGGGTCTGAAGCATATAGAGCTTACCGCGTTCGATAGTAAACTCCATATCTTGCATATCTTTATAGTGCTTTTCAAGCTTCTTAGCTATTTCAGCAAATTGCTTGTAAATTTCGGGCTGTTTTTCTGCCAAGGTATCTATAGATTGAGGAGTGCGGATACCAGCAACTACGTCTTCGCCTTGAGCGTTCATCAAATATTCGCCGTACAGCTTGTTTTCGCCGGTAGCGGGGTTACGAGTAAACGCAACGCCTGTGCCGCTGTCTTCGCCCATGTTACCGAATACCATCGCTTGAACGTTAACAGCGGTGCCCCACCAGCTAGGTATATCGTTGAGACGGCGATAAACAATAGCTCTGGGGTTTTCCCAAGATCTGAAGACCGCTTTTACGGCTTCGATCAATTGAGCGTTAGGATCTTGAGGGAAGTCTTCGCCTACGCCTTCTTTGTAAATTCTCTTGAATATTCCAACGATTTCTTTTAGATCTTCGGCTGTTAGATCGGTATCAAGCTTGTAGCCTTTCTTTTCTTTTATTTCGTCCAAAACGCGTTCGAACTTAGCTTTGTCTTGACCCATAACAACGTCGGAGAACATTTGGATAAATCTGCGATAAGAGTCGTAAGCGAATCTTTCGTTGTTGGTGAGTTTAGCTAAGCCCACAACGGTTTCGTCGTTTAGACCAAGGTTAAGGATTGTATCCATCATACCAGGCATGGAAACTCTAGCGCCGCTTCTTACCGATACTAACAAGGGATTAGAAGGATCTCCAAACTTCTTGCCTTCGATTTTTTCAAGCTTCTTCAAAGCGTCAAAAATCTGTTCTTTGATTTCGTCGGCGATTACTTGACCGTCTTCGTAATATTTGGTGCAAGCTTCGGTCGTAACCGTGAAACCTTGGGGAACAGGCAAACCTAAGTTGGTCATTTCTGCCAAGTTAGCGCCCTTGCCGCCCAAGAGCTCTTTCATAGAGCCTTTGCCTTCTTTGAAAAGATAAACGTACTTATGTGCCATTTGAACTCCTTCCTTTAGTTTTTTTCCGTTTAAAATTTCCACATACAATTTTAACAAATTTTACCATTAATACCAAACATTTTTGGCTTATATTATTCTTCTTTCTTATCAAGTTTTTGAACCAGCTTAAGCTCGATACGATCTTTTACGGGATCAATCTTAATTATTTCGACGATAACTTCGTCGCCTACGTTTAGAACGTCGGTTATCTTTTTAACGCGAGTTGCGCCGAGCTTGCTGATGTGAATCATTCCTTCTTTGCCGGGCGCGATTTCTGCTATAGCGCCGAAATCATACAAACGCGTAATATGGCATTGGTATTGAAAACCGACTTCGGGTTCGAGCGTAATCGCCAAAATCTTGTTTTTGGCGAGTTCAGCAAGCTTGATATCAGTGGACGCGACCATAACCTTGCCTTCTTCGGTTATGTCGATCTTAACGCCCGTTTCGTCTATTATCTTATTGATTATCTTGCCGCCCTTGCCTATTACGTCGCCGATCTTATCGGTAGGTATCTCAAAGGAAATAATCTTAGGAGCGTATTTGGATAATTGAGTTCTGGGAGCGGGCAAGACTTCAAGCATTTTTTGAAGAATATGGAGTCTGCCTACTCTTGCTTGCTCTAAAGCTTTTTCCAAGATATCTTTGTC
>DATCKP010000072.1:0-3616 GCA_036562165.1 Clostridia bacterium
GGACTATATCTTCTATTATATCTTCGGGTTTTTCAAAGCGCGGGTTGTCGCTTGTGATGACCGCATAATCAGACAGTTGGCACGCCGCTTTGCCCATTTTGGCGCGTTTGTCTCTATCTCTGTTGCCGCCGCAACCGAACACGGTTATAATTTTGCCCTTAGCGAATTCTTTTATACTGCGCAATATGTTGACAAGACCGTCGGGCGTATGAGCGTAATCTATTATGACCTGCTTTCCTTTATTAATATAAGTCTCAAAACGTCCTTTTACTGTCTTTAGATTGCTAATGCCCGCAGCAATCTCTGGAAGCCCGACATTAAGCAAGTAACAAGTAAGGGCGGCGCATAATGTGTTATACATATTAAATCTTCCGGGCAAAGCGAAGTTTATTTCGTAAATCTTATCAAAAATATTAATTACGTATTGAAGCCCGTTTATGCTAGAAGTATAATTAACTCCAAAAGCGTCAGCGGGGTTTTTGCAACCGTATGTAAAACAAGGAATATCGCAGGTTTGGCTTATTTGCCTGCCGAGCTCGTCGTCCGAATTGACGACGGCTGTTTTGGCATAATACGAATTAAAGAATTTAGCTTTGGCCTTCTTGTAATTATCCATTGTTTGAAAAAAGTCCAAATGGTCTTGGGTGCAGTTGGTAAACGCCGCAAAATCAAATATTATTCCGTCTATTTTTTTAAGCTCAATCGCGTGCGCTGACACTTCCATTACTACCCAGTCCGTTTTGCAATCCGCCATTTTTCTAAAAATCGAATGCAAATCTATCGGATCGGGCGTGGTCAACAAAGGCGGATATTTTTTTCCGTCTATTATTATTCCCGAAGTTCCTATCAACCCTACCTTTTTGCCGGCCGCTTCGCCTATGCTTTTGATTATGTATGTAGTGGTAGTCTTGCCGTTTGTGCCCGTTACGCCTATAAGTTTCATCGATTTGGCAGGATTGCCGTAGAAGTTGGCGCTGATTAATGACATCGCGTGTCTTACATCGTCCGCGATTATTTGCGTTAGGTTAAGATCGTCAAAAACTTTTTCGCTTACTATGGCCGCGGCTCCGTTTTGGGCGGCTTCATAAACATAATCATGGCCGTCCGTGTTTGTTCCCTTAAGACAAAAAAATAACCCGCCGTTTGATATAGTCTTGCTGTTATGCGACAGATTAGTTATTTCTTGGTCGTGACCAATGATTTCGTATACGTTTACTCCTTGCAAAAGCTGAGACAGTTTCATAAAACAACCTACTTTTTTTATTTAAAAATATATGTTAAGAAGGCGAAAAATCTTTGGGTTTATGTTGAAATTTATCGGCTTAATTGATTGGCCAAATCTTTATAGTCTATAAGAATTTTAGTGTAAGCGTATTTTATATCGGCTGAAAGATTGCCTTCCGTTCTTGCGTTAAGCAAGGTTTTTAATGCGGCCAAAATGTTTTTAAGACCGTTCTTTATATAAATGTGCTCTACTCTCGTTTGGTCTTTAGTTATTCGGGTATATTCGTTAAGCAACGCGTTTAAATCGTCGTAAGCGCGCTGAATATCCAATAATACAGCCGCTTCTGTGGTTTGGGCTTTGTCAAGTTTTATAGCGTGGTCGTATAATCTTTTATACATATCGTCCCATTGAGACAACGCTTTTTGCGTAATTTCTTTAATCTGCTTATTCGAAAAATTTAAAACTATTTCGGGAACGACGATTACGTATTTTTCGGGCGAATATTGGCCGGCGTTTGCCATTACGCTCAAAGCCTGCTCTTCTTCGGGATACACGGCGGCAATGATTCTATAAGAGCCGTCGACCAAAATAAACCCTCCTCCGCCTAGCTGTCTTACGGTTTGGGAGGCTTGCAAAGCTTGGCTTTCCGAAGCGTAACTTCCTATTTGAACCGCGTAATATTGTTTTTGCTTTACTTCGGCTTTGCTTAACCTGCCCAATAAATGACCTATATTAAGCCCTTGAGCCAAAAAGGTTGTAAGCAATATGGTAATTAAAAAACCTGAAAGCATCAAAGCCGCGGCGGTTATGATTTCAGAACGCTTTAATCTTGGCTTATCTGATTTAGCATAAGGCAAAGCATTATAATAATTCCCGCCGCTATATAAAGTCCTGTCATTATAATAACCTTGCTCTTGATTGATATTGGTTTCTATATAATGATCGTCATTATAATCGTAGGCAATAAAATCGTCGGAATGCTTTTGATGATTATCAAGGCTCAGGCGATGTTTTTCGTAGCTCCATTCGCTGTAATCGATGCCGTAATCTATACCGCCCTTTCCTTTTCTCATTCTTGTTTTACTCCATGGCTTAGGATATACTTCTAATTAATACTATGTAAGGCGGTTTTTCTTTATGCAATATAAAATCCATACGGCGCCGATTTGGGACGCTTTTAAAAAAGAAGACTGCTTATGCCCTATGTGTCATATTAACGAAGAGTTGGTTAAAGGGCTTGTAGACAGATATCTAAACGAAGCGGTTATGGTTCCGGCTTCAAGGCAGCTAGTAAATCAATACGGCTTTTGCGGGCATCATTATAATATGTTGATACAAGGCGGCAATATCTTAGGCGTCGCACTACAGAGTATTACCAGAACAGAGCGTTTGCAAAACATCATTAAACCGCCTATAAACGTCAAAAGGGCTAAAAAACAGGCTTTGGAATTAATAAAACAAAGCCAATCTTGCGTCATATGCAACGAAGTAGAAAAAACAATGGAAAGATACTATATGACGGTCGCGCAGATGTTTTATAACGAGCCGTCTTTTATGAAAGTTCTTAACTCTTCGCGCGGATTTTGTCTTTATCATTACGCAAAATTGTTAGAAAACGCCCGTTTTGCCAATAATAAAGCGCGGTTGTTTTTGGAAACGCTTTATTCTGTGGAAATAAGCATGCTTTCTAAGCTTAAGAGCAATCTTGAAACATTCAGCCAAAAATTTGACTATCAAAAAAAAGATATGCCTTGGAATGATAAAGATGCTCCCAAAAAAGCTTCTCAATTGATTACAAAAAAATTAATTTAGCAAACTAAATTTTTCGTCAAAATTTGTTAATATTTTATACTTTTTGTATATTTTTAGCGAAAATTGTTAAATGATAAAAAATTTTTACAATTTTTATATGTTTTTTGTTTGATTTTAGCGTATTTATGCGATTATAATATTGGTATCTTTCTCTTAAAGGATAAGGAATAAGAGGATGTGGAAATGGACGAGCTCATATTTGTAATAGGAGAATTATTGGTTACCGAAACAAATTTTATCGAATCAGTAATTTATCCTAGTCAAGTAGAGTATCCCGACAATCTTTTAGCTATAAGCAAAGACGGCAAAAAATATAGAATAGCTGTCCGAGCGGTCGATAATAATTTGGATTCTAATTAAATTTCTAGTCTCTTAAAATTCCCTAGCCTAAAAAAAATAGCGGCTGCAAACGTTTTTACGTTATCAGCCGCATAAAACATAATGCAGATGACCTGTAAGCCGAGTTCTGTCGAGAATGACCATCTGTCTGGACATATCGTTGCCGATATGTTCTAGCGATTTTGGCGAGAGCTACGGCGGACCACCTTGCGCTCTCTATCTTGCATCGGGCGGGGTTTA
>DATCKP010000075.1:0-16672 GCA_036562165.1 Clostridia bacterium
AAAAAAGTATTGAATTATTGTAAAAAAAGTAGTATTATATTGTTATGGAATATAGACATGTTCCTATTTAATTTTTGGCAAGGATGGTGACTAAGGGGTGAACATTACTGAAGTAAGAATTAGACTAAAGAACAGACAAGAAAGCAAAATTAAAGCTATTGCTTCGATCACGCTTGACGAATGTTTTGTGGTGCACGATATAAAAGTCATCGAAGGAAACGGCGGATTCTTTATCGCTATGCCTAGCAGAAAAACTCCTGAGGGGGAATTTAAGGATATTGTTCATCCTTTAAATACCGAAACCAGAGAGTTTATTAAAAACAGAATATTAGAAGAATACGAAAAAGCGCGCGCAGAGCAGCAACAGCAATAGTGTTTTTTTGTAGGAGAGAATACAAAAGGCAAGGTTAAATACCTGCCTTTTTTACTTTACATAGTCCAAAGCGTAAGGGCGCATGCTTTGCGGGAAAGGCTTAGTAATCATACCGACGCGGGTAAGCATAAGCGGATACTCGTTTGAGCTCAAAAATTTTGTCATAAATTCGCCTTTTACCAAATGGGCTTCGGGATAATCCGCGATTACCGAGCTCATCGGATGGAATCCAAGCTTAAGGCCGTGGCCGCGCAAGATCAGCCTTGAATACAATCTTCCGCAATTGACTTGAACTTCTCTGTCGTTAATCTTATCCGTCGGGCATACTATGCACATAAACGTTGGCGTGTTGGTATACAGTTTTTCGTATTTCTTTTGGGTGTATTCCGCGCGCATTTTATCCGAAAACAAAAACGGCATTGTCGTCATAACGCCCTGAATAAAATATTTGACAAAAGGATTTTTTACGCCTTCGGTTTCCAGCGAAAAACCGTAAGGCTTTTTGTTTTTTTGCCGTTCGTTTTTTCTAGTTATTCTCTTTACTTCTTCTCTTAAAATTTTGGTATTATCCACAATAGACAAGCCTTTTAAAGCAAGCTCTTTTAAGGCTTTTCGCTCTTCGGGATCGGAATAAAATTTTATCGTCAAAGACTCAAAATCGTTCGCGTCGGTAAGGTATTTTAATTCGGACGGAGCAAGCGGCGTCATTATATACGGATAGCGGTTGGTGTCCTGTATAAATATATAGTCGTATAATTCGATGCCGTTTAAATCAGGGTTATTATTCAAAATTATTTCGGCTACAGGCTTTTCTTCGATGGAAGACAAAAAGTTCTCTTCGTCAGGCTTGCCTTTGGGGAATAATTTTAGTTCTGTTCCGTAGCCTTGTTTTTTTGCCGCAAGCTCGACATATTCAATAAGAGTGCCCACGGATATCATCATTTCCCTGCGGGTAGGGTCGTTTTCTATTGCGCGTTTGGGGTTTGCGTATATGTAAAATTTCATTTCGTCGTCTTCGTCCAGCTTAAACTGCCAAGGCTGCATATTATGCGCGGAAGGAGCTAAAATCCCTACCGACAGAATCCTGATCCGCGGGTCTTGATAAATCTTATAAAATCTAGGGTTCCAAGGGTCAAGGTAAATCGTGTTGACAAACATTCCCCCGATCATAAGAAGGATAATCAAAAGAACTAATATTACGGATATTACTATTACAGACCACTTTATTATGTTTTTTACGACCTTATTCATAACGCGGCTTACCCTATAACTTTAACTAAATTTAAAAACCTTGCGAATCAAAAACTCCTTGTCCGCTAAAAGTAACGCTGTCTTGGTCTATTTCTATCCCCGTAATATAAGAAGACGGCAGATTAAGCCTTCTGCAAAATTCGTAAGCGTTTACCAGCCTGCCGCCTATGGAAATAATAGAACAGCAGCCTTGCTCATCCTTGGTGTCTATGATTATGGGGCTTATTGACGAAACCCTTATTTTCATATTCTCCAAGGTTCTAACGATATCTTCTTTAGCTACTTTTATCTGCCAAGCCTTGTCCGTATCGTTTAATTCAGGTTTCGGGCTGCCCGGGGGCTCAAACACTATAGGCTGGGTAGGCTTTTGATAGTCTTCTATAGTATTGGGCTTTTCGTCGTCGTTTAATTGCTCCGAATTTTCTTGCGCGGAGTTGTCGTTATCTTGAGTCAAATTGTCGTCTTGTGTAAAATCGCCGTTTTGCCCGCTTGAATCGGGAGACTGTTCGATTATATTCGGCGTTTCGTCAACGGGATTAGGGTTTTTTATCGGGTTTCTGCAGCCGAAAACGCATAAAACGCATATTAAAATTAGCAAACTTAATATAATCCTGTCGATTTTCATAGTTATAGTATTATTAAAAATCAAAAAAATATATCTTTTTTCTTATAAAAGCCTAATGTAATGACGCATAGACAACTTAAAACCATTGTGCTAGAATAAGATATAATTCCATTAACAAAATTTTTATTGATATGAGACTGGACAAATTTTTAAAATTAAGCAGAGTAATAAAACGGCGCGTAGTTGCGCAAGAAGTCTGCAAAAGCGGGCGGGTAAACGTAAACGGAAGAGCCGCAAAACCCGCTTTAGTTTTAAAACCCGACGACATAGTCGAGATAGGATACGGCGACCAAAAGTTCGTGTTTAGAGTGCTTTCTATAGACGAAAAGCTTCTAAAAACCAATCCCGCTTCGGCTTACGAGGTTATAAATGAGTAATTACGCCGCTGTTATAGTTTGCGCGGGCAAGGGCGAAAGAGCGAAACTAGGCTATAACAAAATTTTTTACCGCTATCAAGGCAAAACAATGCTGGAGCATTGCTTGGAAAAATTTGACTGCCGCAAAATTATAGTCGCCGCGCAAGACGATTTTGAGCAAATAAAAAAAATAACTTCGCCTTATTCTGACATAGAAATAACCATAGGCGGAAAAACGCGGACGGAGTCCGTCATAGCGGGGCTGAAAAGAGCCCAAGATTACGAATACGTATTAATTCATGACGGGGCAAGGCCAAACGTCTCCAAAAACTTAATTAAAAAACTTATAGACTCTTGCAAACAATCCGGCAGCGCTATTCCATATATTAATATAAAAGACACCGTAGTCCAAAAAACTCAAGACGGTTATAATACTATAGACCGTCAAACGCTTATGGCGGTCCAGACTCCGCAGGCTTTTAAAACCCAAAAAATCCTTAAGGCTTATGAAAATATCCAAGAGACTTATACCGACGACAGCCAAGTGTATTCAAAAACGTGGGGCGAATGCAATTATGTTTTAGGCGAAGAAAGCAATTTCAAAATCACCACAAGCGAAGACTTGCATAGACTATCTCAATCTAAAGCCTGCATGTATCGAACTGGCATAGGCTATGATTTTCATAGATTGGAAAAAGGCAGAAAGCTTATTTTAGGCGGCGTTCATATACCTTACGAGCTAGGACTAGCGGGGCATTCGGACGCGGACGTCTTAATACACGCGCTAATAGACAGCGTTTTGTCGGCGTTGGGCGAAAAAGACATAGGACAGTTCTTTCCCGATACCGACCCGAAATATAAAGATATTTACAGCGTAAATCTTTTGGAAGAAGTTATAAAAATATTACAAACCAAAAAAGCGGATATTAATAATATATCGTTGACAATACTTGCCGAAAAACCTAAACTAAATCCCTATATACCTAGTATAAAAGAGCTTTTGGCAAAAGTTTTGGGCGTCGCCCAAGACCAAATAGGCATAGCCGCAAAAACCAATGAAGGCTGCGGAACTATAGGAAGACAAGAAGGAATAGCTTGTTTTTGCTCGTGCATGTTAAAGATTTATAACAATTAAAATGAACACCATAACAACCGCATCCAAAAAAAGAATTTCGCCGTTTTTTATAATCGTTTTTGGATACCTGATAGCAATATCGCTGGGAACGCTTTTGCTTGCCCTGCCCGCTTCAAACCAAAACGGACAATGGCTAAACCCGATAGACGCGCTGTTTACAGCCGCCAGCGCGGTTTGCATCACCGGGCTTACGACGGTAAATGTCGCTACGACTTTTTCTATATTGGGTCAAATAGTAATATTAATAATGATCCAAATAGGCGGTCTGGGCATAATGGGCTTGGCCGCAGCAGTATTTTTGGCTATTAGAAAAAAGCTTACCTTGACCAACAAAATAGTCATACAGCAAACAGTAGGCGAAATGCCTTCGTATCAAATCGCGTCTTATCTTAGGTATATGCTGATTGCCACCGCCGTCATAGAAACGACGGGGGCGGTAATTTTAACGCCCTGCTTTATTAAAATTTTTGGGCCTATTGGGATTTTTAAAGCCGTGTTTATGTCGGTTTCGGCGTTTTGCAACGCGGGCATCGACGTGTTATCTTATCAGCCCGAATTTGGAAGTCTAATGTCTTTTTCGGACAACGTGTGCGTGCTGCTTTCTATCAGCTTCTTAATTATTCTGGGCGGAATAGGCTTTTGGGTTATAATGGACGTCTTAAAAGCGCGCAAAATAAACAGGTGGATGCTTCAAAGCAAAATCGTCGTGACGGTTACTTTGGTTTTATTGGCGTCAGGTACAATTATCTTCTTAATAGCCGAATGGAACAACCCGCATACATTAGGCAAAATGCCGATATATCAAAAAATCCTAAACGCCTTCTTTATGGCGGTCTCTCCCAGAACCGCGGGTTTTAATAACGTGGATTTGAAAAATTCTACTGAATTTTCAAAGCTTGTAACGATGATTTTGATGTTTATAGGCGGCTCGCCTGTGTCTACAAGCGGCGGAATAAAAACCACTACCGCGGCGGTCTTGCTGCTTGCAATTATCTCGGGCTTTAGAAGCAAAGACAGGATAATATTCGGCAAACGCTACATAAACGAACGCATAACCCTAAAAGCCGTGGCGGTGGCGGGGGCGTTTTTGATTTTGACTATAATATTTACAATGGCGCTTTTGGCTACCGAAAAAGGTCAAAATACGGAATATTATAATTTAGAAACCTTGCTTTTTGAGTCTTTATCGGCTTTATGCACCGTCGGATTATCTTTAGGCGTAACACCGTTTTTGTCTATTGGGGGCAAGTTGGTAATTACGCTTGCCATGTTTGTGGGAAGGTTAGGCCCGCTGACTATAGGATTATTGTTCTTAAAAAATATAAAATCCGAAGACAAATTGCGCTATCCCGAAGCGATGGTAATGATAGGATAAAGGACGCTGAATATGAAAGAACCAAACCAATTTTTAGTAATAGGTCTAGGCGGATTCGGCCTTACGCTTTGCAAAAACTTATTTAACAAAGGCTGCGACGTTTTGGCGATAGACCAAAACGAAGACTTAGTGGATACCGCCAGCGAATACTGCACGCACGCAGTCTGCGCTGACGCGAGCGACGAAAGCGTGCTGAAACAAATTAACGTTCAGGACTTCGACGCGTGCATCGTATGCATAGGCAATATTGAAGCGAGCGTGATAGTAACAATGCTTTGCAAACAGCTAAACGCACGTTACGTTATGTCCAAAGCCAACAACAGCTTGCACAAAACGCTTTTGCAAAAGGTCGGGGCGGACACCGTAATCTTTCCCGAAGAATACGTCGGCGAAAAGGTCGCGGATATGCTCACCAACCCTAACGTTTTGCATATAGCAAAGCTTACGCCGAACTTCAGCATAATAGAAATCAAAACTCCTGAGCTTTGGGCGAATAAGTCGCTTTTGGAATTGGACTTAAGAAAACGCCAAAACGTAACCGTGCTGTTAATAAAAAGGGGCGACGACGTTATTATTACGCCCGACGGCGACACTGTTTTAAAACCTAACGACGATATAGTGCTTTGCGGAGAAGAAAAATATATCGAAAAGCTCAAAAAATACGCTACTATAGAGCTGAACCACGATTTATAAAACTTTTTGAGCGTATTCTATTATCTTTTTAGCGGTGTCTTTTGCAGACATATAATTATTGACTATTACTGCGTCCGCGCTGGATTTATAAATATGCTCCCTTTCAGCTAAAATTTCTTTTATTCTAGCCAAGGGATCAGGGCAGTTAAGAAGCGGACGGTTTTTTGCGTTTTTTATCCTAGAATAAATCTGCTCGGGACTTGCCATAAGGCATATAATAACGCCGTTTTGCCTTAATAATTCTATGTTTTCGGGATTTTTTATTATCCCGCCGCCTGTAGATATTACCAAATCGGTTTTGGACGCAAGCTCTTTGCATAGCAGGTTTTCCTGCTCTCTAAAAGACTGCTCGCCGTAAATCTCAAAATATCTATTTATGCTCATTTTAAATTTTTCGGACAAAACTTTGTCAGTATCCAAAAATTCTCTATTAAGCTCTTTAGCCACAATTTTTCCGGCGGAAGTCTTAAAAGTGCCCATCATTCCTATTAATACTATGTTTTTCATACAACGCTTACCGGGTTTTTCTCCTTTTGGGATATGATAAACTTAACGCCGCTAAATTCCTTTGTCAAGAGCTCATATAACCGCTTTAAGATTACCCGCTCCATGCTGTAGTGGCTGCACCAAATTATTCCAAAATCACGCTCATAAGCTTCCAAAGCGACATGGTGCGAAAAATCTCCCGATATATAGCAGTCCGCCCCTAAATCAATAGCCGCGCGCAAGTATTCGGTTTTGCCCGCGCCGCCGGCTATAAACGCGGCTTTTTTTATAACCTTGTCCTTTTTGCCCGCGATTTTTACGGTTTTGTCGTCTAGAATATTTTTAAGCTTACAAGCAAGCTTGGCTAAAGTCAT
Source organism: Clostridia bacterium (assembly GCA_036562165.1). Taxonomy (GTDB): domain Bacteria; phylum Bacillota; class Clostridia; order Christensenellales; family DUVY01; genus DUVY01. Next base: position 6,669 of record DATCKP010000075.1, read on the forward strand.
GGGCCGCTTTAAATATCCCATTCTTCCGCCCTGCCAAGCGGAATCCAAAGCGTCAAATCTCTCTACGCTCTCTAGCTCCAAAAGCTTTGCCAAAGCGTCGTTAACGCCTTGCTCGCTAGAGTCCAGATTGGTGTGGGCAGAAAAAATATTAATGTCATGCTTTATAGCTTCCAAAATCTTTTTGCCCTGCAAGGTCTGGTCTGTAATGGCGCTGACCGGTCTATAAATAAAAGGATGGTGGCTTATTATAAGCTGAGCCCCTGACTTTACGCTTTCTTCTAAAACGTCTAAAGTAACGTCCAGACACAATACGCAAGTAGAAATTTCGCTCTGAAGCCGCCCTACCAAAAACCCTACGTTGTCGCCTTGTTCTTTTTGTTCGGGCGGAGCTATCTTTTCCATAAAATCTATTATCTCTTTCAGCTTAGCCATTTTGTTTCACCTTTTCTAACGCGGCGGCAACGGCTTCTATGTAGCTGTTGACGCCCTTGCCGTAATACATTCCGTCCACGGCGGGCGTTATGACCGAAACCCGCCTGAAACTCTCTTCTCTTTTGAAAATATCGGACAGATGCACTTCGTATTTAGGAATAGACACGCATTTTAACGCGTCGTATATAGCGTAGCTGTAATGCGAATAAGCCCCGGCGTTGATAATCAACGCGTCCGCGTCCGTTTGATGAATTTTATCTATAATCGCTCCTTCATGATTGGACTGGAAAAATTCCAAAACGCACTCTTTAGGAGCCGCGGCTTTTATTCGGGCGTTTATGTCCTCTAAAGTCTGCGTTCCGTAAATATGCGGTTCGCGTTTGCCCAGCATATTTAAGTTAGGGCCGTTAATGATAAGTATCTTTACCTTGCCTTCTTGCATATATTCTCCAAAGCTTGTCTTATTTGCGATTGGGATAAATCTATACCATTCCATATCTTCTGGGCTTCCAACGCCTGAAAAAACAGCATGCTAAGCCCGTTTATAGCAATCTTGCCTAAACTTTCGCCCAGCTTCAAAAAAGGCGTCATAGGCGGATTATATATAGTATCGTAAAAAACTTGAGTTTTTTCTAAATTTACGCCTTCTGGCAGGCACATTTCGTTGTTTAGTCCCAATGTCGTGCAATTTATAATAACCGAAGGTTTTAAAACGCTTAAGTCCGCCCAATGAGTATTTTTTAGGTTTAAATCTCTTATTATGTCCAAAGCTTTTTGCTTTGTGCGGTTATATACATAAACGTCGCAAATCTTATCTAATTCAAACGCTATACTCCTTGCGGCTCCGCCCGCCCCCAAAATCAAGCAATCGCCTTTTATGTCTATATTATGGTATTCCAATGACCGCAAAAACCCGACGCCGTCCGTATTAAAGCCTATTAATTGGCCGTCGTCTACTTTTACCGTGTTTACGGCTTGGGTAGGCGAACGGTTTTCGGACAAATAAGGCGTAATTTCCAATTTATACGGCTTGGTTATATTAAATCCATCAAAGCCTTGCCTTAATCTTTCTACCGCGCCCAAAAATGCTTGGGGCTCTACCGACAAAATGTCGTATTCCAAGTCTATATTCGCAGCGCGCGCGATCTCTTGATGGACAATGGGCGAATAAGAATATTGTATGTTATGCCCTAATAACGCGTATCTTTTCATGCTTCGGCTTCGCCCCGCTCGAATATCTTAAAAAAGCCCGGAAAACTGACGTTTACGATTTCAGGGTTCTTTATCTCTACGCCGTCCAGCGACACCGCTCCGGCTATAGCCGCGCTCATAGCCAGCCTGTGATCCAGCCCGGCGTCGATTTCAACGCCGCCCATCAAAACGCCCGTGCCGTCGATGACCATTCCGTCGTCCGTGGCTTCTATTCTTGCCCCCATCTTTTTGAGCATATTTACCGTGGTGTCGATGCGGTTGGATTCTTTTACTTTAAGTTCTTTTGCGTCTTTGATCACGCTCCGGCCTTCCGCAAAGCACGCCAATACCGCCAAAATAGGAATTTCGTCTATAAGCCTAGGAATCAAATCCCCGCCAATCACAAAAGGCTTAATGGTATCAGCCGATTGAATCAAGATATCCGAAACAGGCTCTTCGCCCGTAGACCTTTTGTTGAGCATTGTAATTTTAGCGCCGCAGATTTTTAAAATATCCAAGATCCCCGTTCTAGTGGGGTTTACGCCCACGTTTTTTAAGACTATGTATGAGTCTTTAAGAATGGTCGCCAGAATCATAAGATAAGCCGCGCTGGATATATCGCCGGGGACGTTGACGTCGATAGATTTTAACTTGGATTTTGAAATCGTAATCCTGTTTTTATGGCAGACTATATCCGCGCTCATAGCCTCAAGCATAAGCTCGGTATGGTTGCGGGTCTTGATAGGCTCTATTATAGTGGTAGGCCCGTCCGCAAAAAGCCCGGCTAAAAGCAAACAGCTTTTTACTTGGGCGCTTGCCACGGGCATTTCGTATTCTATGCCTTTTAGACCCCCGCCTTTTATTCTTAAAGGCGCGTATCCGCCCGGCGCGGACGAGATTTTCGCGCCCATCATGGTCAAAGGCTCTATTATTCTGTTCATGGGACGCTTTTTTATGGAATCGTCGCCGTCAAGCTCGGCGCTTACTCCCGCCCCGCAAAGAAGCCCTGTCAATAATCTTATAGTCGTTCCGCTGTTGCCTACATACAGCTCTTGAGAGCTTTTTAATCTCTTGGCGCCTTGAATTATTACGCAATCGGGCTCTATCGAAATCTTAGCGCCCAGCTTTTTCATACAGTCTATAGTCGCCAAACAATCTTCGCCCAAAAGCGCGTTGTAGACTTTTGCTTCGCCCTCGGCTATAGAGTTCAGCATAATCGCTCTGTGCGTTATGGATTTGTCGCCGGGCAAATCAAAAGCCCCGCTTATGTTTTTGAGCGGTTTGATTGTCATATTACTGCCTCCAACAGCGTTCTTAATTTATCCGGGCTCAAAAGACACTCTTGAGTCTCGCCTTGGTTTTTCGCAAAAATAAAATCTATCTTACCTTCGGCGTTCTTTTTATCCGCTTTCATTATTTTTATGAGCTTGTCGACATTTTTGATTTTTATTTTTGGAGTAGAAACCATATGCAACAGATGCGTTATGGTCTTGTAATAATCTTCGTCGATTATGCCCAGTTCTCTTGCTATTTTGGACTCCAGCTCTATTCCGCACAAAACGTATTCGCCGTGAGAAAGCTTAAACCTATTGGCTGTCTCAAGCGCGTGTCCGATAGTATGGCCTAGGTTTAAAATCTTTCTCAAAGACGCTTCTTTTTCGTCCGAAGTGGTTATATGGTCTTTAAACTCTACGCAAAGCTTAATAATATCCAAAATCGCTTGGGGCTCTAGAAGCAAAATTTTAGAAATATTAGCGCTGACGTATTCAAATACTTTTTGGCTGAGAAGCGCGGTTTTAATAATCTCGCCAATGCCGCACCTTATCTCCGTCAAAGACAAAGTTTTAAAGAAATTTGCGCTTATAATAATTTTGGACGGCTGATGAAACGCCCCTATAATATTTTTATAGTTGTCTAGGTTTATTCCCGTTTTTCCGCCGATGCTTGAGTCCACGCAAGCAAGAAGCGTGGTAGGCACGTGGACTATTTTTACGCCGCGCATAAATATGGACGCCACAAACCCGCTCAAATCGCCGGTTACTCCGCCGCCTATCGCTACAATCTTGGTCTGGCGGTTGCAGCCCGTCTTAAGCATCTTACGCGCGATGTCTTGGGCGTATTTCCATTGCTTAGAGTTCTCGCCGCTTTTTAATATGTATAATCTGTCGCCCATGCGGTCAAAATTGAGCTTTGAGTTATAAAGGTCATACACGTTTTGATCGACAACGCAAAACGCGTTGCCTTCAAATTCTTTAACAATCAAATCGTCAAGTTCTTGACCTATAATAATGTCATAACCCAGCCCGGATTTAATAGTCGTCGGTATGAGCTCTTCTATTTGTTTTGGCTCGCTCATAATAAATTCTCCTTCTTCCACATCTTAAAATCCATTAGATGTTTTCTTCCAGCGTTTATTTTATAAAACAACGGACTGTTTTTGCAGCCATCTTTGTTTTACTTCGTCCATATGGTCGCCGCCTATAGTATCCAGTATCGCCTGCATAAGCGTAAGCGCCAAAACGTTTTCGCACACCACTCCCGCCGCGGGAACGGCGCACACGTCGCTTCGCTCTTTTTGCGAAACGCTTTCTTGGTGAGTCAATAGATCCACGGTCTTAAGCCCCCGCATAGTAGTGGGAATGGGCTTTAGGGTAACGTTGACTATAATATCTTCGCCCGTGCTTATGCCGCCGTCTATGCCGCCGCTATTATTGGTGAATCTAAAAAATTTGCCGTCCTTAAATCCTATCTCATCATGGCTTTCCAGACCGGTAACCGCGCCGTATCTTGCTCCCAATCCTATGCTTACGCATTTTACGGACTGAATAGAAGCGATATCCGCCATAATGCGCGCATCCAGCTTTAAGTCGTATTGGGTATGCGATCCATATCCCCATGGCATGCCGCTTGCGATTATCTGGACTTCTCCGCCCAAGGTGTCCCCTTGTTCTTTGGCTTGCCGGATTCTTTCTATCATTAATTTGGATTTTTGGGCGTCCAAACACCTTACTGGGTCTAGATCGGCTTTTTCTAACTCTTTTAAATCTTGAGGACGGTATTCGGAATAAACCCCGCCTATCATTGTGGTGTGGCTGTAAATCTTTACGCCGAGCTCTTCCAAAAATTTCCTGGCGATAGCGCCCAGCGCCACCCGCATAGCCGTCTCCCTAGCGCTTGCCCTTTCCAAAATATTTCGCGCGTCTTTTTGGTTATATTTCAAAGCTCCGGCAAGGTCAGCGTGAGCGGGTCTTACCGTGGTAACCGTTCTTTTGGTCGTGTCGCACTCGCCCGGGCTCATAATCTCTTGCCAGTTTTTATAGTCTTTATTTTCTATCATCAAGGCTATAGGCGAGCCTAACGTGAGCTTGTTTCTTACGCCCGCCAAAATCTCGACGCGGTCTGTTTCTATTTTCATTCTCTCCCCACGTCCAAAGCCTTGCTGTCTTCGGTATAATTGATGATTGATGTATTCTTCGGTGATTTCAAGATTAGCCGGGCAGCCGTCCATAATGCCTATCAACGCTTTCCCATGGGATTCGCCGGCAGTAAGATATCGCATATAAGTTTTACTCCGTTTTTACGTTAAATCTTTTCTTTCTCAATACTTCGACCGCGACGTCTCGAGCGCGCGCGTTCTCAAAGCTTACCACCAAAGCCCCGCCGCTCTCGCCTTCGCGGGAGTTTTCTATATAAATATTTTTGATGTTTATTTTTTTCTTGTATAACAGCAAAGTAATCTTGGCGATAATGCCCGGAACGTCTTTTACGTCTATTCTTAAGGAATAAAATCTGCCTTTGTCTTTTTCTATGGATTCGCGCTTTATCCGCGCGGATTCGAATTTTTGTCTTAAAGTTTCGTATTCGTCGTTTTGAATGTTTTTAGAAAGCTCGTCTAATTCTTTAATAAGTCCGTTAAGCTGGCTTAAAACATTTTCTTTATTCAGCCTGACAATATCCAGCCACATCTTGCTCGGGCTGGACGCGATTCTTGTTATATCCCTAAAACCGCCCGCCGCCAAAGTCCTGCTAAGGTCGCTGTCTATGCACAAATTAACCATAGAATAAGCCGCCATATGCGGAAGATGGCTTATTTTGGCTACGGTATAATCGTGCGTATGCTCGTCCACTATTACGGGCAGCGCGCGCAATTCTCTGGTCAACTCGGTTACACGTTCTAAATCTTCTTTGGCGGTGTCTTTATGGGGCGTCAAAACGTAATACGCGTTTTCAAACATATAATCTTTTGCGGCTTTTATTCCGCCCATTTCAGAGCCAGCCATAGGATGCCCGCCTACAAACCTTACGCCTGCGGGAAGACTTTGCAATATCGGGGCTTTTATGCTCGCCGTGTCCGTAATAATTGCTTGGGCGCCTACGATTTTGTAGACTTGTCCGATTATTTCGCTTACGGTGTCTATGGGAGTGCAGACAAACACGACTTGGCAGTCTTTTAAAATATTAAGGTCCGTATGACCAAGCTGTATGTAATTACGCTCGAAAGCGTATTGCAAAATGTCGACGTCGTTGTCTACGCCTATAATGTTATATTTTTGTGTTTTAGAAAGCGCGCAGGCTATAGAGCCGCCTATGCAGCCCAAGCCCACGACGCCTATAAATTCTTTTTGAACCCTTTGGGGTGAGTTAAAAGCCATATTTGAAGTATAGCAAAAAAATATTGTTAATGCAATGTAAACATACGACGCCCAAAACGCTATATTTCTACCTTTAAGTTTTTAGACTCCAAAAAATAATCTAGTTGAACAATGTATCCTAAAAGCTGGGGCAGACGCATTAATTGACCGTAAAACGTGTCGTTGAAGTCGCCTTGATAACTAAGCAGGCTCTTTACGTAATCTTTGTTTATTATATCGTTTATGATTTTGTCAGGGTCGTTTATGATCTCGCTTACGCGTCGTTTTACGTAATTAAAATACGCGGGGTTAAAGGTTTTAGGATAAGGATTTTTTTTTCGTTTTACGATATCGTAAGGCAGCATATCTTTTACGGCTTCTCTTAATATGCCTTTTTCTCTGCCGTTATACGCTTTGTATTTCCAAGGCATATTATAAGAATATTCGACCAAGCGGTAATCGCAAAAAGGAACGCGCGCCGCCAGTCCCGAATGCGCGGTCATTCGGTCTTTTCTGTTAATCAACGTCTGCATAAACCATTCGATGTTGAGCATAAACATCTTTCGTATGTGTTTGTCTTGCTCGCTGTCTTGGGGCAAAGTCTCTGCGCGGTTTACCGTATCCAAAAAACACTGCCTTACATACTCTTGAGCGTCTTTTTTGACTTCGGGCAGACTAGTAAGTTTTATTCTTATATCCAAGCTTTTAGACCAAGGGAATGTTTCAATATTGTAATTAGTATCGTGATACCAAGGATACCCGCCAAACACTTCGTCAGCGCACTCGCCGGACAGGCATATCTTGATATTTTTCTTGCTTATGATCTCGCAAAACAAAAGCAGCGACGAATCTATATCCGCCATTCCCGGAAGGTCTCTAGCTTCGGCGGCTTTAGCAAGAGCTTTTCCTAACTCTTCATTATCCAAGGTAACGTAATGGTGGACGCTTTTTATAAAAGCGGACATTTGAGAGATATATTTATAATCAGTGTCGGGCTGGTAAGCGTTTTTTTCAAAATACAAATCGTTGTCTTTGTAATCGACCGAAAAAGTATTAAGACGCTCGCCTTTTGCCAAAAACACCGCGGAAGCTGCCGCCGCTATGATGCTGGAGTCAAGACCGCCCGACAAAAAACATCCCAAAGGGGCGTCCGCTATAAGCTGTCTTTTTATGGAGTCCAGCATCAGCCAGCGCGTCTTTTCTATAGTGACAAATAAATTGTCTTCGTGCGGAACAGCTTTAAGTTTCCAATATTGTTTTGTCTTAATTCCGCTTTCGGAATAAATCAAATAGTGCGCGGGTTTAAGCTCTAGAATATTTTTTATAACGCCGCTGCCTAGTTTGCGTCCGGGGCCTAACAAAAATATCTGCCTTAATCCTTCTAGATCTATTACCCTCTCTACCAAAGGGTTTTCTAAAAGCGTCTTTATCTCGGACGCGAAGATTATGCCTTTGTCTTGGGCGTTATCGTATAAATAATAAAACAACGGCTTGACGCCAAGGCGGTCGCGCGCCAAAAACAGACGTTTGTTGTTGCGTTCGTAAACGCCAAACGCAAATACGCCGTTCAACTTTGTCGGGCAGTTCTCCTTCCAATGAATATATGCGTATAAAACTATCTCGGCGTCCGATTGAGTTTCAAACGCGTAGCCAAAGCTCTTTAACTCCGCCGAAAGCTCTTGGCCGTTATAAATTTCGCCGTCCAAAACTAACGTATAAGTTTCGCCGTTAAACGTTTTGGTAAGCGGCAAAACGGCGGTATCTTTATCCGAAACATTAAGGCGTCTATATAAAAGCGCCGCCTGCGGCAAGATGGTTTGACCAAAGCCGTCAGGCCCGCGCTCTTTTAAGGATAATGACATTTTTGATAAAATATGCTCTTGTTTTGTCAAATCTACGTTATTGCTTATCCATCCCGCGAGTCCGCTCATTTAGTTTTTTACTCCTTCAATAATAGGCTGAATTTGGACGCCTTTTAACGCCGATTCCATAGCCGGAATTATCATATCCACGTCCGCCGTAAGCGACCTTGTTTTGTTGACGGGATCGTCTTGATAAAAAGGAACAAAGTATATATTCTTTTTATAAAGAAGCCCGCCTATGTTAACCGCGTTAGACGCCAGCGCGTCGTTGGTAGACAGCGCCAAAACCAGCGGCCGCTCGTTCCGCAAATGAGCTTTAGCCGCCATTAATACGGGCGTGTCCGTTATGGCGTTGTTGAGTTTAGCCAAAGTGTTGCCCGTGCAGGGGGCTATAATCAATATGTCCAAAATCTTTTTAGGCCCTATGGGCTCGGCGTCTTCGATGGTCACGATCGGTTTGTTTTGCGTAATTTCATAAACTTCGTTAAAAAAGTCCACAGCTTTTGTAAACCGCGTATTCAGTTTTGCCACCGAAAAAGAAAAAATAGGTATAACGTTGTTTTCTTTTGTCAATTCCTGCATTACGGGCAAAAAGCTTCTCAAAGTACAAAAAGATCCTGTCATTGCCCAGCCAATACTTAATCCTTTCATAGTCCTTCGCCGATTTCTTCCAACGCTCTTTTTACGCTTTCGTATAGATATAGTCCGGCTGTTTGAGCCGCGGTCTTTGCAGGAACGCCTAAATAGTGCAGACAATTAATGCCTAGGTTTTTAGCCGCTTCGATGTCCACGCCCCCGGGCAAAGACGCCAAATCTATAACAAAAGCGTCTTTTCTTATGTGTTGGAGTCTCTCTCCTTTTAGAATCATTTTTGGGACGGTGTTGATTATGACGTCAAAAACAGCCAAATCTTTGTCAAAGTTATCCAACGTGTAAGTGTTTTGCAAATATACAGCGGCGTGCGCGAACTCTTGCTTGTCGTTTGTCGCGACGCTTACTTCCGCCCTTAAATCGTCTAAAATTTTGGCTAACGCTTTGCCTACCCTGCCGTAGCCTAATATCAAAATCTTTTGGCACTTTAACGCTTTGGGCGTGTTGTTTATAATGGCTGCAAGGGCGCCTTCGGCGGTAAGGTAAGCGTTTTTCATAACCAAAATTTCATCGTTGTTATAAAAACGCGCTATGATACTTTTTTCTTTGAGAGCTTTTTGGGCTTCTTGGTCAAAACACCCCAAGCCGAAAACGACGCTGTCCAAGCTCAGCGCGTTTGCGATTTTGTAGTCGATGGGAACATAGGGCGGGAATATAAAAATATGCTGGATATGGCTGTTATGTAAATACTTTTGACCGCTTGCAAACTCCAAGACTTCGAAGCCGTCTTTTTGAAGCAGCTCTTTTACCGTCTTGAGCCTTTGGTCAGAAGTATCTACCACAAAAACTCTCTTTACACCGTCTTTCATATTCTTATTTTATGAGACGGTTTTTAAGAGTGTGATACGTTTAAATGATTAAATAAAAGATTTAGATATAATAAGCCTTCAAATAATATCGTTTAAATATCGCCTAGATAAAAAATAAAACGCATAACGCCCAAAAAAAATTTCGCGATATAACATTTCGGTCAAAATAAAAAAACATAAAGCCCGTAAATAAACTTTATTTTGATGTCTTTTTATGCTTTTTGCCGATTTATTTAGCAAAATAATGCTGTTTTTATCACGCCTTAATTGTTTTCTCTAAAAAAAATAACAAAAAAACCGCTTGCGGAATCCGCAAGCGGTTTTTAGAGGTTTACGGCGACGACCTACTCTCCCAGCTCGTTGCCAAGCTAGTACCCTCGGCTCTGGAAAGCTTAACTACCGTGTTCGGAATGGGAACGGGTGGGTCC
>DATCKP010000076.1:0-1811 GCA_036562165.1 Clostridia bacterium
TTATTATTCCGTAAACTTCGCTCAAGAATATTTAGACAGGGTCTTTAAATATTTTTTGGACGAATACAGCAAAGGTCGAACTCCCAATCCTGACGTCTTGTGCAACCGCGAAATTAAATTCGGGCCCTTTTTGGATTACGCTTTAAAAACAGGCGCCGATATGATAGCCACCGGGCATTATTGCGGCGTTTACCAAAAAGACGGCAGATTTTATTTAAAAAAAGCCAAAGACGCTAACAAAGACCAAACTTATTTTTTAAACCAGCTTTCTCAATATCAATTGAGCAAGTCGTTGTTTCCGCTTGCGGATCTTACTAAAGCGGAAGTAAGAGCCATAGCTCAAAAAGTCGGCTTGCCTACGGCGGCAAAAAAAGATTCCACCGGCATATGCTTTATCGGCGAAAGAAAGTTTAAAGAATTTTTAAAGAATTATCTTCCTGCAAAGCCGGGAGAGATAGTGGACACTCAAGGAAACGTAGTAGGCGTCCACGACGGCTTGATGTATTACACTTTGGGTCAAAGACGCGGCTTAGGCATAGGCGGCATAAACGGCCGCAGCGGTAGATGGTTTGTGGTTGATAAAGATTTAAAGCATAATAGACTAATTGTCTCTTGCAAAGACGAAAGCCCGTTATACTCAAGAGCTCTTATAACGTATGATGTTAATTGGATACCGCCTATTGAAGTCGATACTCTTGAATGCTGCGCTAAATTTAGATATAGACAAGACGAACAAAAAGTTAAAGTAAAAAGAATTGAGAAAGGATATTTAGTAGAGTTTTACGAAAAACAGCGCGCTGTAACGCCCGGGCAATACGTGGTATTTTATGACGAAATTAACTGTTTAGGCGGCGGCGTAATCGAAGAAGTTTTAAAATAGTCTCTTTTGTAATTTTTTTTCAAAAAAATCTTTTCATTGTTTTTCGTTTTTAGAATAAATTGTCTTAAAATAGCACACTCTTAAATATAGTTAGGAGGTGCTATATGCCGAATTATTTTCCAATCGGTTTAGTGTTATTAGGTATTGTGCTGGTCTTGATGCTGTTCGGTGTCACCCAACGCTTATTTGACAAATTGAGAATATCCACCTTATGGGCAGTTATATTAGTAATTGCCGTAGGAGCTGGATATTTTATTCCTAATATAAGAGTAACCAACGTATTTTCTTTTAATATAGGCGGCTTTATTATACCGCTTATAATTTGCTTCTATTTGTTGTTTGCAATGGGCTGGACATCTGATATGCTGAGAGCCTGGGTTTCTACCATCATAACCGCAGGCGTCGTGCTCTTGTTGTATTGGGTGCTTCCTACCAATACGCTTGGCATGCAAATTGTCGCTGCTGTAATCGTAGGTTTGGTGGCAGGAACATTAAGCTATCTAATAGGTCGCAGCAGACGCGGAGCCTTTTTCTCTGCCGTAATGGGTCTTTATATAGGCGAAGTTATGAGATTTTTGATTAACTATTACGGAAGGGGATTGGACGTTACTTTAAGGCTCGGCGTAGGAACAATGTTTGACACATTGGTGATTGCCGCGTTGACATCTTTCCTATTAGCGATAGCTATAGGCGAGATTAGAGAAAAAATGGTTACAGAAGCTAGGGGAAGACGCAGATACAGCTACGAAGCAGGCGAGTTTTATGAACGTGATAGATTAAACTCTTACGGAGACAGACATTATAACAATATGGCAGAAAGCGAACACCCCGAAGACTATTTTAATGACTAATTAGCCAACAACGACTATATCCCTAAAATATTATATCCCCCCTTCAAAAACAGCTGTTATTTAAATAACAGCTGTTTTTG
>DATCKP010000134.1:0-11553 GCA_036562165.1 Clostridia bacterium
ATGTAGAGTCTGCGCATCCAACAAACAAACCGAAAATCAAAAGAATCGATAAAAAGATCGAAATTGATTTTTTAAAAGGTCTCACATTTTCCTCCTTAACCTAAACTGGATTAGCTTTTTTTATTATTTATTAAGCCAGCCAGCAAAAGCGGTTCATTAGACCTTATAGATGGTAATCTTGGGGAAACATACGAAAACTTTGTCATTCCTATTCTCTAAAGCCTTTTTAAACTCAGATACTCTCGATTTCTAAACGCAACGCTGAAAATCTAGAAACCTTAGGAACGACAAATTAAACGCATCAAAGCTTTTTAAAATAAAACCCTTTTCCCCTTCCCTTCATAACGTCTTAGTCTTACACTGACATTACAAATTTTATCTAATAGAAAAATAAATTTTTTGATTATTACACAAACTGTTCTTTTTTTTGCATAAATTGCATTAAAAATTCAAAACTATAGTTTTAACTTTAAAGCGATAAATCGTAAAACTATAAAAAACAGCCCTTTAGGATTGACATAAAACATGCATATAGGGGTTTTTAGTGATCTCTTTAGCGTGTTTATCTTATTCTTTTATTAATCACCTTTTTGAATTTTTTAAAGAGATGCATATAAACAAAAAACAGCCTGACGGCTGTTTTTTAGTCTGACGTTTAAATTTTTCGGTTAATCGTCTAACTAATTATTTAATTCATTTTTTGCGCAATCTAACGCTAATCTTATCACCTGATGCATATCCAAATATTTATAAAGACCCAATCTTCCGCCAAAAATTACTTTGGACTGGCTTTGAGTAAGCTGTTTGTATTTTTCATATAACGCGTTATTTTTTTCGTCGTTGACAGGATAATAAGCTTCTTGACCTTTTGTCCATTGAGCAGGATATTCTTTTGTTATTACCGTTTTGGGCTGCGTTCCAAATTCAAAATGTTTATGCTCGATAATACGCGTGTAAGGTATTTCCCTTTCGGTATAATTTACGACGGCGTTGCCTTGATAATTGTCTGTGTCTAAAATTGAAGTTTCAAACCTAAGCGAACGATACTCTAATTCGCCGTAGCAGTAATCAAAAAATCCGTCTATGCTTCCGGTATAGATAATTTTATCGGCTATGCTGTTATAATAAGCTCTATCGTCAAAATAATCGCAATTTAACAAAACATCCGAACCTTCAAGCATTTTTTGAATTATTTGCGTATAGCCCCCTATCGGAATGCCTTGATAGCGGTCTGAAAAATAATTGTTGTCAAAAGTAAAGCGCACTGGCAAGCGTTTAATTATAAAAGTCGGCAGCTCTTTAGCGTCTTTGCCCCATTGTTTTTCGGTATAGCCTTTTACTAGCTTGTAATAAATATCCGTGCCTACCAAAGAAATCGCCTGCTCTTCTAGATTTCTGGGCTCTGTAATTTTTGCTTCTTGGACTTGACGGGCGATAATCTCTTTGGCTTCTTGGGGAGTTTTTACGCCCCACATAGCGTAAAAGGTGTTCATATTAAAAGGAAGATTATATAACTCGTCTTTATAGCGCGCCACGGGACTGTTGGTAAAACGGTTAAATTCCGCGAACGAATTGACGTAGTCCCAAACTTCTTTATCGTTGGTATGGAATATATGCGCTCCGTAAACGTGAACGTTTATGCCTTCGATTTCTTGAGTATATACGTTACCGCCTATGTGATTTCTTTTATCTATGACAAGACATTTTTTGCCTTGTTTTGCCGCTTCGTAAGCAAAAACCGCGCCAAAAAGGCCGGCTCCCACTATCAAATAATCGTATTTTTTCATTTAATTGTCTCCTATATTTTCGCCTTCATTTTCGCTTTCTTGATCTTTTTGATTTTTGGGCAAAGGTATTAAGATGCTAAGATTGAACCAATTGTCTTTAGTGTCTATATTAACCGTGCCGCCGTATTTCGCAACAGCCATCTTTATACTCTTAATTCCGTATCCGTGAAGGTTTTGGTCTTTCTTGGTGGTTACCAAATTGCCGTTTTCGAATTTTAATTTAGACTCGTAATAGTTTCCGAAATTTATAATTAAAAGGTCGTTTTTGGAATAAACGACTAACTTAATAAGCCTGCGTTCTGGATCTTTGATGTTTTTTACGCCTTCTATAGCGTTTTCTAAAGCGTTGCCAAAGATAGAGCATATATCTAATACATCCATAAAGTCTAACAGTTTTCCGTCGGCTACGCAAGAGAAATGAATTTTATTGTCAATGCACGTTATGCTCTTTGAAGTAAGTATTACGTCCAAAACCGCATTGCCTGTCTTGTTTTGGGCTTCATAATATTTGATTCCGCTCTCAAGCTCGTCCAAATACGCCGCTCTTTTTTCGGGATTCTGTTCCGCCCTGATAACCGCGATCTGATGCTTCAAATCGTGATAAGTGCGGTTGATCATTTCAATAGTTTCCTTGGATTGACGGTATTGCTCGTAATGCCTGTTAAGCACGTTTTGCAAAGCGCTAAGCTCAGTTTTCGCGTGCATCCATAATTTTTGCTCGCGCTGCGAATATAATAATACTAATCCTACCAAGTCCACCAGCGTTCTTATGTAAAATATCTCTACGGCGTATCTTCCGCTAAAAGGAGTGTTTTTGGTAACAAAACTCAAATTGCTTATGGTAAATACCGTCACCGCTATGCCAAAAACCGTAAGCAAGTCTCTAGGACGCACGTCCAAAATAGTCCTGTTTTTCATGTATCTTGATTCTAATAGATAATTTACCGCGAAGACTACGAAATACAAAACAACCATTATCACATATTCGACTATCTTTTGGACGAGCGGACTCATTTTGATATATGAAGTAAGGTAAAAGCTGATCTGCCACTCAAATGACGCCGCAAATTCCGCCATAATAAAAGCGTGAACGCACCAATAAAACGCCGCTAATGGCGTAACATCGCAAGCCGCGTAGATAAAAGCAGCCATCAAAAGCACGGCAAATATCATACCCGGCACCCAACACGCCAGCGGCAGCATACCCGCGGTTATTTGCCATAATGTTTGGACGGCGAAACTTATAAGAATGATTAAAATTAATTTCCAGCCCTTGAAACGCTTATTCAAGAACAAAACAAGAATCAAGCATGCCGCCCATTCCGCCAAAGCGGTATGAAACCTAGGTATATGACGGACAAGTTCTTCGGTCATAATACCATATCTCCAAAATATTTAGTTAAGGCTTCCATAAACGCTTTTTTTCTGGGCCGGCTTATCAACAATTCATGACCGTCTACTATAGCTAGATTATCTTTTACGCCGGTTACTCTAGCAAGATTGACTAAATAGCAATTATTGCATCTAAAAAAATTGAAATCGGAGAGCTTGCTTTCTATATCTTTCATTGTGCCGTTGATTATATATTGCTTTTGCTTTGTGTGGATTATAAGCTTATGCTTCATGCTCTCCACAAACAATATCTCAGACGCGTGCAAGCGTATGGTTTCGTCTTTCGTGGAAAATATAAAATAGTTATTTTCTCTATCTTTAATGCGTTCTACGGCTCGTTTTAATTCTTGGGAAAAGGCAAAATAAGTAACGGGTTTTAACAAAAAACTAAGCGCGTCGACTTCGTAGCCTTTTATAGCGTATTGAGACATATTCGTGACAAAGATTATGATAACGTCTTTGTCCAGCTCGCGAATATGCTTTGCGGCGGTCATGCCGTTTAATAACCGCATTTCTATGTCTAGAAAAATAATATCGAAAATCGGCTTGTATTCGTAAACTATTTCGTCGCCGTCGCGAAAAAAAACTATCTCAAAGTCAACGTTATTTTCTTTGGAATATCTTTGAATGTAGCTTGCCAAAACATCTGCGCTTTGTTTATGGTCTTCCACTATTGCGACCTTAAACCTCATTCTCCACCTCTTTTGGTAAAGCTTATTTATAAGTCAAAACTGACAACGACAATGAACTATATTTTCAAAAATAAGCGCAAATCGGAATTTAGTTTGGCAAGCTAGAAACAATATTCAAAACTCAACCTTTCCCCCTCCCAAAAGTTTTGAACAATATGCCATTAAAAATCGTTTTATTATAACCCTATTTATTACAATTTTTGCTACTTTTTGCATAAATTGTTAAAATAACGGCATAAATTGCATATTGCCTGCTTGCGCTTGCTATTAAGATAACATAAATTTGTTATCTTATGTTAAAATAACTGTTTACTTGTCTTAATAAAATCTCTACGGCTTTGGCTTTGAGCAGTTCCACCGCGTAAAAAATCGCGTCGTCGTAAATTTTTAACTTTATTTTTAGCATTTTTGTATTTCCTTATGCGGCGTTATTTTTTTCAAAAAGCTTGTCTTTGTAATGTCTTTTTGGTATGGCGCGTCTTAAGTTAACGCTTCTGTATTCTTTGGTTTCGGGGTCTTTTACCGTAACCGCGCGGTTATGCTCTAACAATTTGCATATATTGTTTACGTCTATCCAGATTTCTGTCGGGCCTTTCACTTGGCTTTCGTCAAAAATCAATTGAATGCCGAAATGCAAATGCGGGTTGGTTTTCATATTTCTGTTTTCTTTTATGCTGTAACCGGTCGCTCCCATATAACCTATTACTTGACCCGCGACCACTCTGGAGCCTTTTTGCAAGCCTTGAGCGTAAGGGCGGTTTTTGCGAAGATGGGCATAATAATAAAATCTTTTTCCGTCGTCCGATCTTACGCCTATACGCCAGCCGCCGTATCTGTTCCATCCAAATTCGGTAATCGTTCCGCCTTCTACGGCTATTATGGGCGTACCGGTTGCGCCGAACATATCGTGTCCAAGATGCCGCCTTTTAAAACCGTAAGTGCGGCGGTTACCAAAGTCGTCATACGCTGTATAAGGAAAGCCTTTCGCTATAGGATGATAGGCTATCAAACCGTAGCCTGTTTCGCCTTTTTCGGTAACGTAGTAATCTAAAAACCTTGCGAAAATCGCTCTATAACATTCAAGATAATATTTGTAATATTTTTTGTCGCCTTTTATCAAGTCCTCGGTCTTTACACCCTTTTTTAGCTCTTGAACTAACTTTTCCAGCTCTTTGTAATCCTTATTGGAAAAACGGTTGCCGTTTTTAGCGGCTAAATAGGCAAGCATTTCGCACATATCGCAGTGCGTTTTTTGGTTAACCGTTTCTACGTCATATTTATAAGCCAAGTGTAAAATTCCGTAAGGAACGTTAAAATCAACCCATTTAATAAAATCCCGTTTGGGCGGCTCAAAACTGCCGCCCAACAGCAACATCGCTAAAGAAAACGCTGCCAAAACTAAAGCCGATTTTTTCATACTTTTATTATGCGAGCCGATTATAAATTTATACTAAATTATCGTTTTAAAAGCCAAAAACAAAAGGCGGTTATTTACAAACCGCCTTTGATATTATAAATTATTTAGGTTTCCTTATTGCGAAAATATCATCAACCCGTCAAAAAAGGTTACAAATTTTCCGTCTTTTATGTTTTGCTGAGTGATAATATATCCTAAGCTGTCAGCGTTAAAAAGCCCGGTTACGCGTTGATATACGGCAAGCTCAAATAATTGTGTAGACGAATTGTAATAGGGAAAAACGGTATTCACGTCCGAAATATCTATTTTTCTAGGAGAAATCAGCGTTCCGTCGGGCTTCCATATCATATCCAAATAATCTTTTGGACGCAAGGACAAATCTATTACGTAACTTTCTTTAGAGCCGGCTTTGGTTACCTTGGCTTTGTAGTTGTCTATATATTCCCCGACGTATTTATTGTTTTGCGAAAATTCTTGATAATCAAACAATGTTTTGATTTGATTATTTTGGGCGTCGAAAACGTAAAAATAGCCAAAACCGCCGCTGCCGCCCGAATTTATGCCCAAAAATACCTGCTTAAGACCGTTTCCCAAAAAATCGCCAAGCATTATGTTGGGGTTATAACCCGAATCCGTTTTTGGCGTAATAGTGTTAAGCAAAACGCCGTTTAGGTCGTATATTTCTATTCTTATATTTTCGTAATATTGACCCCCTATGGAGTCTCCTTTGACTAATAATTTGTTAACTTCGTCTTTTTTTATTACGTTGCCAAATGCTGTTTGAAGAGCCCTTTCTTTTTTCTGACTTTGAGAAGCTTGGGCTTTTGCTGCAAATACTTGCTCGCCTTCGGAAGGCAGAGTCTTGACGGGCTCGCGTCTTGGATCAAACGATTTTGAGCCTCTTTTTAAATAAGGCTTTATGTTTTTGAAAGGAATAACCGTTTGCAAAACGCCAAAAAATCTATGTCTTTTGCGGCTATATCTATGTTGTTTTAAGTTATCTGGATCTTTAATTAAGTTCGCAATATTAAATTCTTGAGTTAAATATTCGTATTCGTAATTTAAGGCTTCTTCTTGGCTATCAAAAATTTCATAAGACGCTGTGTCGTCCATTCCAAAAACGCCCGCGGTCATTGCCTTTTCATATCCGCTTAAAATAATCATACAGAAAATGATTAAGACTACGGTAAATATAATAAAAATATTTTTTCTCATCTCTCACCTCTTACGTATTCTAAAAAGACTTAATACTTATTTTGTGTCACTTTTTTCAATTAATGTATTTATTTGGCATATTTTGTGCAAAATGAACAAATTATTGTGGTTATTGTCAAAGTTTTACAGAAATTTTTGGTATATATTGAAAAAGTTTTACAACTATGGTATAATGACCTTGATGATAGGGAGGTAAGATGGTTATGGAGATGAAGAGAGTCGTATCGTCCAGCATCAGAGCCATTGGTTATGAAAACGGTATTTTGCAAATTGAATTCCATACAAAAGGAACTTACCGCTATTATGGCGTGCCCTTGTATGTTTATAACGAGTTGATGTCCGCTCCGTCTTTGGGCAAATACGTTTCCGAAAAAATAAACCCTGCTTACAAGGCGCACAAGGTAACCTGATTTTAAGGAAATATAAAATAGTTAAGATACATATAAAAAGAATTTGCAAAGCGGGGAAATGGGAGAAAGCGTATTCGAAAGAATACGCTTTTTGCTTGTTTAAACCCTTAAATCTTATGAAATGTTAAATAAAAGGCAAAAAATCCGGTTTTAAGCTTATTTAATGCCGCTAGCAAAGCGACGAGATTTCGTAATTTTTTACAAATTCGGACTTAAAAAAAAACAATAAATAATTGTAAATACCAATTTTGTGCTATAATCTTGTTAGATTCAAATAAGAGGAAAGCGAAAATGAAAATAAGCAATATAATCCAAGAAATATTAAAAGAGAAAGGTATGACAGTAAAAGATTTGTCCAAATTAATTGATGTTCCTTACACTACTTTATTGAGAATGATGAAAAGAGGGCTTGAGAAGGCTGATGTGCAAATATTCATTGATATTTGCAAGGCTTTGGGGCAAAAGCCCGAAGATATTATTAAATTAGATTATGACAATGAATATTACCAAGTCTTTCAAGAAAAAAATAAAAAAGGCATTAAAAGAGTCTGGTATGCCGAAGACATACTGAATACAATGGATGATAAAAAGAAGAATTTATTCAAGCATTAAAGGCGTTAATGAAGCAGAAAAAATTGACTTATAAAACACTATTGCATTGGATAAAAAACAACGCCTTAAAAGCGCTTTAGACACTATCACGCTACAATGTTATTTCACAAAGGCTTTGATGTCTTGGAAATTGCTAAAAGGCTAGGGCATAAAGATGCCGTGCAAGTTCTTAAACGGTATGTGCATTTATTGCCGCAAAACAACGCAAAGCTGTTAGATGCTATCAATCTGGAAATAAAATAGCGACATTTTTGTGACACTTATTTGTAAAGCCACTATATATTGTGCTCAAAAAATAAAAAAACCACAATATCTTGTGGTTTTTTCAAAATGGTCTGAGTGGCGAGATTTGAACTCACGACCTCATGGTCCCTAACCATGCGTGCTACCAGCTGCACCACACCCAGACATTGATTTATTGCTATTTTATTATAGCAATTTTTTTAAATTATGCAAGACTTTTTGATATAAAAAATTCAAAATTCCTAAATCTTCTATTTTGATTTTGTATGCTCGTTCTTTATTATTATACTATTTTTTCGTTATTATTACAACATTCTAATATTATAATATTTCCAAAACTTCGGCAATGTCATTAATAATATATTCGGGATTATATTGTTTAAGTTCGTCTTGAGAAAAACTTGTAGTTACGGCTATGCATTTCATGCCGGCCGCGTGAGCGGCTTTTACTCCATTGATCGCGTCTTCGACAGCGATACATTCTTGGGGATCAAGACCTAAATTGGCAGCGCCTTTTAGGTATATATCGGGAAAAGGCTTTTTTCTAGGAACGTCTTCGCCCGAAATTATAGCGCTGAAATATTGGGTATCGATTTTGCCGAATTTTATGTTTATATATATACGTCTTCTATTGCCCGAAGAGCATATGCCCAGTTTGTAGCCTTTTTCGCGCAAAGTTTTTATTACCCTGTTGGACGCTTCAAAAGCCTTTAATTCTTTCGCGGCAAACTCTTCGTAAATATCGTAAGCTCTGGTAATCACTTCGGGAACAAATTTGCCCCCGTTTTTTTCCATAATTCCCCTTAATACAGGCTCTGCTCCGCCGCCAACAAAATCGCGAAAATCTTCCATGCTCGCGATTACGCCGAATTCTTTGACAGCTTGAATAAAAGCTCTTTTGCCTATATATTCGCTGTCTACCAATACGCCGTCCATATCAAATAATACGCCTTTAATCTTTAGCACGATAAATGACCTTCTTATCTTATTTTTTATCCATTACATATTATCATACAAAACCTGAAAATAAAAAGGTTTCTAAAGATAAAAATAAAAAATACCGCTAGATGATATCTAACGGTATCGATAGGAGGAAGAATTCTTTTTTTTTAAAACCTTGACTATAATATACGGCGATTTAATATGCCAGCTTATTTTTTAGCGTTTTTACCTCCCAAAACTATTAAAGCCAAAACAAAAAACCCCGAAAAAGCAACATTTTTATTTCTATTTTCCGCCGATATAATATTGTATGATTCTTTTCTAAATATTGCCTAAAATTTTGATTTAGGCGATTTTTTATATTATTAACAACATATAATATGACTCTTTTAAAATATTTTATAAACGCAAAACGGCTGTTTTTGGTTTCTATTATTATCCAGCAAAAAGATAAAATAGAAACTATAACAACTTTTATCATTATCGGCATAGCGTCTAAAAAGCCGTCTGTTTATGATAATGGCATAAAAAATTGTTTTTTTTAGCTTTAATTATCTCTCGATAAAAATTTATTTATATGATATAATAACCCAACAGTCTTTTTTGATAAAAGATTAAGGGTTTTTTAGATGTTTAAAAAATTCATAAGTTATTACAAGCCTTACAAAAAAATATTTTACTTTGATATGTTTTGCGCGCTTGTAATAGCGCTTATTGACTTGACCCTGCCCCAATTATTAAGATTTGTCAATGCTTTGCTTACCGCCGACGATACGACAGATATTATAAAATATTTACTGCTTATAGGCGGCTTGCTTTTTATACTTTACGCGATAAGATTCGGTGCCCAATATTTTGTTACGTCCTACGGGCATATTATGGGCGCGCATATGGAAAGCGATATGCGTCGTAACTTGTTTTATCATTATCAACGCCTGTCTTTTTCCTATTACGACCGAAACAATACCGGCGAAATGCTTTCCAAGCTTATAAACGACTTGTTTGACATAGCAGAGCTTGCTCACCACGGCCCCGAAAACATCTTGCTGGCCGCTTTAAAGATAATAGGCTCTTTTATACTCCTTATGTTTATTAACGCGCCTATTACTTTGATCTTGCTCGGCATTACGATTATTATCGCGGCGTTCAGCTTTTGGGAAAACAAAAAGATGGAAGACGCGTTCGGGGAAAACCGAAAAAAGATCGCAAACGTAAACGCCCGCGTACAAGACAGCTTGCTTGGCATAAAAGTAATAAAATCGTTTACAAACGAAGAAATTGAGAAGAAAAAGTTTGACAAAAGCAATATCGAATTCTTTAACTCAAAAGCAAAAACATACAAAACAATGGGCGTTTATTCCGCCGTCAACTCCTTTTTGCAAGGATTGTTATATATTGCGGCTTTGATAAGCGGCGGGTTCTTTGTTTATAACGGTTCGATTAAGCCCACAGACCTTGCTATCTATTTCCTTTACATAGGCATATTTATAAGCCCTATCGAAATGCTGGTAAACTTCACGGAGTTATTCCAGCGCGGTTATTCCGGATTTAAAAGGTATGTGGAACTAATTGAGACCGCGCCTGAAATAGTAGATTCCCCTGCGGCAAAAGATATCGAGATACACAGCGGTAAAATAAGTTATCAAAAAGTAAATTTTTCTTACAATGAAAACGAACAAGTCTTAAGGGATATTTCGCTTGAGATACCCGCGGGAAAGACAGTGGCTTTCGTAGGCCCTTCGGGCGGCGGCAAGACGACTATCTGCTCGCTGTTGCCTAGATTTTACGACATTGAGAGCGGCAAAATTACCATAGACGATATAGACATCAAAGACTTTACTTTAAAATCCTTAAGAAGCAATATCGGCATCGTTCAGCAAGACGTTTATATATTTAACGGCACGATAAAAGAAAACATCGCTTACGGCAATCCTAACGCAAGCGACGAAGAAATTATCCAAGCCGCGAAAAACGCCAATATCCACGACTTTATAATGTCTTTGCCTGACGGATACGAAACAAAAGTGGGCGAACGCGGAGCCAGGCTTTCGGGCGGTCAAAAGCAGAGAATATCGATAGCTAGAGTGTTCCTAAAAAACCCTAAAATTTTGATCTTGGACGAAGCGACAAGCGCGCTGGACAACGAGAGCGAGAAACACATTCAAGAAGCTATACAAAAATTGTCCCAAAACCGCACTACCATCGTCATAGCGCATAGATTGTCTACCATACGCAACGCCGATTATATCTATGTCATAGCCGACGGCCGAATAAAAGAGCAAGGCTCTCATAAAGAACTTATGAAGCAAAAAGGCTTATACGCGAAATATTACAATATGCAATTTGAAGGAATTGACGATATAAAATAAAAAAGGTCTTAAGATTTTAAGACCTTTTTTATAACTATTTCGCGTTGATATGGTTACTGTCCATATTAATTTGTTTTTCGTCTCTATATTCGGGCTTTAGTCTTTCTAATACTCTATACAAACTAAAATACAAAGCCAAAAATACCGCGGTTTCTAACCCGAATTTTATTAAGTTAAAGGGCAAGATAATCGAAAAAATAAACGCAGTTTCAGAATATCCCCTTAACGCTCCCAGTCCGTATAGCTTGATATAAAGCGGTATCATCATAAAGTAATTAGTAAGCAGCGCCGTTATAGTTACGGCAATTGCGGACACTACGCTTGATATTACTAGCTTGGCTTTAGTGCGGGTCTTATAAAACATCAAAGACGCTGTCAAGCAATAAACGCAAGACAAGATAAAGTTAGACAGCTCGCCCACGCCCATGGTGGAAGTTGAAGCTAAACCCACTAAATTCTTTACCAGCGCTATAA
>DATCKP010000093.1:0-3168 GCA_036562165.1 Clostridia bacterium
GTCCAATTAATTGAAGCCGCGATGGCTATGATTTTTATAAGAGAAAACGCTCAAGAGTTCGGCATAGCCAAGGATATGGTATGCGCAGCGGGATTTTCTGCCGGCGGGCATCTTTGCGGCTGCCTTGCTAATTTATTTGACGAGCCTGTTTTAAAAGAAAAGTTTTCCGAGCGGGCGGGATTTATTAGACCCGACGCAGCTATATTGGCTTATCCGGTTGTAACAAGCGTAAAAAAGTCGCACTCGGGCTCGTTTTCCAATCTTTGCGGAGACGACCAAGAGCTGAAAAAATATTTGTCTTTGGAAAACAGAGTCAAAAAGGACTCTTCTCCCGCGTTTTTGTGGCATACCTACGGCGACAAATCCGTGCCGGTTTATAACAGCCTTGTTTACGCGCTGGCCTGCGAAAAAAACGGCGTGCCTTTTAGTCTGCATATATTTGAGAAAGGCGGGCACGGCCTTGCGACCGCTCAGCTTGACACAAACTCTCAAGAAACATTAGCGGACGCAAGCTCTAGCGTAGAACAATGGATAAGGTTGAGCGTGGATTGGCTCAAAGACAGAGATATAAAACTTAAACATATAAATTAAGGGCTAAAAAATTTTTGATTTAATATTTGCTTAAATCGCTTGCTAAACTATTTATTTAAAGGCAATATAACATTTATTAAAAATATAAAAAATAAGGTCTTTTTAAGACCTTATTATTTTAAAATGAATAATTAGTCTTTCAAGGACCTTAATGTTCGCCGTTTAAATTTTCATATATAAGCTTTATCTTTATGCCGTTAGGGTAGTCTCCAAAAGTTTTTCCAAACAAGGTAACTCCGCCTTTATTTGCCGCTTTTTTGGGCGCGGAAATTCTAAATGTAATATTTGAATTATGGCAGATATTAAGATCGTCTATCGTAGTAGAGCCGATAGGAAGCCCGTCTATAAACGTTCCGTCTTTATTAATTATGAGCATTTTAAATCTGCCGTATTGACCAAGATTTTTATACCACCAGCTAGGCGAGACTATGCCCGGACGGTCGTTAAACTCCCCGGGAGAAGTCCAGTATCCAAGCTCTATGCCGTTGACTGAAAAATATATATCCGAAGGATACTGCGGCGAAGATCCTAAAGCTTCGCTGGCTATTTCAAAAGAAAATTGAAGCTCTACAGCTTTTTGGTTGGGCTTAAGGGCGTTGGGTATTTTATATTCCACAAAACCTTCTGAAAACCAT
This sequence comes from Clostridia bacterium, assembly GCA_036562165.1. GTDB lineage: Bacteria > Bacillota > Clostridia > Christensenellales > DUVY01 > DUVY01. The sequence goes on from DATCKP010000093.1 coordinate 1,227, forward strand.
AACAAGCCGGCGTTAAATCTTTCGGGATAAGAAAAATATCTGGGGTCGTCAAATTCGCCTATAATTCCGTCCTTAGTCGCTATTCCGCAAGTCGGATACACTTCGTAGTCCGAATAATGTCCAACGTCCACTTCAAAATCATAAGAGTTGGATTTTATTTCGTTGCTTACTACGTCTATTATTATTTTGTCTACTGCCAAAGAGCAGAGTTTTTGAGAACCCCTTACCCCCGAAGAAGTGGTAACGTTTATAAGCCCGGCGTCCATGAGCTTTTTTACATGAGCCGTGATAGCGCCGTTTGTCAAGCCTAAGATTTTGGCAAGGTTGTCCAAGTTCATGCTTTTATTTTTCAGCAACAGCTTGATAATATCGACTCTTACTTGAGAACTTAAAGCCGAACAAATCGATAAACACTCGTCAATATTTGTTACGCGCATCTACAAGCCCTACTTTGCAATTAAAATAATTACTGGTATTAATTGTATTTTAGTATAGTAAAAATTTGTAAGATACGCAACAAATTATCAGACCTTTTGTTTTAAAAGTATTTAAAATTAATTAAAATTTATCTATATATATTTGATTTTGATTTCGCTTTAAATGTATGGACGGCATATATTTTATAACTGTTTAGCTCTCAGCGCAGGTTTGGGTATCCATTCAAGCATCAAAATTTTTGGTTAAACAACTTTATTTAAAAAAACGCTAAAATGCGATTTAAGCTTGCAAAAAGCGTCGTGAACTATAAGAAGCAAAAAATCTAAAAATAGTTTATTTTAAATACCTGTTGCATAAACTATTGCAAGAGGTTTTTATGTGGGAATTAAGCATCAGCATTGATTCTAAAAAAGCTTCTTGTATAGACAGTATAATGCATGAAATAAGCCCTTATCTAAAACAGGCAGGCGGTGTAATGGCTAGGGGCAAGGCGATGTCCCGCGATTATTTAGCTTTGGCTTGCGAAGAAAATAAAAGCAAAATCCTAATAGACGCTCTCCGCGACATTATAGCCAACATAATAACTACCGATTTTAAATTAGAATACCTGCAGGAAAATTCTAAACTTCCCATAAACAACCAGATAAACTACAACGCTTTGCTCAAAGCTTTGGTCGAGTTTGACAGAGAATACGACCGCGAAGTAGTAACCCGCAAACTCTTTTTTAACAAAGAGCTTATGCTGGACGGGTTTTATAATTTCAGGCTTAAAGAATTACGAAAGCGCTGGCAGGAAATTTGCGATTTGGCCAACAGCAACGCGATGTATCTGTCTTATCATGAGACTTTTTTGGAGCTGTTAAAGTTTTTGGTAAACACTATAAGCTGCAAGCTTGACGAAGTGCATATATTCGACCAAAACGGCAAATTTGTTTTTTATGACAAAAATATGAACCCGATAAAACCCCAAAAATATCATCTTGACGAAGAAATAAACGCCGAAACCTTAATACCGTCCCTTATCAATCTTTCGCCCAATAAAATAGTTTTCTACCAAGTCGAAAATATGCCGGTATTTATTCTCAATATGATAAGCAGCATATTTGAAAACAGGATAGAAGTCAGATAGGTTTACATAATCAGTTTTAGGTAATACATAACAAAATTAATAAAAAACGCCCTTACGACAGGGCTTTTTTTATTGCCGCTTAAAATATCATTGTGTTGACTGTAAGTTGTTTTGGGTATATAATCAAATAAATTGCCAAAAGACATTTGATTTTTTAAAAATTAAACAAATATTGAGTTTAAAGTAATTTTGATTGAAGATAAAATTTTAAATTGGAGATAAAACTATGGAACTAGAGGTTTTAAGACACAGCGCGTCCCATTTGTTAGCTCAAGCTGTAAAACGTCTTTATCCCGACGTCAAATTAGGAATAGGGCCTGCCACCAACACAGGTTTTTATTACGATTTTGATTTTTCGACGCCTATCTCAATGGC
>DATCKP010000002.1:0-2078 GCA_036562165.1 Clostridia bacterium
AGATATAATAGAAGATATAGTCCAAGGCGCAAAGCAAGCCAAGGGCGATTATATATGCATTCCCGACAGAAAGGAAGCCATAAAACACGCTCTGTCAATATGCCAAAAGAACGATATTGTTTTAATAGCTGGCAAGGGCGACGAGACGTATCAAGAAATCGCCGGCGTAAAATATCCTTTTTCTGACCTAGAAGTCGTAAAAAATTATATAGAGAGCATGGAGCAGTCTTGTTGATTAAGATTATTTTACAGTCTTTGACCGCTTTATCTATAGCTTTTATAGCGTCCGCCCTTATTACTCCTTTTGTCATTAAAATAGTGGGCAAGCTCAAAGCCCGCCAAACGATTTTGCATTACGTCGATAATCACCTTAGCAAACAAGGCACTCCTACAATGGGCGGCATAGCTTTTATATCGGCCGTTATAATTGCGATGCTTTTTTCTAAATTTTTGGGCTCTTCGCTTATGTCGCTGGCTGTAATGACTGCTTACGGCGTAGTCGGCGGACTGGACGATTATATTAAAATCAAATTTAAACAAAATTTGGGTCTAAAACCTTACCAAAAAATCATAGCCCAAACGTTAATAGCTATTATTATTTCTATATATGTTTTCAGAAACAAAAACCTAGGCTCTTATATCTTAATTCCTTTTACTTCAATAGAAATTAATTTAGGCGTATTCATAATTCCTTTTATAATTTTTATTTTTCTAGCCGTAACTAACAGCGTAAATCTAACCGACGGCTTGGACGGATTGGCAGGCGGGGTTACCGCGGCGTTTATGCTGTCTTTTTGCGCTATACAGCTTTATTTTGTAAATTATCTATATAACGAAGGTTATAACGAACAGGTTATCAACGAATACGTAGGGCAAATCATCTTTGGCAGCGCCTTAACGGGCGGAGTCATCGGATATCTTATATATAATAGTTATCCCGCCAAGATTTTTATGGGCGACACAGGCTCTTTGGCTTTAGGCGGCGCGGTGGCGTGCGTTTCGGTGTTTACCAAGCAAGAGCTCTTAATGCCTATTATAGGCGCGATGTTCGTTTTAAGCAGTTTAAGCGTAATAATTCAAGTCGTGTATTTTAAGGCGACAAAAGGCAAAAGAGTCTTTCTTATGGCTCCCCTTCATCATCACTACGAAAGAAAGGGAATTCACGAAGCCAAAATTACCGTCATATATATTATCGTAACAGCGGTTTTGGGTGTCTTAAGCGGCATTTTGTATTTGACATTCTTAAAATAAGGCGGCGGTAAAGAATTGGACTACAAAAATAAACGCGTTTTGATTTTAGGCGGCGGGGCAAGCGGCTTAAGCGTTTATAAAATGTTGAAAATTTTTGGCGCTGAGGCATATTTAATCCACGATACCCGTAAAGCCAATTTGTCCTATGATTTCATAAAAACTTTTGACGAATGCGTAATTAGTCCCGGAATAAGCATATACGACCATAACGTAGTTTTATGTTTGCAAAATAATATTCCCGTTATTTCAGAACTAGAGTTTGGATACAGATTAAATCAAAGCAAGCTTATCGCTATAACAGGCACAAACGGCAAAACTACCGCCATAAGCCTTATAAGTTTTATATTATCTAATGCTGGAATAAAAAACGAACCCCTTGGAAATATAGGCACGCCTTTTTCGTCCAAGGCTCTCGAATACGGAAAAGACGATATTTTACCTTTGGAAGTCTCAAGTTTTCAATTGGAAGCCATAAAAAACTTTAGACCTTTCGTAGCCGGTATTCTTAACATAACAAGCGACCATCTAGACAGACACAAAACAATACAAAATTATATTCAAGTCAAAACGCGTATCTATCAAAACCAGACTATAAACGACTATTTTATAGCCAATTACGACCAGCCGGAATTGTTAAAATATTTTAATCCGCCTTCTCAAAAGCTTTACATAAGCCAGCGCGCAAAAGTAAACGGCGCTTGGTGTCTAGACGGCAAAATTTACATAGACGGCAAATACGTGATCGACAAAACCGATCTAAAAATCATAGGCGATCATAATGTATATAACGCGCTTATGGCAGGATTAAGCGTTTATCTTGCGGGCGT
>DATCKP010000006.1:0-8999 GCA_036562165.1 Clostridia bacterium
GCATTATTGTCGACCTTGGCAACTTTGACTGGAGAGCAAGCGGCAGATATCCTTCGTTCACAGAGCCCGACGTAACCTATCATAATCTTGTTTATGCCGATTTGCCCGGAGCCTACATTACCAAGTTAAGAGTGCAATTGCTGAGAGACACCGGCGCTTGTTTGAGTCCTTTTAACGCGTTCTTGATTTTACAAGGCGTGGAAACCTTGTCATTGAGGGTTGAAAGACATTGCAGCAACGCCCTTGCGGTAGCAAAATACCTAAAAGACCATCCCCAAGTAGAATGGGTCAATTACCCGGGTCTAGAAAGCGATAAATATTACGAACGCAAGCAAAAATATTTGCCCAAAGGCGCGGGCGGTATCTTGACCTTCGGAATAAAAGGCGGATTGCAAGCCGGCAAGAAGTTTATCAACGCTCTTAAGCTGTTCTCGCTTTTGGCTAACGTAGCTGACGCTCGTTCTTTGGTTATACACCCCGCGTCCACCACGCACTCTCAATTGCTGGACGAAGACCTTAAGAAAGCGGCCGTTCAGCCCGAGCTGATTAGATTATCTATAGGTCTAGAAGATATAGAAGATATAATCGAAGACCTAGAGCGCGGCTTCAAAGCGGCAAGGGAATAATCTTTTAGGGGAAGGCTAAAAAAGCCTTCCCTTTTTTAATTTTTACTAAAACCCTTTAATAGCATAGTAAGACAGAAATTTACATAACATAGAATTATGGATTTCTCGCCTAATAAAAAGACTATCGTAATAAAAGCCGCGCCGAATATTAAAAAAGCGGATTTTGAAACGGCGGGCGAAGCGGTATTGCCCAAAAACCAAGCGATAACGCAAGAAAAAGCCGTTCAAGAGAAAAAAACGACTTTTATTTACGGCGCAGCGGTTTTGGGCGTATGCTCGTTTTTGGCAAAGGTAATGGGCGCGGTCTTTAGAATACCCCTTACGCATATTCTAGGGGCGGAAGGCGTGGGACTTTATCAAATGGTGTTCCCGCTATACGCCCTTTTGCTTACCATATCTTCGGGCGGACTGCCTTCGGCTCTTTCAAGAATAATCGCCGAAAACACGGCAAAAGGTCAAAAAGAAATGGCGCGCAAAACGCTGACTACGGCGTTGATTACGCTTACGGGCTTCGGCGCTGTTTGCGCGTTGATTATTTTAATCTTCCATAGACTGATTGCCGCGGCCCAAGGCAACGCTTCCGCGGCGTTAAGCTATATCGCGATAGCGCCCAGCATAGTATTTGTCGCGGTAATATCTGCGTTTAGGGGATATTTTCAGGGCAAACAAAATATGTTCCCCAGCGCCTTGTCGCAGATTATAGAGCAATTTGTAAAAATGGCCGCTGGGCTTGCTTTGGCTTACGCGTTAAAAGATTACGGCTTGACTATGGGCGTTTTTGGCGCTGTTTTGGGCGTTACCTTGTCCGAGCTTGCGGCGATGATTGTCATTATATGGCAGTATTATAACGACAAAGACCGCTTAAAGCTGTTCTATCCAAAAGGCGAATTTAAAAAATACGTTAAGCTCATCTACGCGATCTCTATCCCTATGACCATAAGCTCTATAATAATGCCCATAACCCAGCTTATAGACAGCGTTTTGGTAATTAATATACTGTCCAAGACTTTTTCTACCGCTGTTTCGACGACGCTGTTTGGATTGTTTTCCGGGGCGGTAAGCTCGATCGTCAATATGCCCGTAGTTTTATTGATTTCTATTTCTATAGCCTTAATACCTTCCATAGTGGCGTCCAAAGCAAAAGGGCATATAAGCTCGGTGGAAGCAAAATCAAGCCTGGCGCTCAAGCTTACCATTCTTCTTGCGCTGCCGTGCTTTATAGGGCTTTTGATTTTCGCAAGACCTATAATAGACTTTTTATACGGCGGCGGACTAAAAGCGGGCGAAATAGACGAACCCGCGGTTGCCGCAAGACTTCTTTCTATATATTCGATTTCTGTTGTTTTTGTAAGCGTCTTGAGCGTGACTTCGTCGGTTTTGCAATCGCTGGGCTATAACTTTGTCCCCGTAAAAAACCTGTTAATAGGAGCTTGTTTAAAAATAATATTAAACATTGTTTTGCTTAATTTCTTAGGCATATACGGAGCTCCGATCTCTAGTTTGGTCTGCTATGCCGCCGCTATGACGCTTAACTTAATTTCCTTAAAAAAGCGGGTAAAAATCCGTTTTGAGATTACTAATTATATCTTAAAGCCTATAATAGCCGTAGGTCTAATGGGCTTGTGCGCTTATTATACTTACAAACTGTTTAATTACGCTTTGGATTATAGATTATCTTTATTAATAGCCATAGCGTTGAGCGCGGCGGTGTTCTTGGGCTTGTGCCTTGTTATGAATATTTTGACCGAACAAGAGATCGCGGATATACCTATACTAAAAAAACTAGCCAATAAAAAAGGATATTTCGCGAAATAAAATCCGCCTTAATAAGCGGATTTTTTGTTTAAGGGATAATCAAAAATTTGCTATAATTGCGGATATAAGTATAAAATAAAATAAAAAACAGAAGGGTAACGATTTTGGAAGCAAAAGAGTTGTTAAAAAACAAACAAGAATATAATTTTGACGATTTAATCCAAATAATGAAAATACTTATGGGCCCTGACGGTTGCCCTTGGGACAGGGTTCAAACGCATCAAAGCATAAGAATCAACGCCATCGAAGAAGCTTACGAAGTCGTGGACGCTATCGACCAAAACGACAAGCAAAAAATGATAGAAGAACTGGGCGACTTAATGCTTCAGTCCGTTTTTCATTGTATGATTGCCGAACGTGACCAAGAATTCGCGTTAAAGGACGTCGTGGACGCCTTGTGCAAAAAACTTATTTTCAGGCACAAACACGTATTCGGCGAAACCAAAGCTCAAAACGCGGCGGAAGCGTTATCTACTTGGAACAGCGCAAAAGCCAAAGAAAAAGACTTAAAAACCGTTACTGAAGATATGAGACAGCTGCCTAAATATTTCCCCGAGCTTTTAAGAGCGGAGAAAGTCCAAAAAAAAGCGGCGTCCGTAGGCTTTGATTTTGAAACTATAGAACAAGCTTTGCAAAAGACGGACGAAGAGATAGCCGAGCTTAAAGCCGAGATAAAAAACGGCAATAAAGAAAAAGCCCAAAAAGAATTAGGCGATTGCTTGTTTTCTTTAGTCAATATAGCTAGAATGTTAAAAGCTGACGCAGAGCTTTGTTTAAAATACACTACCGACAAGTTTATTAATAGATTCGAACAGATCGAAAACGCGGTCATAAAGAGCGGAAAGCCTTTTCGCGAATACACTTTGGAAGAGTTAGACCAAATATACAATAAGGCAAAAGAGCAAGAATGAAAATAGGCGGCATAGATCTAGGCAACGGCGCGATTTTAGCCCCTATGGCAGGATTTACAGAGCCGGGCTTTAGGGCGGTGTGCGCTTATATGGGCGCGGCGCTGACGGTTACCGAAATGGTAAGCGCCAAAGGCCTTTTTTATAACGGCGAAAAGACCATAGAGCTTTTGCATACTACCGAATACGAAAAAATCCGAGCCGTTCAAATTTTCGGCTCCGAGCCTGATATAATGGCTCAGGCCGTCCAAAGCCAATATCTAGAAAAATTCGATATCATTGACATAAATATGGGCTGCCCTGTAAACAAGGTGGTAAAAAACGGCGAAGGCAGCGCGCTTATGAATAATTTGGCTTTGGCGTCCAAAATTATCACGGCGGTAAAAAAAGCGGCGGGGAAAAGACCCGTTACTGTGAAGTTTAGATTAGGCTGGGATCATAATAACAAAAACTATATAGAGTTCGGCAAGATGTGCCAAGACAGCGGCGCGGACGCCATAACTTTGCATTCGCGGACAAGGTCGGATTTTTACAGCGGACAAGCTGATATTCAAGCGTGGGAAAACCTAAAAAACGCCGTATCTATCCCTGTCATAGCCAACGGCGACATTAAAGACAAACAGACTTACGAGCAGGCATTGCGAACAGCCGACGGCGTTATGATAGGCCGCGGGGCTTTGGGGCGGCCCCAAATATTTGCCGAAATTTTAGATAAGCCTCGCGATTTAAGCCCGATAGAAGCCGTAAAAATGCATATAGGCGTATTGTTAAGATTTTTTGACCCAAAATACGTCGCGGTCAATTTTAGAAAGCACGCTCACTATTATCTAAAAGGCTTAAGGAATTCCCGCGAAATAAAAAACGCGATTAATCAAATAGACGATATTGACGAAATTATCAAGCTTTTAGAGAGCGTTTTGTAAACAGTCTTTCACAAGGGCGTTATCGGCGGTAATATAATTTAATAGGATGAAAATCGCCATTATTAATTCCACGACGGTAAAAGATTTCGCCCTTTCTCAACTGCAGCAGGTAGGCGATATTGATATTATTATATTTGCTTTCGGCGTAACGGGAGACGTGGATCTAGCCCAAGAGTTAAGCGGCGAGTCCAAGACATACGCCGAGCTTGTTTTATTGTCCATTACAAAAAACTGCATTGTTATCGCTGGAATGGACACCAATTTTTTCGGCATCAAGCACAAGTCCACTATCATTATCGAAGACGGGCATATCTTAGACATCAACGATATGGTTCATAACTTTGACCACAAATACGAAAAAGGCAAAGGCTTTAAGATTTACGACACCAAAAAAGGCAAACTCGGGCTTATAATACATAACGATATTTTATTCCCCGAAACTTCAAGGCTTTTGGCTGTGTGCGACTGCGATATTTTGATAACTCTAATCGATCGGGATCTTCCTAAAGACTCTATGGTTATGGCGCGTTCGGCTTCCATAAGCAACGGGGTTTTTAACGTTTGCTCCGAGCCTGACAGCAGCTACCTGTGCGACCAAAACGGAATGGTAAAATATTATTCTAAAAAAAACTTTTTTGAAATCAGCTTTGACATCAAAAAAGACAAGTCGATGTTAAAAGCCCGCCAAAAAGATAAATACAAAGAAATTTTTTCTAATTTCTTATAGCATACGTTTTGCGTTTTGAAAATATGGTTATATAATGTTTTAAAAAAAGCTAGGGATAAGTTTTGACGATGTTAAACGTAGTGTTAGTCGAGCCCGAAATTCCCCAAAACACAGGCAACATAGCGCGCACGTGCGCGGCAACTCATACAAAGCTTCACTTGGTAAGACCGCTTGGCTTTGAAATAACGGACAAGCATCTAAAAAGAGCGGGTCTTGATTATTGGCCTTACGTGGATATCAGCTATTATGATTCTTTTGCGGAGCTTGTGGAAAAACACCCTGACGGCAAATTTTGGTATTTGAGCACCAAGGGCAAGATAAGATATACCGACGTCAAGTTTGAAGACAATTGTTTTTTGGTGTTCGGAAAAGAAACCAAAGGCTTGCCCGAAGATTTGTTGTATAGCAATTACGACCGCTGCATAAGAATACCTATGTATCAAGATTTGCGTTCGCTTAACCTCAGCAACTCTGTCGCGATTGTTTTGTATGAAGCCTTAAGACAGCATGACTTTTTTGATTTAAGATAAGCATATTTTATAGTATGATATGCAAACAATATATAAGAATCTTAAATTTGTGTTTATTGTGACGGCAAGCAAGCTCAGCGTTTGACAAATTAAATATTAGCCTGTTAAAATTTAAAAGGAATCAAATTTTTCTTTATCAACGGAGCTAATATATTAAGGAGCTAATATATTAATGAGTAACGTTTTGGAAATAATTCACGCTTGCGTCCAGCTTTTTGCTGGCACGGGCGTTTTTTTATTTGGTATGCGCACTATGTCCAAAGGCTTAGAAAAGTCCGCGGGCAGAAGCATACGCAAAATGTTCAATAGGATAAGCAATAACAGGTTAACAGGCGCGGGCATAGGCACAGTAGCGACGGTTATTTTGCAAAGCTCTTCGGCTTTTAGCGTTATGGTGCTTGGATTTGTTAACGCCGGCTTGATGTCGTTGTCCCAAGCCACCACTCTGATTATGGGCGCCAACATCGGCACGACTTTGACCGCCTTTTTATACGCTCTGCAAAACTTCGATATAGCGCTGTATTTGATGCTTTTTGCTCTAGTCGGCGTCTTTATGATAATGCTGGACAAAAAAGGCAACTTAAGCAGAATAGGCGAATGTTTTGTGGGCGTAGGGCTTATTTTTATCGGCCTAGAGTTTATGGGCGGATCTTTCAAAGATTTGGTAGTCGTGAAAGAAGCTTTAACTAAGCTTTTTTTAATTATAAATAATCCCTTTTTATTAGTTTTTGTAGGCGTGGTCGTTACCGCGATGCTTCAAAGCAGCTCTTTGGTTACGGCTATAATTATTTTACTGGCAAATAGAAACGCTATACCAATTGTTTCGGCGTATTATATAGTTTTGGGCAGCAACATAGGCACGTGCTTTACCGCGATTATAGCTTCCATAGGCACGTCCACAAACACAAAAAGAACCGCGTTTATACACATCTTTTTCAACATATTAGGCAATATAATCTTTTTGATATTTATGCTCCCGTTCGAGCAAGCTTTTGTCAAATTCTTCGCTCTATTAGGCGGTAACAACGCGGGCATGCAGATAGCGTTTTTCCATTTGATTTTCAATGTTTTCACGACGCTCATTTTATTGCCTTTTGTAAACCAAATAGTTTGGGTGGCGGAAAAAGTCATAAAAGAGAAAAAGAGCGAAACCGCCGTGCAAAAACTCAAATTTTTGGACGAAAGAATTTTCAACTCTCCGTCCCTTGCTATAGCCCAGATTTTGAAAGAAATTATGGCTATGGCGCATTTGGCCGAAACCAATTTGGACCTTGCTATGAGCGGGCTTATAAACAAAACTGACGAGAACTTCGGCGATATAGAAAAAAACGAAAAACAGCTCAACTTCCTTAACAAAGCTATCACCAGCTATTTAGTCAAGATAAGCTCTCTTAACATCTCCCGCAAAGACGAAAAATTAATAGGAACGCTGTATCACGTAGTGTCCGACATAGAACGTATAGGCGACCATTCGGAAAACTTGATGGAAGCCGCGCAAATGCTTATAAGCAATAACGGCGGATTGTCCGAAGAAGCTCAAAAAGAATTAATAAATATGTATCAAAAGGTCAAATTATTATATAGAGACGCTTTATATGTCTTTGACAAGCGCGACGTCAATATGATAAAAGAAGTCAACCGCCGCGAAGAAGAAATCGACAATCTCAAAAAAGAATACACCAACAACCATATCAAAAGATTGCATAGCGGCATTTGCTCGGTCGAAAGCGGCGAAGTCTTTTACGAAGTTACCACTAACCTTGAAAGAATCGCCGACCACCTTACCAATATCGCTTACAGCGTAAGAGAAAGAAATACGCAAAAAGCACTATGATAATAGATTATCAAAGTATTTGACATTAATTGTCAAAACGGTTATATTATATTTGTAGGTTTTGAAAAATTTTTTTAATAGGAGTGAGATATGAATAAATTAACGGTCAAAGATGTAGACGTAACCAACAAACGCGTGTTTGTAAGAGTGGATTTTAACGTTCCCCAAGACGAAAACGGCAACATTACCGACGAAAACAGAATTATAGGCGCGTTGCCCACGATAAAATATCTAATCGAACATAAGGCAAAGATAGTATTATGCTCTCACTTAGGCAGGCCTAAAGGAGACGGCTTTGACCCCAAATATTCCTTGGCTCCCGTAGCAAAAAGACTCAACGAGCTTTTGGGCGGAGTCGTAACTTTGGCTAACGACGTCGTAGGCGAAGACGCAAAAGCAAAAGCGGCAGCTTTAAAGCCCGGCGAAGTATTATTGCTTGAAAACGTAAGATTCCATAAAGAAGAAACCAAAAACGACCCCGAATTCGCTAAAAAGCTTGCCGAATTCGGCGAAATATACGTAAACGACGCGTTCGGAACGGCTCACAGAGCTCACGCTTCCACCGCAGGCGTTTGCGATTATATCGACACTTGCGTGGCTGGCTTCTTGATCGCCAAAGAATTGGACGTAATGGGCGGAGCTTTGGGAAATCCTAAGCGTCCTTTCGTGGCTATTTTGGGCGGCGCTAAAGTAAGCGACAAGATAGGCGTTATCAATAACTTGTTAGACAAAGTCGACAGCTTATTAATCGGCGGCGCTATGGCTTACACCTTTGCTTTGGCAAGAGGCGGCAAGGTAGGCGATTCTAAGGTAGAACCCGACAAGGTAGATCTTGCTAAAGAATTGCTCAAAAAAGCTCAAGAAAAAGGCGTTCAATTAATATTGCCTGTCGACAACGTAGCCGCTGACAGCTTCAGCCCGGACGCTAATACCCAAGTCGTAGACAGCCTTAACATTCCTGACGGCTGGCAAGGCTTGGATATCGGCCCTAAGACTTGCGAAAACTACGCTAAAGTTATAAAGGACGCAAAAACTATTATTTGGAACGGCCCTATGGGCGTGTTCGAATTCGAAAAGTTCGCTGTCGGCACAAAAGCGATCGCTCAAGCTTTGGCTGACAATCGCGACGCTATAACCATCATCGGCGGTGGCGACAGCGCGGCTGCTATCGAGCAACTCGGCTTTGCCGACAAAGTAACTCATATCTCCACCGGCGGCGGCGCTTCCTTAGAATTTTTGGAAGGATTAGAGCTCCCGGGAATTGCAAGACTAAACGATAAGAAGTAAAATATAAAAGGGGCAAGGGAAAACAACCTTGCCCTAATTCAAATAAAGAGGATTTAGCGTTATGAGAAGACCTATTATCGCGGGAAACTGGAAGATGAACAACACGGCTGCTCAAACCAAAGAATTATTGACGCAGCTAATTCCCAAAGTTAAAGACGCAAAATGCGAAGTCGTAGTTTGCGTTCCCTTTACCGATTTACATATAGCAAGCGAGATGCTTAAAGGCACTAATATCCAGCTGGGCGCGCAAAACGTTCACTGGGCTGACCAAGGCGCGTTTACAGGCGAAATAAGCGCGCATATGCTGACAGAGCTTGGCGTAAAATATGTCATTATCGGACACAGCGAA
>DATCKP010000017.1:0-3335 GCA_036562165.1 Clostridia bacterium
GCTAAAAGCTAAGACTTAAAAATTATTTTTTAATGCTTGATTACCGCTTCGCATTTTTCTTTTATGCTTTTTTTAAAAGCCGCTGCAAAATTAATAGCCTAGTTATAATAATTTTTTTATGCTGTTCAGCGCCTTTTTTTAACGCATTTTTAAAACGTCTCAAATTAACCGTCCCAAGCGCGCCTTTTTTAATTTTTAATTCTTGATTGCCGCTCCGCCTTTTTTTAACGCTTTTTATAAAAAGTTGCCGCTATATAAACCGCCCTAAGCGCGTCTTTTTTAATGCTTGAGTGCCGTTCGCTTCTTTTTACGCTTTTTAAAAACCACCGCCATAAACCGTCCTAAGCGCCTTGTTTTAATTTTAATTCTTGGTTACCGATGTGCCTTTTTTTAGCGCTTATAAAAAACTTGTTGTTAATTAACCGCCTAACTAAGCGCGCCTTTTTTAATTTTTAATTCTTGATTGCCGCTCCGCCTTTTTCTTAACGCATTTTTAAAACTGTTTCAAAACAACCGCTTTAAGCGCGCTAATGCTTAATTAACAAATTATTTATTAATGTTTAATTAACGACCGCGCCTTTTTTTTTACGCTTTTTTAAAAATCTACCATTAAGTTAACCGCTTATCTAAGCGCGCCTTATTTTTAATGCTTGGTTGCCGCTTCGCCTTTTTCCTTTATGCTTTGTTTCAAAGCCGCCACCAAATCAACCGCCAAATCAGGAACGCCCTCTTGAGCTGCGATGATTTCTTTGCCCCGTATTTTCATTTCAATAGCGGCTTGCAGTTTGGCGCGGTATTCGTCTATATAGTCTTGGGGGACAAACTTAGAACTCATGCTCGCTATTAATTTTTTGGCGAGTTCCAGCTCGTTTTGGTTGATTTTGATAGAAGTATTATAAACGGGCGGGGCGCTGATTTCTTCGTGAAAATACATAATGTTCATTATCATTACATTGTCTTTGATCCTCAAAGAAACAAGGTTTTGTTTGTGGGACATAACCGTGCGGGCGATTGCCGCCTTGTTTTGTTCCTGCATAGCCGCCCTTAACAGCTCAAAAGGCTTGGCCGCGCCGTCGGGATGGACATAATACGACTTGGCAAAATAAATCGGGTCAATTTCTTTGATATCCACAAAAGCCTCTATGGTTATGGATTTGTCTTTTGGGGACTTGATTTTCTCAAAGTCTTCTTCCTCAAAAATCACATACTTGTCGGGCTCATACTCATAGCCCTTGACTATGTCTTGGGGGCTTACTTCCTCGTTACAGCTTGGGCAAAACTTTTTATACCGTATCCTTTCCTTAGTCTTGCGGTGAAGCTGATTAAAGCTGATATTATTGCTTCTAACAGCAATCTCAAGTTTAACAGGAATATAAACAAGCCCAAAGGTAATGGACGCCTTACTCATCGCCATAATCTTTCTCCTAAATAACCCAACAAAAACCCAAAGCAAATTGTATTAATAATAACATAGCTTTTTATATTATTATTGTTCAAAATATATGTAAAAAAACTTAAAATACTAAAATAAGGCGGCATATGCTAAAAATTAAAAATAATTTAATAAAAAATTAAAATAATATTAATTCATTGATTATTTCTTTGAATAAATATTTTAACTATGCTATAATATTTTATAATTATTCAACAGCTTTAGGGATAGTTTTTAGGCGGCACAATGGAAAAAATATATTTGTCTTCGCCTCATATGGGCGGAGAGGAAATGAAATATATAAATCAAGCTTTTTCGTCCAATTGGATAGCGCCTTTAGGCGAAAATGTTGATAGTTTTGAAAAAGAAATTTGTGATTACCTTAACGCCAAAAACGCCGTGGCGTTGTCTTCCGGAACGGCGGCCATTCATTTGGCGCTAAAAGCTTTGGGCGTTGGCAAAGGCGATATAGTTTTTGCGCCGTCATTGACTTTTGTGGCCACTTGCAATCCCATTCTTTATTGCGGGGCTGTTCCTGTTTTTCTTGATTGCGATTACGCAACTTGGAATATATCGGCCGAGGTTTTGGAAAAAGCTTACAAAAAATATCCCAATCCCAAGGCCTTAGTCGTGGTTGATCTTTATGGCAATCCCGCCGATTACGACCAAATAAAAAGCATAGCGGCAAGGCATAACACGCCTATAGTTGAAGACGCAGCCGAAGCCTTGGGTTCGTCATACAAGGGAATCAAGGCGGGCAACTTTGGCGAGCTGGGGATATTGTCCTTTAACGGCAACAAGATTATAACTACCTCGGGCGGCGGAATGCTGCTGTCGGATAATGAAGAATATATACAAAAAGCTAAGTTTTGGGCGACTCAGGCAAGAGAGCCCGCAAGGCATTATGAGCACAAAGAGATTGGCTATAATTATAGGTTAAGCAATATATGCGCCGCGATAGGCAGAGGGCAGTTAAAAGTTTTGGATTTGAGAGTCAAACAAAAAACCTTTATTAACAATTATTACAAAAAAGAATTGACTTCAATAGAAGAAATAAGTTTTATGCCCGTGACAGAGGGCGCTGTTTCAAATAATTGGCTTACTTGCATTTTGATTGATCCAAAATCAAAAGTGAAACCGCTTGACATTATTACCGCTCTTGAAAAAGAAAACATAGAATCAAGGCCGATTTGGAAGCCGATGAGCATGCAACCATTATATAAAGGTTATGAATATATTACCTTTGACAATGTTTGCGAAGATATATATTCAAGGGGGCTCTGTTTGCCCAGCGACACCAAAATGACCGAAAAAGAGCTTGATTTGGTGGTAAAAGTTATTAAAGATGTTTTTTATGAGTAGAGAAACAATTTTTTTATGCTTTTAATTTTTAAAAGAGTGTAGATGTTTATGAGAGAAATAGGTAGTGAATTTTGGTATGAAGATGATTTAGAAAATGGTGATAATTATTTTAATAAGTTTGCAAATGCACAATATGTTTTTTGTGGCAGGACTGCATTAGATTATATATTACAAGACTTAATAACTCAAAAAAAGATTCTCAACATTCTTTTGCCTTCTTATTTGTGTGCATCTATAATCAGTGTAGTAAGAAAAAATGGTTTAAATATATATTTTTATTATATTAAAATAAATAAAAATAAATTTGATGCAGATTTAGAAATTAATAATATTAATCATACTGCTATATATATATGTGATTATTTTTTTTTCGATAATGATTATTATCGCAAGATTATTAAGTTTGCTAAAAAGTATAATTTGCCCATAATACATGATATAACGCATTCATTATTAAGTGATGATTTGTGCGTTGAATATGATGATTACTATTTTGCTAGTTTAAGAAAATGGTTTCCTATACTAGATGGAGCACTAATGG
>DATCKP010000021.1:0-9130 GCA_036562165.1 Clostridia bacterium
TACCGATAGAGCGTTGAGATCCATTATTAATTTTTTTATGTTTTGGGAGTTTTGGTATACGCCTCCGGGGAAAAGTTGGGGTATGGCGGCGGCGACTTTTAGAAAACCGTTGTTCATATTAATTAGTTTTAAGATAGCGGATATTTTTATTCCATAAATTAGCAATATCGGTTTCGGCGTTATATCGTATTTCTTGAGTTTTTTTTGGGGTTACTATATAATAATTCAGTCAAGTATTAAAATTTTATAGCGGAGACAAAAAATTGGAACTAAAATCACTTCTTTCCGGAAGCGATATAAGGGGCAACGCCGTAGCGTATGACGGCAAAGAGATAGAGCTTACCGACGAAGTCGTATATTCGATTACAAAAGCGTTTGCTTATTGGCTTTCTGCCAAAGTCAAAAATAAAATGACCATTGCCGTAGGGCACGATTCCCGTATTTCGTCCAAAAGAATAGAAGCTCAAGTCATAAAAGCGCTTGTTGACAGCGGCTGCGTGGTTTTGCAGTGCGGGCTTTGCTCCACGCCGTCTATGTTTATGATGACCAAACACGAAAAGGTAAAAGCGGACGGCGCGATAATGATTACCGCAAGCCACCACCCTTATTACAAAAACGGTCTAAAGTTTTTTGACGAGCGGGGCGGATTGGAAAAGGACGACGTCCGCAGCATTTTGGATTTGGCGGAAGCGGGCAGCGGACTTAAAGGCAGGGGCAAGGTCGTTCAAGACGATTACCTAAAATATTATTGCGAATATCTTATAGATAAATTTAGAAAAGCTGCGGGCGAGACCTATCCTTTAAAAGACCTTAAAATAGTGGTAGACGCGGGCAACGGCGCCGGCGGATTTTTCGTGGAAAGAGTGCTAAAGCCTTTGGGCGCTGACACAAGCGGCAGCCAATATCTTGAGCCCGACGGAATGTTCCCTAACCACGTTCCCAATCCCGAAGACAAAGAAGCGATGCGTCATATATCAAGATGCGTTTTGGAAAACAAAGCGGATCTTGGAATAATATTTGACACCGACGTAGACAGAGCCGCGTGCGTCGCTCCGGACGGACAAGAGATAAACAGAAACAGGCTTATAGCTCTTGTTTCGGCTATTTTGCTTGAAGAGCATCCCGGCGCGACGATAGTCACTGACAGCGTGACAAGCGACGCGTTGACCGAGTTTATTATAAAACGCAAAGGCAATCATCACAGATTCAAGCGCGGTTACAAAAACGTAATCAACGAAGCGATAGAGCTTAACAGAATAGGCGTTTACGCGCCTTTGGCGATAGAGACAAGCGGACACGCCGCTTTTGCCGAAAACTATTTTCTAGACGATGGCGCTTATCTTGTTATTAAGATTTTGATCAAGCTCTGCCAATTAAAAAAGCAAAACAAACCGCTTTTGTCTTTGATAGAAGATTTAAGAGAGCCTGTCGAGACTTTCGAAGCCAGATTAAGCTTTAAGCCGACTTGCGCGGATTGGAAAAAGACCGCTCAAGAAGTTATGGCAAGGCTGGAAAAAGTCTTTTCTAAAAAATGGGGCTTTAAGCTGGCTCAAAGTTATGAAGGCGTAAGAGTCAACTTTGCTGGCGGGTGGATGCTGTTAAGACAGAGCGTTCACGACCCTATATTGCCTTTGAACGTAGAAAGCGACAAAGAAGGCGGCGTTCTTTTCGCTGTCAAAAACTTGTATAAGGTATTGAAAAAGAGCAAAGATTTGGACTTGAGCGTTTTAAAAACATTTATAACCGAACAAAAGGCCAAAAAGAAAAACTAAATTTTTTTTAGGAGTTAATAGATGAACAATATCGCTTTAAAATCAATTAACGCTATAAGGATGCTGTCCGTAGACGCGATCCAAAAAGCTAACAGCGGCCATCCGGGATTGCCTTTGGGAGCGGCGCCTATGGCGTATGAGCTTTGGGCAAACCATATGACGCATAACCCCAAAAACCCTAAATTTTTTAACCGCGACAGATTCGTTCTGTCCGCAGGACACGGCTCGATGCTTCTTTATTCTTTATTGCACTTGTTCGGCTACGGGCTTGATATCGAAGACATAAAAAATTTCCGTCAGCTAAACTCGAAAACGCCCGGCCATCCCGAATACGGTCACACGCAAGGCGTAGAAACCACTACCGGTCCTTTAGGACAAGGCATTGCCAACGCCGTGGGAATGGCTATAGCGGAATCTATGCTTGCCGCGCGTTTTAATAAAGAAGGCTTTAACATCGTAGACCATTATACCTATGTCATAGCGGGCGACGGCTGTATGATGGAAGGCATAGAATCCGAAGCCGCGTCTTTAGCGGGCACTTTGAAGCTCGGCAAATTAATAGTTTTGTATGACAGCAACAATATCTCTATAGAAGGCAATACCGATATAGCGTTTACCGAAGACGTCGCCGCTCGTCATAAGGCTCAAGGCTGGGACGTTCAGTTTGTAAAAGACGGCACCGATTTAGCCGAAATCGATAAAGCCATACAAGCAGCGAAGGCTGTAACGGACAAGCCTTCTTTAATAGTGGTAAAAACTCAAATAGGCTATGGCAGCCCCTTGGCAGGCACCGCGGACTGCCACGGCGCTCCTTTGGGCGAAGAAAATGTAAAAAAGACAAGAGAAGCTTTGGGCTGGGATTATCCGCCTTTTGAAGTTCCCCAAGAAGTCTATGAGCATTTTAGACAATTGGCAAAACGCGGCGAAGAAGCCGAAGCCCAATGGAATAAGCTGGTAGAGCAATATAAAGAAAAATATCCCCAAGATTACGAAGAGTTCGTAAAGACGATTGAAAACAAAATTCCCAATCTTGAGAATATTCAAAGCTTGTGGGAGTTTGCCGATAAGCCGGACGCAACCAGAAACTCTAGCGGCGTAGTGCTAAATAAGCTGGCCGACATACTCCCTAACCTTGTAGGCGGTTCGGCCGATTTAGCCCCTTCTACCAAAACTTATCTAAAAAACAAAGGCTCTTATTCCGCTGCAAACCGTTCAGGCAGGAATTTGCATTACGGCGTAAGAGAGCACGCTATGGCGGCAATCTCCAACGGTATATATCTGCACGGTGGTTTTAACGTATTCTGCTCGACTTTCTTCGTATTCTCCGATTATATGAAAAACGCCATGAGATTGTCCGCGCTTATGAATATTCCCGTTATTTACGTCTTGACTCACGACAGCATAGGCGTGGGCGAAGACGGGCCTACCCATCAGCCCATAGAACAGCTTATATCTTTGAGAGCCGTTCCTAATCTCAAAGTGTTCCGTCCCGCAGACGCTCAAGAAACCGCGGCAGCTTATGTGAGCGCTTTGTCTGGAACCAGCCCCACTGCAATAGTTTTGTCGCGTCAAAACTTGCCTCAAGTTTGCAAAGACGGACGCAAAGCTCTAAAAGGCGGATATGTTTTGTCTGACTGCGACGGACAACCTGACGTGATTTTGATGGCAAGCGGCTCTGAAATCGAAGTCGTTTTAAAAGCTCAAGCCTTGCTCAAAGAAGAAGGCGTCAAGGCAAGAGTAGTTTCTATGCCTTGTATGGAAGTCTTTGACGCTCAAAGCCAAGAATACAAAGAAAGCGTATTGCCTTCAAGCGTTAGAGCAAGAGTGGCGGTGGAAGCGGGCTCAAGTTACAGCTGGCATAAATATACCGGACTAGACGGCAAAGTTGTGGGCATAGATTGCTTCGGCGCTTCCGCACCCGCTAATAAGCTGTTTGAATTATACGGCTTTACGCCCCAAAACGTAGCCGGCGTCGCAAAAGAATTGATAAGAAAATAGGACAAATAAAACCCCAAAAAACATCTCTCTTATTAAGATAAGGGAGATGTTTTTTATGGGCTTTTTTAATAGACATCAGTATAATGATATTTGTAATAATTGAGTTTAAGATAATTTATAATAAAATAGTCATTAATAAGTTTGACTTATAAATTGTTTAAATAAATATAATACATAATTTTAAATCTTTTGTTGACATAAATTGACGCTGATAATAACATTAATTCAGGGATTATTGCGTAAGAGGTTAGGTCTATGGCAAAATACACTCCGGACGACATTAAGAGAATAGTAAAAGAACAAAACGTAAAATTTATCAGGCTTCAATTTACCGACATATTCGGCTCGCTTAAAAACGTAGCGATAACGCCTAGCCAATTGGATAAGGCGCTGGAAAACAAGTGTATGTTTGACGGCTCGTCTATCGAAGGCTTTGTCAGAATAGAAGAATCCGATATGAATCTTAGACCTGACCTTGACACTTTCGCCGTCTTTCCTTGGCGGACTCCGCAGGGCAAAGTCGCAAGATTAATTTGCGATGTCTATAAATACGACGGAACACCTTTTGAGGGCGATCCTAGGTTTATTTTAAAACGCGTCATTAAAGAGCTTAACGAAATGGGCTATACGGCAAACGTAGGCCCAGAATTAGAATTTTTCTTATTCCATTTGGACGAAAACAATCAGCCCACGCTGAAGACCAACGACAAAGCCGGATATTTTGACATATCCCCCGCGGATTTGGGCAGCGGCGCGCGCAGAGATATGTGCATAATGCTGGAAGAAATGGGCTTTGAGATCGAAGCGTCGCATCACGAAGTCGCCAACGCTCAGCACGAAATAGACTTTAAATACGCGGACGCTTTGTCTACAGCTGATAATATTATTACTTTTAAATTGGTGGTTAAGACGATAGCGCGCTGGCACAATCTTCACGCTACGTTTATGCCCAAGCCCAAACACGATATGGCTGGCAGCGGAATGCACATTAATATGTCGCTGTTTAAAGACGGTCAAAACGCGTTTTACGACGAAAAAGACCCTAGGGGGCTTAGCAAAATAGCGTATTCGTTTATCGCGGGCGTGTTAGACCATATCGAAGCCATAACGCCTATAACCAATCCGCTAGTAAATAGCTACAAAAGATTAGTTTCGGGATACGAAGCTCCCGTGCATATAGCTTGGAGCTTTGCCAACAGAAGCCCGCTTATAAGAATACCTGCCACAAGGGGCGTAGGCACCCGAGTGGAATTAAGAAGCCCCGATCCGTCATGTAATCCGTATCTAGCTTTGGCTTTGTGCATAGCCGCCGGCATGGACGGCATCAAGCGCGGTCTTACTCCGCCGCCGCCCGTTAATTCTAATATTTATCAAATGAGCAAAGAGAATATTAAGCTTAACAATATCAAGACTTTACCCGTCGATTTGGAAGACGCGGTTAATATTATGGAAAAAGACGAATGGGTAAGAAAGGTTCTTGGCGACCACGTATATTATAAGTATATCGAAGCAAAAAAAGCCGAGTGGGAAGAATATCGCACAAAGGTTACCGAATGGGAAATTGCTCAATATTTGGGCAGATATTAACCTTGGTTTTAAATAGAATTTTTGCGAATTTTAGTTTTCGCAAAATTATGTTTGTAGCCAAAAGAGTTGACAAAAACGGCTAAAAATATTAAGGTTTTGAATGCATTGGTTTTGCAGGGAGGGCAGTATGAAGTTTACTAAAATGCACGGCGCTGGCAACGATTATATTTATATAGACGCTCAAAAAGAAAAAATCCAAAACCCTTCCCTTCTCGCTAAAAAATTATCCGACAGACATTTTGGAATAGGCAGCGACGGGCTTGTGCTCATTCATCCGTCTGATAAGGCGGATTTTAGGATGCAGATGTTTAACAGCGACGGCAGCGAAGCCGAAATGTGCGGCAACGCGATCAGGTGCGTCGCAAAGTATGTTTATGACAAAAAAATGATCAGCAAAAAAACCATCGCCATAGAAACTTTAAGCGGCATAAAATACATAGATTTGGTTTTTGACGAAACCGGCAGGGTTACGGGAGCTACGGTCGATATGGGCGCGCCTATTTTTGACCCCAAGCTTATTCCCGTGGATATGGAAGGCGACAAGATCATCAATCAACCCTTAGAAGTTGACGGCAAAATATACTACGTTACTTGCGTAAGCATGGGCAATCCGCATTGCGCCGTGTTTTTGGACGAAATCCAAAGCCTTGATCTTAACGCTATAGGCCCTAAATTTGAAAATCACAAAGTATTTCCCAAAAGGGTAAATACGGAGTTTATTAAGGTTATCGATAAGAATAATATAGAATTAAGAGTATATGAGCGCGGCGCGGGCGAGACGTTGGCTTGCGGAACGGGAGCTTGCGCGGCGGCGGTATCTTCTTACATTAATGGTTATACTAATAACGAAGTCAATGTCAGCTTAAGAGGCGGACTTTTAAAGATAAAATACGATAAAACGGTAATAATGACCGGCAATGCAGTTACAGTATTTGAAGGAGAGACAGATGTTTGGTATTAATGGCAACTTTTTAAAACTAGCTAATAATTATTTGTTTGCTACCGTCAATAACAAAGCTAACGAATACGCAAAAGCTAATCCCGACAAAAAGATTATTAGGCTGGGCATAGGCGACGTTACTTTACCCCTTCCTTCTGCCGTAGTGGACGCTATGGTAAAAGCGTCTTTAGAAATGGGCAAGGCGGAAACATTTAGGGGCTACCCGCCTTATCAAGGCTATGACTTTTTGTTGGAAGCTATAGTGGAAAACGATTATAAAGCCAGGGGCATCGATATCTCCGTCGACGAAGTGTTTGTGAGCGACGGGGCAAAAAGCGATTGCAGCAATATTTTGGACTTATTCTCCCCTGACAATAGAATCGCTGTTCAAGACCCCGTTTATCCCGTTTACGTCGACACCAACGTTATAGACGGCAGAGCCGGACGAGCAAGACCCGACGGAAGCTATAATAAAGTTATATATATGCCTTGCGACGAGTCCAACGGCTTTATGCCCGAGATTCCCGACCGCCAGCCCGATATTATATATCTCAACTTCCCCAACAACCCTACGGGCGCGACGGCGGATTATAACACCCTTAAGAAATGGGTTGATTACGCGTTAAAAGTGGGCGCTATTATCTTATACGACGGCGCTTATGAGGCGTTTATTACCGAAGAAGACAAACCTAGAAGCATTTACGAAATTCCGGACGCAAAATACTGCGCTATCGAAATTAGAAGCTTCTCTAAAACCGCCGGCTTTACGGGCGTAAGATGCGGCTACAGCGTCGTTCCTAAAGAGCTAAAGTCCAGCGGCGCTTCTTTAAACGAGCTATGGTATAGACGCCAGTCTACCAAGTTTAACGGCGTGTCTTACGTGGTTCAAAGAGCGGCGGAAGCGGTATATTCGCCCGAAGGAAAGCGTCAAATCAGAGAAAATATTAATTATTATTTGGAAAACGCAAAGATTATAAAACAAGGTTTGGAAGAAATAGGTCTTAAGGCTTATGGCGGCGTCAACTCGCCTTATATTTGGGTAAAGACCCCTGACAAATTCGGCTCTTGGGAATTCTTTGATTACCTGTTGAGAAAGATCCAAATAGTAGGCACGCCGGGCGAAGGATTCGGCCCTTCAGGAAAAGGATTTTTGAGACTTACGGCGTTTAACTCCAGAGAAAACATTTTGGAAGCCGTAGAAAGATTTAAGTCTTTAAAAAAGTAATTTGAAAGCATAGGGATATAGAAAAACCTAAGGCATTAAAAATGCCTTAGGTTAAATATTGGTAATAAAAGCGATATTGCAACGCTAAACATAAGGAGTTAACAATGTCAATAAGAGTAGTCGTGGGAACACAATGGGGTGACGAAGGCAAGGGCAAAATGGTTGACTATTTTGCTCAGACTGCCGATTTGTGCGTCAGATTTCAAGGCGGGGATAACGCAGGGCATACCGTCGCCAATCAATACGGCGTGTTTAAGCTGCATTTGATACCTTGCGGCGTATTTTATCCTAACTGCGCTAATTTGATCGGCACGGGAACGGTAGTCAATCCCGATGAGCTCTTGAAAGAAATCAACGATTTGAAATCAAGCGGAATCAATCTTGATAAATTATATATCTCCGAAAAGGCTAACGTGCTTATGCCATATCACGTGGATATAGACAGCCTTATGGAAAAAAACTCGCCCGTAAGCATAGGCACTACCAAAAGGGGCATAGGTCCCGCTTACGCCGGCAAGGCAATGAGAACTAATCTTAGATTCGAAGATTTAACGGATAACGATTACGTAAGAGAACGCCTTAAAAAAGTCTTGCCGTTTATAAACGCCCAAATCGCTTTTTTGGGCGGCAAGCCTTACGACGCCGAAGAGCTGGCTGACAAATGCGCTTATTGGTATCAAGAGCTTAAGCCTTACATAGTCAATCCCATAAAACTAATTCAAGAATACAAAAAACAAGGCAAAGCGATTTTATTCGAAGGGCAATTAGGGGTAATGAAAGATATAGACCTTGGCATTTATCCCTATGTCACTTCGTCCCATCCTACCGCGGCTTACGCGGCGGTTTCCAGCGGTTTTTCGCCCAAAGAACTAGACGAAGTTGTAGGCGTAGCCAAAGCTTTCTCTTCCGCGGTCGGAGACGGGCCTTTCCCTACCGAGATGTCAGAAGAAGAAGCTAAGGTATTAAGAGGCAGCGGCGAAAACATCGACGACGAATTCGGAGCAAGAACGGGCAGGGCAAGACGCATAGGCTGGCTTGACTTGGTGGTAATAAACTACGCCGTTCAAGTAAACGGCATTACGGCTATAGCCTTAAATAAAGTCGACAAATTAGACAGCCTAAAAGAAATCAAGGTTTGCGTAGGCTATGAACTAGACGGCAAAGAACTAGAGTATATGCCCAACAGTCGCGATTTGTATAGAGTAAAGCCTGTTTACAAAGTCTTAAAAGGCTGGAACAGATCTACCCGCGGCTGCAGGAGCATACAAGACCTGCCGCAAGAAGCCAAAGATTTCTTGAAGTTTATAGAAGACTATACGGGCGTTCCTATCAAATACGTTGGCATGGGTCCCGATAGAAAAGATATAATATTATAATCAAGATTATAAAAAAACAAAACCGATACCAAAACGGTATCGGTTTTTTTATTATTTGACGCTCTAAAAATTTGCTACGACGAAAACAGCTATAAATCCCCTGATTTCACAAACTCAATCAAATGGGATTTGAAAACAACTAACAAAACGACTGTAGAGTATTACAAAGGGCTTATCGCTTTAAGAAAGAAATTTGACCAATTTAGAATGACGTCAAAGATTGACGTAATGT
>DATCKP010000022.1:0-11946 GCA_036562165.1 Clostridia bacterium
CGGGTATTTCGTCCCCCAAGACGACGTATTGATGACGATAGAGAACGCGGGGTTTCAGATACGCGAAGATCAATTTTCGCAATGCTTTATAACCTTGACTTTTTCTCAAGGCAGGCGGTATAAATTCCAGCATTTATTGCCGGGCAAGGTTAACAAAGCGTATTTTATAGCCGCTTTTGACATTTTATCGGAAGGCGTCACTGATTATATGAACGGGGCAAGATGGGAGAACGTTGAAATTTTGCACGAATCCCAAAACGCTTTGATATACAACACGGCGGCGGTCAAAAACAAAGGGCAGGACGCGTTTGACTTTAGTTACGATTTTGACCCTTCCCAACCCGTTTATTCTGCCGCGATAACCCAAGTCCAAAACAAAATAGACAGAATAAAGCAAGAAAACCTGACCCAAGCGGACGCTCAAAGCGTTTTGGACGCAATCAAAGCTTTTAACGCCTTGCCCCAAAATCTGCGGCGGCTTTTGCCAGACGCCCATAAACTTCGTTCAGCCCGAGACGAATTATACGGCTTATATTCGGGGCTGGAAAAGGCTAAAATAATCGCCCAAACGCTGCTTCCCGTTTTAGAAGCCGACAACGGATATATAATAGACAATTATCAATACATCTATGAGGCGTGGGATATTTTATATAATCAAACCGCCGAGCAAGAGCTTGAAGAGTTTTCGCAATACTACAAAACCAAGATTACGGCGTATTACCACAAAGCGATAAACCTTTATACGCAGGCTGTCCAAGCGCTGATCGCTATAGACCGCTTGAAGCCTGACAGCCCCAAAGAAGAGATTATAGAAGCTTATGAAAGATACATAGTTTTGGACGAGCATCAAAAGCAAAAAATTTTAGGGGTTGACTTTTGCGGCGCTTTTGAAAATATTTTAAAGTCTATCGACCAGCCCGTTTTGGACGCTATTTCTAAAATTATGCGCCTAGGGCGGCATAATTCTTCCGACTATCCCTTGGTTTACGGGGTTAACAACTATAACGAAATGCAAAGCTTAATCCAAAGCTACGAAGCTTTAAACAGCCGCCAAAAAAAGCTTATTCCGCCCAAATACAAAAAAATTTACCAAACGGCGTCCAAATATTTCAAAGACCAAACAGGCTATTTAAAAAAGCTAAAAAGCTTGATTCAAGAAAACGAAAGTCCGACCAAACAAGATATTTTGGTCTGGGTCGAGATTTTTAACAAGCTTGACGTCGCGTCCAAATGGAGTTTTAAGCACGACTCTAGATTCGGCGGGGAGCGATATTACCAAAAACTAATTCAAGCCGCGGTCAGTTATGACATAAAAATAGAATAACAAAGACAAGGCGGCATATTAATTTTTGCCGCCTTGTCAAATTTAAGTTTTGGAGGAGATAGTGTCAGAGGGTTTAGCAGCAAACTTACCTTACACTTACACAATATGCCCGAGAAAACTTAAATGTTCTTTCGCGGGTATAATCTTAGCGAAAATTAATATTAAAAAATTTATTTAATATTATACGCGATTTATAACGTTTAATTATCAATTTCAAATTTTTATATTAGGGAAAAAGCAAAAACCCCAAAATTTCCTGTCAACAGCGTCTTTAGGCTAAAAAAGTTGATTACGCCCGCTTATTAATGCTAAAAAATTAGTCTTATATAAAGACCCGTTTGCTAAAAGAGGCTTTGTCTTTAAGACAACTTCTTTATATACGGGTTTTCAAATCAAGAAATTGACGAAGGCTCAAGAGATTTTGTCAAATTTAGCATAGGGTTTTGATATCGCGGTTTTTAATAAAACCCTATTTTAGAATCTATATAATCAAGTCCCATCCTTGACAAAGTTTTCGGAATACCTGTTTTCTAAAAAATAGAAATTCCGAAATGATATTATAATCTGTTAGGAGTGTAAGGCATGGATTGGAATTCCCAGCAATATCTAAAGTTCGCGGCAGAACGCACGCAGCCAGCTGTAGATCTAGCAAATCGTATAAATCTAAAAAACTCAAAAAAAATATTAGACGCAGGGTGCGGGCCCGGCAACAGCACTCAAGTATTATATGAAAAATATCCCGAGACGTATATTTTAGGCGTGGACAATTCCCCGCAGATGATAGACGCCGCGAAAAAGAATTATCCTTATATGGACTTTAAAATATGCGATATTGCGAAAGACTTAAATCAATTAGACAACGATTTTGACATAGTTTTTTCTAACGCGTGCATTCAATGGGTGCCCGATCATGACCGCTTGTTAAAAAATTTAATCGGCTTACTAAACCCCGGCGGAGTATTAGCCGTTCAAATCCCAATAAACTTTGACGAGCCCATACATATAATTATCCAACAAACCGCGGCTTTGCCTGAGTGGAAAGAGTATTTTCCCCAAAGCACAAAACGTAACGTTTTAAAGCCGAGCGAGTATTACGACATTTTATCCGACATCTCAAGAGAGTTTTATATTTGGGAAACGATTTATTACCACGCTATGAAATCTCATAACGATATTTTAGAATGGTATAAAGGCACGGGCTTAAGGCCTTATTTGAGCGTCTTGCCTGAGAATAAAAAAGCCGAATTTGAAAATCAAATAATGGAACGCTTAATTCAAGCTTATCCTAAGCAAAAAAACGGCGACGTAATATTCAGGTTTCCAAGATTGTTTTTCATTGCGTATCCAAAACGAGCTTGATTTCCCGCCCCGCGAATCTAAAGGGCGGGATTTTTTTAGAAATCTAGATGTAAGAACGGTAAAATAAGGGGATAATTATTTATATCAAAACAAAATAATACCCTAGCGTCTTAATGAAATTTAAATAGTCTAAAAAACTTGACAGCCGAATATAATTATCATAATCTTAATTGCGAATGCAAATGATTTGCATTTTAAGGGATCTAAATGAAAAAGTTTTTTTATGTTTTGTTAAGTTTAGCTTTGATTTTTAATTCTAGTTTTTTCGCTTTTGGCTGCGATAAAGGCGGTCAAGACCAAGGGCTTGTAGTTTACACAAGCTTTTATACTCTTTACGACTTCGCTTCAAAGATCGCTCAAGACAAGGCTAAGATTTATAACATAATGTCGGGCGGGGGCGACGCTCATAGCTGGGAGCCTTCGGCAAAAGATATAGTCAAACTCAACAAGGCGGATATTTTTATATATAACGGACTAGGGCTTGAGCATTGGGCGGATAAAGTTCTTAATTCAATAGAGAAAGACGTCTTGATAGTCAGGGTCTCTGACGGAATAGAAGCGTTAGAAGACGAGCATGACGACTATCACGAAAGCGGCGACCCGCACATATGGCTTTCGCCCAAAAACGCTAAAATTATCCTAAAAAACATAAAAGACACTTTTTCTCAAGCCGACCCGCAAAACGCTCAATTTTACCAAGACAATTACGAGCGTTACGCAGACCTTTGCGACGAGCTTGACTCTAGCTTCAAAGACGAGTTAAGCGGCTTTGAAAAACGCGATATTGTGGTTATGAAAAACGCGTTTTCTTATCTTTGCCATGAATACGACCTAAACCAAGTGGCCTTAAGCCGTTCTCACGAGTCCGATCCTAATAATATAGAAATGAAAGATTTTATAAAATATATAATCGACCAGAATGTCAAAGTCGTGTTTTACGAACAGGCTTCGCTGGATTTAGCCAAGGCGGTAAAAGACGAAGTTTCAAAAAAAGGCTTAGAAATCGAGCTTGACGTCCTTAACTCTTTGGAAGTTTTAAGCGAACAAGACTTAAAAAACGGCGACGATTATTTTAAGATAATGAGAAAAAATCTTGACTCCATAAAAAAGGCTTTGCAAAAGCAAAACGGAACGGCTTAAAATGCAAGAAATTATCAAAGTACAAAACCTTAGTTTCTCATACGGCTCAAAGCCTGTCTTAAGACGGCTGGATTTTTATTTGGAAAAAGGCGAGTTTTTGGCGGTGCTGGGCTCTAACGGCGCGGGCAAAAGCACCTTTATAAAAATCTTGCTGGGCGAGCTAATCGCCGACCAAGGCGAGATCAAATTGTTCGGGCAAGACATAAAAGACTTTAAAGACTATCGCCGTATAGGCTACGTCGCCCAAAACAGCGCAAGCCTTTGCTCAAACTTTCCTGCCAAAGTAATAGAAATAGTCGGGCTGGGCTTATACGGCAAGCCCGTAATAGACAAAAAGCAAAGAATAATGCAAGCCCTAAAGACCGTGGAAATGCAAGACTATGCCCATAACTTAATAGGCAATCTTTCAGGCGGTCAAAAACAGCGGGTAATGCTTGCCAAGGCGATCGTGTCCGACCCGGATTTGCTTATTTTAGACGAGCCTACAGCGGGCGTGGATCGCCAAACCACAGACCAAATATACAAAATCCTAAAACAAAAGACCCAAGAAGGCAAGACAGCTTTGATAGTCACTCACGATCAAGAGCGGGTGGCGGAATATTGTTCGCGGATATTGTGCTTGGGCGGGGGATGTTTTTTGCGTCTTACCAAAGAGCAGGTGCTGCTTGAGCGTAAATACAAGCACAAACATGAAGACATAGGGGACGTCAATGGAAATATTTGAATACCTTTTTATGCGAAAGGCTTTTTTGGCGGGGATAATAGCGGCCATTATCATTCCTTGCATAGGCGTTATTATCGTGTTAAAACGCCTTTCTATGATAGGCGACGCGCTTTCGCACGCGTCTTTGGCGGGCGTGGCGGCGGGGCTTATACTTAATATCAATCCCGTTTTAGGCGCAGCCGTGGTATGCGTCGCGGCCGCGTTGAGCATAGAAGCCATAAGAAAAAAGCTTCCTAGGTTCTCCGAGATGTCTTTGGTTATAATAATGTCTCTGGGCATAGGGCTTGCCGGCGTATTGTCCGATTTCGTAAAAACACCGGCCAGCTTTGAGAACTTTTTGTTTGGAAGCATTATAGCTATTTCGGATTTGGAAATGTATCTTATCGCGGGTTTGGGCGCGGTTGTTTTGGCCGCGTTTGTGTTTTTGTATAAAGAATTGTTTTATATCGCCTTTGACGAGCAAGGCGCGCGTCTTGCGGGCGTAAAAACGGGAATAGTCAATACCGCGTTTACCGTTCTTACCGCCGTTACCATATCTATAGCGTCCAAAATTGTGGGCGCGCTTTTGGTGTCGTCCATGTTAGTAATCCCTGCGGCATGCTCTATGCAGATATCCAAAAGCTATTTCCAAACCGTAATTTACGCGATACTTTTTGCGCTGGCGTTTACCATAGCGGGCTTATTTTTGTCGTTCTACCAAGGGCTCAAACCCGGCTCTATTATCATCCTTTTGGGAGTTGCTGCCTTTTTGCTTTTGCTTATCGGAAAAACGGTATATAAAAAAATAAAGCGTCTAAAAGCAAAATCATAAAAAACTATGGTCGACATAAAACAACAACTATTAGAAATAGGGCTTAAGCCCACTGCCGCAAGGCGTCTTATTTTGTCTATATTCTATCAAAGCGCGATGCCCGTTTCCGCCGAAGATATATATAAGCAGTTTTTAGAAAACGGCCAAAACGTCAATCTCTCCACAATTTATAGGACGCTTGAAGCGTTAAAAGACGGCGGATTAATAAGGTCTCTTACTTTTGAGGGCAGCGATAAGGCGTTGTTCGAATTGAAACAGCGCCACACCCATTACCTGATGTGTTTAGGATGCAAAAAAATTCAGCCCGTGGATTTTTGTCCCCTAAAAGACATTCAAAATATTTCCGGACAAAATTTTACCGTAACCGAGCACAGATTTGACCTTTACGGATATTGCCAAGATTGCAAAAATAAATAAGACTTTTTAAGGCATATCATGAAAAAAAATATTTCACTATAAATTACGGAAAGCGTAAAAAATAAGGTTTTTTTAGCGTAAATTCGGCATGTTTTTTTCTTTATTTTCCCAAATTTTTCATTTTTTTTCACATTTTTGTTGACAAAGCAATATCATAATGCTAGTATAATCATTAGCACTCAATGCGTTAGACTGCTACCAATCAAGCGATTTAAGTGCTAACGACTATAAATAATCGCGGCAAAATTTAATTCGCAAAAAGAAAAAAATATGACCAATTTAAGCCCTAGAAAAGCTAAAATTTTAAAATCTATAGTCGAAGATTATATCAACAAGGCTGAGCCTATATCCAGCGCGGATATTAAAGACAGGCATATGCCCGAAGTAAGCTCAGCTACTATAAGAAACGAGCTTGCCGCGTTGGAAGAAATGGGCTATTTATATCAGCCTCACACGTCTTCAGGAAGAATTCCCACAAAACAAGCGTATAAGCTTTATGTTGAGCAGTTAATGCCTAGGAAAAAGCTCGCCCGCTCCGAGCTTAATCTTATCAAGAGCTATTTTAACCAGCAAATGATCCAGCTCAAAGACGTGTTAAAAAAGACGGCTAAAGTGATAAGCGAAGTTACCAATTACACGTCTTTGGCGTTTGTAAACGATATATCAGAAGCCGTAATCGAAAACATCAAGGTAGTAAAGCTTACGGCAAAAACGGCTTTGGTCATAGTGGTCACCAACTTGGGCGTGTTAAAGGACGCCATAGTGAACTTGGACGAAGAGATGGACGACAGCTATTTTGACGCGGTAAGCAGGCTGTGCGTCGAAGTGTTCGGCGGAAAAAAGATCGCTCAAGTAATGAAGCCTAATAAGATAATCAACAACGCCATAAAAGGCTACAAAAAGATTTTCGACGCGATAATCGACATAATAAAAAGATATTACGAGCAGGTCAGTATCGAAGACTTTGTATTGGAAGGCACTTCCAAGCTGTTAGAACAGCCCGAATACAGCAACGTCCAGCAAGCCAAATCCATAATCGCTATGCTTGAAGCCAAAGAACAGCTTATACCCGTTTTAAAGAGCACGAGCAACGTAGAACTCAATATACGCATAGGCAAAGACGACGCTAACGACAATTTCCCCGAATGCGCGATCATTACTGCCAACTACATAGTAAACGGCAAGAACATCGGGCAAGCGGGCGTAATAGGCCCTATAAGAATGGACTATTCCAAAGTAGTGGCGGTGTTAGATTATATCGGCAAAACTATCAACGACAGCATTAAAAACCGCATTAATATTAAAGTTGACGATAATAAAGAATAAGCTTTTTCGCTTTTACTTTTAGAAAGGGCTTAAAAAATTGGAGGAATAAATGGCTAACAACGAAGAGCAAAAAATCAACCTGGAAAACGATAATACGGCTTCCGAAGAAACCGCTAAAGCCGATATTAACGAAAAAGAGCAAAACCCAGCCGGCGAAAACGCGGCTGGCAAAAAAGACTCTCAAGAGCCTTTGATGACCGAAGAGCAGCTTGAAGCGTTAAAGGCTCTAAACGAGCATATGCAAAATCTCAACGACCAGATTTTGCAGGCTCAAGAGCAGGCTCAAAAAGAACGAGCCCGAGCCGAAGAATACGCGAAAAGATTAATAAATCTTCAAGCCGAATTTGACAATTACCGCAAAAGAAACGCTGAAAGCGTCAAAACCGCGCAAATCGAAGGCCGCTCCCAAGTTCTTGTCGAAGTTATCAAGATTTTGGACATAATCGAGCAGGCAATGAGCATGATAAAAGACGACGCTACTAACAGCGGCATTAAGCTGATTTACCGCCAGATAGAAAGCGTTTTGAGAAACTTTGAGGTAGAAGAAATACAAGCCGAAAAAGGAATTGACTTTGACCCCAATCTTCACAGCGCGGTAGAATTGGTCAAAGCCGAAGACGTAAAATCAGGCGCTATAGCCGAAGTCGTTCAAAAAGGCTATCGTTTGGGCGAAAAGATATTGCGTCACGCAAGCGTCAAAGTAGCCCAATGAAAATATATACTTAAAAGTTGAGACTTAAAAAGGAGATAGATAGATTATGGGAAAAGTAATAGGTATCGACCTTGGAACTACTAACTCTTGCGTAGCCGTTATGGAAGGCGGCGAACCCGTAGTTATTCCTAACTCCGAAGGAGCAAGAACTACCCCTTCGGTCGTGGCTTTCACTAAGGACGGCGAAAGACTAGTAGGACAAATCGCGAAAAGACAAGCAATAGCCAATCCCGACAGAACGGTTATTTCGATAAAAAGGGATATGGGCACTAATAAAAAAGTTAAAATAGACGACAAAGAATATACGCCCCCCGAAATTTCGGCTATGATTTTGCAAAAGCTCAAAGCCGACGCCGAAGCTTATTTGGGAACTAAGGTAACTCAAGCGGTTATAACCGTTCCCGCTTATTTCTCCGACGCCCAACGTCAAGCTACAAAGGACGCGGGAAGAATCGCGGGCTTGGAAGTTTTAAGAATTATCAACGAGCCTACCGCGGCTTCCTTGGCTTACGGTCTTGACAAGGCTAAAGAGAAAAACGCCAAAATCTTAGTCTACGACCTTGGCGGCGGAACGTTTGACGTCTCCATACTAGAAATAGGCGACGGCGTGTTTGAAGTTTTGGCTACCGCGGGCGACAACAGGCTGGGCGGCGACGACTATGACAACGAGATTATCAAGTGGATAATCGACACGTTCAAAAAAGAAACCGGCATCGACTTAAGCGGCGACCGTATGGTTATGCAAAGACTAAAGGACGCCGCCGAAAAAGCTAAGATAGAGTTAAGCAGCGTTCTTAAGACCAACATAAGCTTGCCGTTTATAACGGCGGACGCGAGCGGGCCTAAGCACATCGACTACGAGCTTACAAGGGCTAAATTCGAGCAAATGACCGCTCACTTGACCGAAAGAACGCTCAACGCTATGAAGAGAGCGTTGGAAGACTCCGGTCTTTCTATCAACGACATAGATAAGGTTATTTTGGTAGGCGGTTCTACCCGTATGCCCGCCGTAGTGGAAACCGTAAGAAAGTTTACGGGCAAAGAGCCGTTTAAGGGCATCAACCCTGACGAATGCGTGGCGATCGGCGCGGCTATCCAAGCAGGCGTTTTAGCCGGCGAAGTAAAGGACGTATTGCTGCTTGACGTTACGCCGTTGTCTCTTGGTATCGAAACTATGGGAGGCGTGTTTACCAAGATAATCGAAAGAAACACGACCATTCCTGTAAGAAAGTCTCAAATCTTCTCTACCGCAACCGACAATCAAACTTCGGTAGAAATTCACGTTTTGCAAGGCGAAAGAGAGCTTGCGGCTTACAACAAGACGCTTGGAAGATTCGAGCTTACCGGTATTCCGCCTGCTCCTAGGGGAGTTCCGCAAATCGAGGTTACTTTTGATATCGACGCTAACGGCATCGTGCATGTAAGCGCAAAAGACAAGGCTACCGGAAAAGAGCAGTCTATTTCGATAACCGCTTCTTCCAACTTGAGCGAAGAAGAAATCCAACGCGCTATCGAAGACGCTAGAAAATACGAAGAAGAAGACAAGAAGAGAAAAGAGCTTGTCGAGCTTAAGAACCAAGCCGATAACGTCGTTTACGGCATAGAGAAGTTCGTAAGAGAAAACGGCGACAAGATAACCCAAGACGAAAAAGACAGACTAACCAAAGCCGCCGAAAATCTAAAAGAAGCTATGAAGTCCGACGACAAAGACAAGATCAAAGCGGCTATGGACGAAACCCAAAAAACCACTGCCGAAATATTTACCAGAGTATACCAACAAGGCGCGAACAACGCTTCAACTGACGGCATCAATCCCGATGTCCATGACGCGCCCAATAATTAATAATCTAGTAAAAAAGAGTTCTAAATGGCTAAGTCATACTACGATATATTAGGCGTTCCTAAGACCGCGACTGAAGAAGAAATAAAATCGGCTTATAGGAAGCTTGCTAAAAAATATCACCCGGATCTTAACCCGGGCGATAAGGAAGCCGCCGAAAAGTTTAAAGAAATAAACGAAGCTTACGAAGTGTTAAGCGACCCCGGCAAACGCGCCAACTACGACCGTTTTGGAACGGCCGATCCCGGCGCGGCTGGAGCGGGCTTTGATTTCAGCAATTTTGGCGGCTTCTCTACAAGCTTTGGCGGAGGCATATTTGAAGATATTTTGAATATGTTCACGGGCGCGGAGACCGCCCGTCCCCAAAGCAGAGCTTCGGATATTTCTATAAGCATGACTTTGACGTTCGAAGAAGCTTATTTCGGCGTAAGCAAGGACATAACCATTCAGCGTATAGAACGTTGCGAAGAATGCCGCGGCACAGGGGCTAAAGGCGGAACTGAATACACGATATGCCCCGAATGCAGCGGCTCAGGCAGAGTCCAATACGCTCAAAACACGCTGTTTGGACGCATCGTTAACACGCGCGTATGTTCGACGTGCGGCGGCACGGGCAAAAAGATCAAACACGTCTGCCCCGAATGCAAGGGCAAAGGCACTGTAAAAAAGACCCGCGTTTTAAAGATCAACATTCCCGCGGGCATAGACAACGGTCAAATAATGACCGTGCAAAACGAAGGCAACGGCGTTGCGGATTCGTCGCATAGGGGCAATTTAGTGATAGCCGTTACCGTCTTGCCGCACAAACTGTTTACCCGAAAAGGCTACGACCTTTACGCTGACATACCTATAGCGTTTACCCAAGCGCTTTTGGGAGATAAGATAAAAGTCAAGACCTTGAAAGGCGAAGTAACTTTGAACATTCCCGAAGGCACGCAGACTAACACGGTCTTTAAGATACGCGGCGAAGGCATGAAGATGTTAAGACGCGACTCTTACGGCGATTTGTATCTAAAAGTCATTATAGAATTGCCCAAAAACTTAAAAGGCGAGCAAAAAGAGCTTATCAAAAACCTGCATAATCTCATAAACGCTAACCAATACGATAAGGCTAAAGATTATCTAAACAGCTGAAACAAAAATCCAAAAAAACCAAATACATAAAAAAACCGCAATCTTAAAAAATAAGATTGCGGTTTTTTTATATATTTTTTGGCGTTTTTGTGATAAGATAAAAAATAGCGATTATAAAGTTTACAGGATAAACATAATGCGATATAAAGAGCTTACCGTTATTACCGACCATAAATACGCCGATATAGTGGCGGCGGTATTGAGCGAAAACAATTTCGAAGGCGTGGCGGTATGGGACAAACAGGATTATATAGATTTGTCCGAACAGGGTCTATGGGATTACGCCGACGACAGCCTAAAAAGCCAAACCGACCAAGTCTATGTAAGGGCGTATTTTTACCCTGACGCGAATATAGACGAATATTTGGAAGAGTTAAAACGCCTAAAAAGCATAAACTCTGATTTTGAATATTCCGTTGAAATAGCCGAAAAAGACGACAGCATCTATAGGGACGAGTGGAAAAAATATTTCCAGCCTATAGAGTTTGAAAAGTTTGTAATAGTCCCGTCGTGGATGCGAGAATATAAATCCGACAAGCCGTCGGTTTTTATAAATCCTTCTATGGCTTTCGGCACTGGAACGCACCAGACCACAAAAATGTGCCTTGAGGCTATGCAAAAGCTGGATCTAGACCAAAAACTAGTATTAGACGTAGGCTGCGGAAGCGGCATATTGGGGCTGGGGGCGCTGAAGCTTGGAGCAAGCAAAGTCATAATGATAGACAACGACGCGTCCGCGGTTAAAGTAGCTCAAGAAAACGTAGAGTTTAATAATATGACCCCGAAAGCCGAGATTATTTGGGGAACGATAGAAAATACGGACGCTATAGCGGACGTTATATTTGCCAATATTACGGCGGATATCTTAATCAGCATAAAAAATTCGCTGTATCAAAGGCTCAAAAAAGACGGGATTTTGGTCTTGAGCGGAATTATAGATTTAAAATTAGACGATTTAAAGAAAGCTTTTAGCGAATTTGATTTAATGGAGCAAAACTCTATTGACGATTGGTATTGCCTGATTTACAAAAAAGGATAAACTTATGTCAAAAAGGTTTTTTGCCGAATACACAGAAGACGATACCATTATAATAAAAGACCAAGAATACCATCATCTTGTAAACGTAACCAGAGCCCGAGTAGGCGAGCAGGTAATAGT